>JAEUKC010000164.1:0-70411 GCA_016794445.1 Myxococcales bacterium
GAGCCAGGCCACGATCGGCCACGCCCTCGGCATGCCTGAGATGTGGCGCAAGGCGGACATCGTGGTCGACGCGGCAGAGGCGCTGATCGACGGGCGCGCGGCGGTCGAGAGCGGGAGCGCCTCGTACGACGAGGACGTGCTGCGCTCGGTCGGGGTCGAGGACTTCGCGCGCTACGCCTGCGTGCCGGGAGCGAGTCCGCCGGCGTTCCGGCTGGAGTCGATCGCGGAGCCGGCGATGGTCGCCCGCGCGGGTCGGCTGTCGCATCGCTGAGCCTCGTCAGGATCGGTCCTTCGCGTACTTCCGCAGTGCCTCGTCCAGGACCCGCACGGTCCGGCGGTGCTTGGCCAGCGCGGCGGGGATGGTCCCCTCTGCCGCGGGCGTCCAGCGATCGTCGCGGCGCTCGAGCCAGTGGAGCAGCGGTTCGGTTGCCTCGGGGACGACATCCAGCAGGCCTTCGGCCACGCGCTCCGCGAGGTGAGAGCCCTCGTCGCCGAGCTCGGCGAAGCGACGGGTCATGAGGCTCGTCCGCCTCACCGCCGGCATCTTCACGAGGATCTCGCGCATGACGGGGATGCTGCCGTGCAGCGTGAGGATGTCGTCGTAGGCAGGCGGCAGCACGGTCTCGCGGCGCGCGGCGGGCAGCGCGACGTACCAGCCAATCGCGCAGGCGAGGTCCTCGTCGACGCCGGTCGCGCACTCTCGGAGGTAGCGCTCCGCCCAGACGGCGACGTCGGCCGGGGGGACGGCCTCCATCGCGTCGGCGGGCGTCGGATGTCGGCCAGAGAGCCCGTACGCTCGCGCCTGGACCTCGGTCCACAGCTCGAGCCAGCGCGCCGGTGGCAGGTCGAACCAGTCCCTGGCCAGGTACCTCTGCGCGTCGACGGACTTGCTCGTCGTCGCGTACTTCTCGAGCCCGAGGCGCACGACACGCCAGCGAGCGAGCGGCCCCTTGCCCGCGCGCGGGCACTCCAGCACGTCCTCGAGCACCCCCGGCGGGTCGATCCCGAGCACCCGCCGCCTCGACCGGAGATCGGGCGGAAGCCCCCTCTGGCCGTAGCCGTCCGCCCTGTGCATCACGTTCGACAGCGCCACGAGCACCTCGCGTTGCGCGTCGCTGAACCCAGGGACGTCGAGGGGATCGGTCACGTAGGCCCGGCGAGCCCCTTTGCGCAGCGGGAAGTACCACTCGAGGATCCGATCGGCCCACCGATCTCGCGCCGCATCTCCGGGCCGAGCCGCCGCGAGCGCGTCGGCGGCGGCGAGGGCGACGGGCCTCCTGTGGGCCACGCGCGCTCCCTCGGCGAGCAAGGCGAAGCCGATGTCGTCGAGCCCCACCGGGTCACGGGAAGCGCCGAGCGTGACTCGGAAGAACTCCGCGCCGTCCGAGCGCAGGTCCCCCGTATCGGCGAACGCGCAGCGGGCGACGCGTGCGGCCGCGGCGGTGAGGGTGTCGACCGCCTCGAACGCGCCGAGCGCCATGCTCAACGACTCGCCGGCGGCGAGCGCGACATGCGCGGCCGCGAAGATGCGACGGACGCGGAGGTCGGCCACAGGCTCGCCCTGGAGATCGAGCAGCTCGGTGGCGGCGGCGAGCCCCGTGGAGACGAACCCGAGCAGCGTGATCGCGCTCGCGCGAACTTGGGGCTCGTCGGCCTGGAGGAGTGGTACGAGTCGCGGACGGAGCCCGCGCGCCGTGGTCACCACGGCCTGCGCCTCGGGGGTGCCGTAGCGCCGCTTCGCCACCGGGTCTCGCAGGTCGAGGCCGGTGCTCAGGTAGCGAGGCACCTCTCCGAGGAGCACGATCTCGAGCATCAGATCGAGCGCAGCTGCACGAGCGGGCCCCTTCGCGATTGCAACGCGGGCGAGCAGATCGAGCGCGGGCGCTGACGCCGAGTACGCGGCACCCGGGCTGATGAGGGCCTGCGCCACCGTGTAGCGGGCCTCCTCGCCCGCATGACCCCCTCGCGCCATCGTGGCGATGAGGTCGGGCAGCGTCCGGGCAGAGCCATGCTTGTGCTTCGCCTTGGCCCACTCGCCTGGCTTCTTCGACGCCATGTCAGCTCCGAGATACCGCGAGGATCCTCGCCTTCGCGTGGTCGAACAGCTCCTGGTAGAGGTCCTTGGTGACCCTGGCCTCCGCGACGATGCCGGCCTCGATCTTCATCTGGACGAGGTCGCGAAGGCAATGGATGGTGAACTCGGCTTCGCCGAAGTTGACGCTCCGCTTGCGCGCCGCCGGCTTGGCCTTCGCCGCCTTCTTGGCGGTCTTCTTGGTGGTCGTCTTGGCGGTCTTCTTGGCGGTCTTCTTGGTGGTCTTCGCGGTCATCGCGGGTCCTTTCGTTTCGAAGCCGAGCGCGCGCGCTTCACGCAGCAGGGCGGCGAGTTCGGACATGCGCGGAATCTAGCTAGACCGCCAAAGATCGGCGCGCAGGAACATGCTCTGGAGGTCAACGGAGGCGCTTGACCGGACGCACGGCCAGCTTCTCACCGTTCGCCGGTCGCGACCCAACGCAAGCGAGGCATCCGGCCAGCGCTTCAGAGTCCTGAAAAGGATAGTTCTGGGCAGCTCCCGAAATGCCGGCCAGTGATCTGGAGCCATTGCTGCCAATCCACTCACCGTACAACAGACCCCAGATACCCAGCGAACTGCCTGCGACCTCAGGATCGTAGTCGAAGTCATCGGCAAGGTCGGCACAGAGTTGTTCCGCCTCTTGCGCCGTCGCGGCGCCGATGAAGACCGTCCGACCGCACGTCCGCGCAACCCACTCCCACTCGTCTTCTGTGGGCAGCTGAAGGCCGTCGCGGGCAAACTCCGCTGCGATGGAGAGGGCCTGCTTCTTGGTGCACTCCAGAGGGCGTGCCGTGGCCCCCTGCAGCTTCGGGTGGCGGCCGAACAGCATGGGGGGAAGGTCCACTTCGCGCTGCTCGAAGGAGTCCATCGCTTCGAGGATGCCTTTGTCCACGTCCAGCGACTCCATGGCTTCGCGATCTCTATCGCCCGGTCCGGCGAGGTAGCGACCCCCCGGGATCAGCACGAAGCGAATGCCCGAAGCCACTTGCTCGACCTCGGCGAGCTTGAAATCGCCGCAGTGACCGACCATGGAGAATCCCGAGGGAAGCGCCTCACGAACAGCTGCGGACCGATCGACCTCGGATGCCCGCTCCCATGCATCGAGGCTCGATAGTGGACTGCCGCCTCTGGGCACCTTCGTCGCGCTACCCTTCTCGGGGGGCGTCGTCCCCTTACGCGCCGAGGACTTCGTCTTTGCCGTCGTCTTCGTCCCGACATCGACCTTGGTGAGCAACGCTTTGATCTTCGGGTTTGGTGCTCGGTCGATCGCAGACAGACCTGCCGCGTCCTCGATGGTCGGGTCCGCACCGTGCTTCAGAAGGAGCCTGACACCCTCAACGAACTTCGCATCCGATGCGACCATGAGCGGCGTGCGACCAGCTCCCCCAGCCCTGTTGGCGACCTGCGGTGCACGTTCGAGAAGGAGTTCGAGAACAGGGAGGCGTGCAGGGTGCTGGGCGGCGAAGTGGAGCGGCACGTCGCCGACGGAATCGGCGAGATCCGGTCTGCTGCCCGCTGCCAACAGCATCTCCACGATCGGCAGCTCGTTGACCATCACAGCGTAGTGCAGTGCAGTCCGGCCATCGGAATCAGCGCTGTCTACGGGAGTTCCCGCGTGAAGGAGTCTTCGGACCTCTTCGGCCTTTCGAGCGAAAGCTGCTTGGGGAAGGGTGCGGGCCATCAATCAGTCCCATCAGGTGATCTTGTTGGACTTGTCCATCGAGCCATGCTGCCACGATCGATCGGGTGGTGTCTTCGAGTAGTCGACGGTCATGTCGCCCGCACCCCAGCTTCGCTTTCCGCTGGGGCTCGTCCCGGCTGGGTATTTGTATGTCACCTTCGCGCCATGCTTCTTCGCCCACGCGTCCATCTTCTCACGACATCGCTTGCACGGCGGATACTGACCCGTCATCTCGACGGTGCTTCCCTTGCGGGGATCGACGCCAGTCTCCTTCTTGCGCTTCTCGGCTTCCTTGTCGATCTTACGCAAGGCTTTCGCCTCCGTATCGGACAAGCGCGGACCAGCAAGGTTCTTGAATCGCCCCTCGTTGGTGGTCGGATCGATCCCCGCCTTCTTCATCGCGGCGGCGGAGCCCTTGTCAATGGTCGAATCGATACCCCCGAGCTTGACCGGCGGTGAACCGTCGCTGGGCGTCCACGCACCTCCCGTGAGGAAGTGGGTGAGCCCCTCTGGATCGGCGCCAACGATCGGATTCACGCAGTAGCGATAGAGATTCGCGTCGGGCAGTCCACCCGCAGGGTCCTGACTGATGAATCGTCCCTGCTCCGGATCGTAGTAGCGATACCGGTTGTAGAAGAGGCCAGTCTCGCTGTCCTCGTACTGACCTTCGAATCGGAGGGGGGTCGTGTCGAGCCCTTCGACCGTCGAAGCGCCCCAGGCGTTGCGTCGGATCTGACCTACGATGTTGCCGTTCTCGTCGATCAAGTGTTCTGGGACCTTGTTCGCGTCATCGACGAAGAAGACCCATCGCGACGCCGCAACGTCGTCGCGCCGTGTTCGTTGAGCAAGGGGCGCATTCGTTACGTCGAAGCAATACGTTCGCTCCTCGACGATCGGGTCCTCGCCCGCCCGCTCGCGAATCTCGTGCAGGAGCTGGGGCCCGTTCCACACGAAGCGGGTCGTTTCTACGAGACTTCGCCCACCGCCTTCGTCGAGGCGGAATACGCGCTTCAAGAGGCGCCGCGCGTGGGCGTCATACAGGCAGTCGATGGCGAGGCCATCAGGCGTGACCACCTCGCGGAGCTGCCCCGCACCATCCCACTCGTACGTCCAGACGAGGTCCACTCCGTCGACGTCGCTACGACGCTTCGTCTTACGGACGAGGCGCCCCTCGTCGTCCCAATCGTAGACGGTGTCACCCCTCGCACCAAGACGGTTTCCCGGCTGATAGGTGCGGGCTTGATCATCGAAGAGGTTCGTCGCGCGATCGTAGTTGTATCGCTCCCGCGCAACCTGTGCGTCGCCGTAGCTGAGGACCTGATGGCGTTCATCGTACGCGTACTCACCACCCCCGAGTTCGCTGTCCCAACGACGCAGCATTCGCCCCGACGGGGAGAATGCGAATGCTTTGGTGAGGCGCGCGCCAGTCGGTTCCTCACCGACCCACTCGGGCTCTTTCGCTCGCGGAGCCGCCGTCGCGGTGATGACGCGTCGGCGGACGATGTTGCCCACGGGATCGTAGGCCGTGTCAATCCTCGACCTGCCGAACAGCCGTTGGGTCTCCTGACCCACCTCGTCACGCCGGAACTCGACGCGCGTT
Source organism: Myxococcales bacterium (assembly GCA_016794445.1). GTDB lineage: Bacteria > Myxococcota_A > Polyangia > Polyangiales > JADJMO01 > JADJMO01. The sequence continues at coordinate 5,354 of JAEUKC010000164.1, forward strand.
CCGTCGAGAACGACATCGGTGACTCGTCCGAAGGCATCGCGTCCCACGGTGCGGACGTGACCGAGGCTGCTTCTCAATCCGACGACGTCGCGGTGAGGATCGAGGTCGTAGTCGACGCTATGCGAAGCACCGTCAACGGTCTGCGTCTCACGAGTCAGCACTCCAGCCTTGTTGCGGTCCCAACGAATCTCCCATGGGAGGCCGTTGCTACTGCCGTTGGCCCGAACGAGCTGCCCACGCAAGTCGTAATGGAAGGCCGCGCCCGACCCATCCGAGTGTGTTACTTCAGCGACCTGCCCCATCACATCACGAACATAGTCGGTGATGTGACCGTTACCATCCTCGTAGCGAACGAGTGAACCTTCAGCGTCGTATCGATACCTTTGCACACGCCCGTCGAACGACGAGATCTGGACGACGTCGCCATTGGCATTGTGGGAGAGCCTGCGAATCTCCCCGTTCTCGTTGATCACCGCTACGAGATTCTCTTCGCGATCGTACAAATACGAGACCGTTGCACCAGTCGCGTAGGTGACTCCGACGACACTATGCATACCGTTGTAGTGAAACGTCGTGGTGTAGCCATCTGGATCGATGGCATGAACAAGGTCCTCTTGCGCGTTGTACGAGTATCGCCAGATTCCACCGTCCGGCCGATGGAGTGCGATCAATAGGAAGCGCTCGTCGAAGGTGTAGCGGGTGACAGCACCATTGGCCTCGACCATTGACATAGGCCGACCCCAGTAGTCGTACGTGTACCGAGTAGTCGTCCCATCGGGTCGGCGAATCGCGACGAGATTGCCGTATTGATCCCAGTCAAAGCCGGTGTGCCCGCCATTCGGATGAATCTGCTCGAGCACCAGCCCGCGCGTGTCGTAACGGTAGGTTGTGATCTCGCCCATGCCCAGCGTCTCGGCGACGACGTTCCCTCGCGTGTCGCGCACCACGGTGACGATGGTACCCATGGAGTCGGCGACCTCCGTCACGCGCCCGGACGCATCCCGTGTTGTCGCGATGACGTTCCCGGTCGGCTCGATTTCTCGAACCAGGCGACCTCGCTGGTCGTATTCAAAGGCAAACGACGCGCCGGGCGTGTTCTCGATTGAGGCAAGATTCCCGTTGTTGTCAAACGTTCGTGTTGACGTTAGATCGGCCGAGACGGATTTCTCTACCAGCCCGTCTTCGTTGCTGAAGAAGCGCTGGACCGAGACCGAGTCGACAGCTTCGCTGTAGCCATCGTCGCCATACGTGATCTTGCAATGCAGCGCGCCGCGGGCTGGTGTGCTGTCGTCCAGGAACTTGGGCACATCCGGGCTCAGCCCTGGAATCGTACCGTTTGGGAAGCAGGTCCAGGTTTCGGTGCAGCGCTGCTGACTGTCATAACGGTAGTGAGTAGTGGGACCACTCGGCGGTGTGTGCGAGAGGAGAAAGTGCTGTTCGTCGTACACGAAACTGTGTTCGTATCCGGCGCCGTCGACGACACCGACCAGGTCACCCGCATCGCTGTACTTGTATTCGACGAGGTCGACCCAGTGTCCCCCCTCCGCAGTCTTGATCGAGAAGACGCGAATGCGACCGAACCGATCGTGCCCGACGCGAATGGTTCGGCCGCCGCTGTCCTTGATCTCTACGAGACGTCCGTCGTCGTACGTGAGCTCGATTCGATTGTGATTCGCATCATCGATCGCAGTGAGTAGGTACTCTTTGCCATCTGGTGTGGCCGAGAAGATGTGCCAGAGTTCGCCGTCCTCGTCGAGCGCGAAGCCCCACTTCTCTCGGCGCAAGACGAGACCGCCCTCGCACAAGGCTTCACCGCCCTCCTGCGGCAGCTCGGTCTCAATCACCTCGCCCGCATCGTTCAGGATCTCTACACGTTTTCCATGGACAGTGATGCGCCAACCCAGAGAGAAGACCCAGCCGAATCCCAGCCCCACGTCACGCCGGGCGTTGGCGGTGTTGTACTGACGTAGGATGTTGAGGGGCAGCGGCCCAGGAAAGAAGACGTCCGTTTCGGGAATCGTGTAGACGCTCCCAGTACCGACGTCGATCGGATCGCCCTTGCCCTTGCCGCTGTTGCACTTGCCGCACTTGCCAGCCTTGCCCTTGCCGCACTTCTTCCCGTTCTTCTTCCCCCCCTTGGCGCCCTTCTTTCCTTTCTTCTTGCCAGCGCCCTTTTTCCCCTTACCCTTCTTGGAGCCCTTCCCCCCGGCGCCACCGCCGCCACCCCCGCCAGCCGCCACAGCTATGCCGGGGCACATGCCAGGAATGGGGGGTATGTTGGGAGCGGGCGAGGTCCTAGCCATGGGTGGACCTCAGTTCGGCGGGCGAGAGCTTGGCGAGCGTGTCCATGGGTCTAGGCCTCGGAGAGTAGCTGGTTTCCCTGTAGTGGATAGGTCCCTCGCAAGCCCCGTTCGTTACCACCTACATGCCCTCCGTCGTACCCAACCCCCGTGGAGGCCCGTATCTCGCCGACTACCCCGAGCTCTGCGCGCAGCTCGATCGGGAGTACAACGACCTGGACGTCGATCCCGACGAGATCCGCCACGGCTCGGGGAAACGCCTGTGGTGGCGCTGCAAGGAGGGCCCCGACCACGTGTGGGAGCAGCGGGTCTGCAACCGCACCCGTGGCTCCGGCTGCCCGTTCTGCGCCGGCGTCCAGGTCTCCGTCACCAACTGCCTGGCGACGCGCAACCCGGAGGTGGCGGCACAGTGGCACCCCACCCTCAACGCGCTGAAGCCCACCGAGGTGGTCGCGGGCTCCTCCATCGAGGCCTGGTTCGTCTGCCCTCGAGGGCCCGACCACGTCTGGTCGACGAGGCTCTTCAAGCGCACCCTCGACGGCAGCGGCTGTCCCTTCTGCGCAGGGTTCCAGGTCTCCGTCACCAACAGCCTGGCCACGCAGTTCCCCGAGCTCGTCCCGGAGTGGCACGCCAACCGCAACGGCCGGCTCGAGCCTCACCTCGTCGTGGCGGGCTCCACGCAGAAGGTCTGGTGGCGCTGCGCCAAGGGCACGGATCACGTCTGGGAAGCGAGCCTCCACGACCGCACCGCGGGCGGCACCGGCTGTCCGTTCTGCGCCAATGTCGCGATCTCCAGGACCAACTCCGTCGCCGCCCTGGCGCCTCACCTCGTCGACGAGTGGGACGCCGAGCGCAACGGCGTGCCCGCGTCCCTCGCCCTCGGCGTCACCAAGGCCAAGGCGTGGTGGCGCTGCTCGAAGGATCGCCGCCATCGGTTCTCGGCGGCCGTGCGCAACCGCGTCGTCGGTGGCGCGGGCTGTCCCATCTGCCAGAAGCGCGAGCTCCACCCGACCAACACGCTCGCCCGGGTCTCGCCGCAGATGGCTGCGCTGTGGCACCCGACGCTCAACGGCAAGCTCACGCCGCGCGACGTCGTCGCGGGAGGGCGGCGGCTGATCTGGTGGGTCTGCCCGCGGAACTCCGAGCACGTCTGGCGCGCTGGCCTGACGAGCCGGATGAGAGCGAAGCAGGACTGCCCCTTCTGCCGGACCGACGCGGTCCCCATCCGCCCCCAGTGAGTCGGCCCGTCACTCCGCGACGCCGATGCTGGGGGCCGAGGCGCTCCGCGGCACGCAGAACGCATCGAGCGGCACCTCCTTGGCGGGCACGCCGTTCCCGCGCGCCTTCGCGGTCGGCGCGAGCCGGAACCCCTCGAACGTGAGCGGCACGCTGGGCGAAAGGAGCCCGCACGCGCCGGTCACCGGCTTCTTGTCCACCACGTCGCCGACGTCGGTCACCTCGTAGCAGTTGCCCTGCGCGGTCACCGGCGCGCCACGCACGTCGAAGGCCATGGGCGCGACGAGCACGTTGTCGACGATGCGGATCGGCCCCGGCGCGGCGGCCGAGGGTCCCGGCTTGGCGAAGCGGAACGCCGCATCTTTTCCCTGCCAGACCACGTTGTGGGCGAACACGAGGTCGCCGTAGGTGTTGCCCTTGGCGTCGAAGTCGCTGTACCAGCCGAACGCCGTGCCGACGCGCGCGACGACGTTGTTGGCGACCACCACGTGCTCGGTGGCGAACGGCGCCGGGTCGGAGCTGCCGTACTCCTCGACCATCAGATCGACGCCGGTCATCGCCGAGCCGCCGATGTCGCGCGTGGTCGAGGTGGTCCACACGAGGTTGCGCTCGACGCGCAGGTTGCGCGTGTGGTCGCCGTAGATCCCCGTGGAGTAGCAGTCGCTGACCGCGTTGTCGGCGATGGTCGCGCCGTCGACGAAGGCCGCGATGATGCACTCGCCCCACACCTCGTGCACGCGGTTGCGGCGAATCACCAGGTTGGTCGTGAGCGCGCCCGACTTGCCGTGGAAGGTGTCGATGCCGCCCGGCCAGCCGCCGCCCGACATGGCGCCACCCGCGTTGACGCTGGCGACGTCCCAGATCTCGTTGTCCTCGGCGACGAGGTTCGTGCCCACGAGCAGGAGCCCCTCGCGCGTGCCCGCGTGCAGGCGCAGATCGCGCACCGTGACGTGGTCGCAGTCCTCGACGTGGACGAGCGCGCCGCCCTTCTGCACCTCGAGCCCCTCGACGAGCACGTACGAGGACGCCGCGATCGTGAGCAGACCCGAACCCCCTCCACCCGCGGCGCTGCCGTCGAGGATCACCTTCTCGCCAGGCGCTGCGGCGATGCGAATCCACGCCCCGGCCTTGCCCACGAGCCCCTCGAGCACGATGGCGCTCTTCGGCTGGTAGGTGCCGGCCCGCAGCAGGAGCGCGTCGCCCGCCTTGAGGCTGGGGCGCGCGCCGCCGATCGACGCGAAGGGTTTTGTCGCGCTGCCGTCGCCGCTGGTGTCGGAGCCGGTGGTCGCGACGTAGAGCGTGCGCGTGGCCGGGGGCACGTCCGCGCGGACGCTGCCGCACGGCGGCGGGGTCGGCACGGTGCCATCGCCGGCGCCGGTGTCGCTGCCCGCATCGCTCCCCGCGTCAACGCCGCTGCCGGTGTCGATCGGGTTGCCCGCGTCGTCCGTCGCCTGCGCCTCGCCGACTTCACCGATCCGACCCACACATCCGGGACCGACGAGCACCAGCGCCAGGAGGGCGCGGTAAGGGAGCTGCATGGGATGAACTGGAGGACACCCCGGCGGTCGAGTCAACCCTGGAGGGCGGCGAGCGCCCCGGCCACGTCGGCCACGACCGTCACGAACGATCGGTGCGCGCGCTGCACGAGCCCCTCCTGCGCGGCGTGATCGAGGAACCCGACGAGCGATCGGTAGAACCCCTCGAGATCGACCAGGATCACCGGGTGGCGCGGGCCGCCGAGCTGCTGGAGTGTCAGCGCCTCGAACGTCTCGTCGAGCGTGCCGTAGCCGCCGGGCAGCGAGACGAAGGCATCGGAGCGCTCGAACATCCGATCTTTGCGCGCGGCGAGCGAGTCCACCACGACGAGCTCGCTCAGGCCCTGGTGCGCGATCTCGCGGTCGACGAGCGAGCGCGGGATGACGCCGATCACGCGCCCCCCTTCGGCGAGCGCCGCGTCGGCCACCGCGCCCATCGTGCCGACGGAGGCGCCGCCGTACACGAGCTCGTGGCCCCCCCGCGCGAGCCCTGCGCCGAGGGCCTTCGCCGCCTCGAGGTAGACCGGACGCGCACCGGGCGCGGAACCACAGAAGACGCAGACCCTCATCGAGACACCTCCGCGACCACCCCGTAGTGGTCGCTCGCGAAGACACCGTTCGTTCCCGGGCGATCGAAGCAGCGCCGCGCCGAGAGCGGACGCCCCCGCCCGCGCGCGTCGGGCCCGCGGACGAACACGTAGTCGATGCGGCGCTCGGGCTCGCGGTTCTGGGCGGCGAACGGGTTGCCGCACGAGAACGTGACGCCCTCGCCCTCGCCGACGAGCGCGAAGCAATCGGCGAAGTAGGTGCACGGGCCGCCGAGCCCGGTGAGCCCGCCGAGGAAGCGGATCTCGTCGGCGCCCGGCTCGGCGTTGAAGTCGCCCACCACGACCGGCGGGAACTCGTGGATCGGCGCGCGCGCCTTCACCGCGTCGGCCACGCAGCGCACCTGGAGGCAGCGCACGTGGCCCTCGTGCAGCTTCCAGTTGAGGTGGGTGACGAAGAACGGCAGCGGCCCCATCGGGGCGTCGAGCACGGCGTGCACGAGGCAGCGCCGCTCGCTCGTGCCGCCGTCGGGGAGCGCGATCACCTCGCTGCGCAGCACCGGGAACCGCGAGAGGATCGCGTTGCCCATCTGGATCGGCTCTTCGCGCGTCGACCCGAACGCCACGTGGTACCCGAGCCCTTCGGCGATCGAGGCGGCCTGGTCGAACCCCTCGCCGCGCAGCGCCTCCTGCAGGCCGATCACGTCGGGCGCGAGCCCTTCGAGCTGCTCGCGGATCGTCGCGAGCCGCTGCTCCCACGGGTCGCAGCGATTCCAGACGTTGAGCGTGGCGACGCGCAGCCGGTCCATCGAAGGCGCCACCGTAGCGCGTGGGTCGCTTCCGGCCCAACGGCGCGCGTAGTACGCCTCTACCGTGCGCATCGCTCACTTCTCCGACCTGCACCTGCTCTCGCTCGAGGGCGTGCCGCTCCGCCGCTTCCTCAACAAGCGCGTCACCGGTTACGCCATGCTCCGCATGCACCGCAAGGGCGCCCACAAGCCCCACGCGGTGCGCGCCGTGGCCGACGAGGTCAAGCGGGCCCGGGTCGACCACGTGGCCATCACCGGCGACCTCACCAACCTCGCCCTCGAGCCCGAGTTCGCCCTGGTGCGGCAGTTCCTCGAGGAAGATCTGGGCCTCGGTCCGGAACAGGTGAGCCTCGTCCCCGGCAACCACGACGTCTACACCCGCGGCTCCGCCGACAAGCGCCGCTTCGAGCAGTACTTCGCCGAGTACCTCGCGAGCGACCTGCCGGAGCTCGGCGTCGAGCACTACGGCGCGCGCTACCCGTTCGTGAAGCTCCGCGGCCCGCTCGCCCTCATCGGCCTCTCGTCGGCGGTGCCGCGCATGCCGATGATGGCCTCGGGCCGATTCGGCGCCGAGCAGATCCACGCGCTCCGCGGCAGCCTCGAGCACCCCGAGGTGAAGGGCCGCGGCAAGGTGATCCTGCAGCACCACCCCGCGCACAACCTCAAGAACCGCGTGCTCGCGTGGCTCGAGGGCCTCCACGACTCCGACCACATGCTCGCCACGCTCTCGCGCCTCGAGCACGGCCTCGTGCTGCACGGGCACTCGCACATCCGCGTGCGCCGCCACGTGGACACCGAGGTCGGTCGCATCGACGTCATCGGCGCGACCAGCGCGTCACTCCTCAGCGACCACCCGCACCGCCACGCCGGGTTCAACCTCTACGACCTCGACGACCAGGGCCGCCTGCAGGCCGTCGAGGCCCACGTGCTCGGCGACGACGGCCAGTTCCGCCGCGTCGACGTGCCCGACTGCGACTACCGCCTCCGCCAGCGCCCCGAAGCACGCGCGTAGTTGGCTGAGGGGGGCTCACGCCCCCCTCGGGGTCGGCCGCCGCGCCTCCACTTCGCCTGCGGCTCGTGGAGTCGCAGACCGCCGACCACCCCCGTGCGGCGCTGCGCGCCGGGATGGGCACGTGCTCGCCGCTCTTCTTGCCCGCCGGTTGGCTGAGGGGGGCTCACGCCCCCCTCGGGTCGGCCGCCGCCGACCACCCCCGTGCGGCGCTGCGCGCCGGGATGGGCACGTCCTCGCCGCCTTTCTTGCCCGCCGAGGCGCTACGCGCCCGGTCGAGCCCGCCCGACGGCTGCCACGCGACCTCGGGCGGCGCGGCCTCACTTGGTCACGGTGAGGTAGCCCTTCTCGCCCTTGTGATCGATGCGCATCAGGAGCGTGCCCTTGTCGCCCGCCTTCTTGATCTGGTCGATGGTCGGGTTGGGCACCCCGCCGGCCTCGAGGATCGCGTCGCCGGGCACGAGGCCCGCCTTCTCGGCGGCCGAGCCCACCTCGACGAACGAGATGTAGACCTGCGCCTTGCCGGTGAGGCCCCACTTCTGCGCGGCCTCCGGCGGGATGGGCTTCATCGTGATGCCGTAGCCCGACGCCGGGTTCGACTTGGCCTCCTCGGACGGCGTCGGCTTGACGGGGGGCTCGGGCCGCGGCGCGAGGACCGCCTTGGTCTCGTAGGTCTTGCCGCTGCGGATGACCTCGATGGAGACGCTGGAGCCGACGTCGTGGTTGATGACCTCGCGGATGAGATCCTGCGCCTCGCGCACCGCCTTGCCGCCGACCTTCACCACGATGTCGCCGGGGACGATCTTGGCCGCCGCCGCGGGCCCCGTCGCCGCCGTGTCGGCGATCAGCACGCCCGCGTACGGCGCGGCGCCGAACGCCTTGGCGAGCTCGGGGGTGAGGGTCTGCGGGGTGACCCCGAGCCAGGCGCGCACGACCTTGCCGTTCTTGATCAGCTGCTCGCTGACGCGCTTGGCCATGTTGCTCGGCACCGCGAACCCGATGCCGCTGCCCTTGCCGACGATGAGCGTGTTGATGCCCAGCACCTCGCCGCTCAGGTTGACCAGCGGACCGCCGCTGTTGCCGGGGTTGATGCTGGCGTCGGTCTGGATGTAGTCCTCGACCACGTTCATGCCGAGGCCGCCGCGACCCTTGGCGCTGACGACGCCGCTCGTGACGGTGTAGCTGAGCCCGAACGGGGAGCCGACGGCGACGACCCACTCGCCGACCTTGGCCGCGTCGGAATCGCCCATCTTGGCGGCCGGCAGGCCGGTGGCGTCGACCTTGATGACCGCGATGTCGGTCGCCGGGTCGCGGCCCTTGATCTTGGCGGGCAGGATCTTGCCGTCACGCGTCTTGACGGTGATGGTGAGCGCGTCCTCGATGACGTGGTTGTTCGTCATGACGTAACCGTCGGCGGTGATGATCACGCCCGAGCCGTTGCCATGGATGAGCGAGGACTCCTTCTTCTTGAGCCACCAGCCCTCTCCCGAGTCGTCACGCACGGTGACGTCGATCTGCACGACCGACGGGGACACCTTCTCGGCGACCGCGATCACCGCCTCGGAGAACTCCTTGGCCTGCTTGGTGGCCGCGGCGGCCACGGGCTTGTCCTTGCCCTGCGCGAACACGGGGGCCGCGGTGGCGAGCGCGGCGACGAGGGCGAGACCGACGAGAGAGGTGCGCATGGTCCGATCCTTTAGCCGGGAAACCGGCTGCTCGCCAAAACCTTGGCCAACGAGTAAACGAACGGGCATGAGAGGGGCTGTTCGCTCGTCCTACGGTGGAGAATGAGCACACCCGTGGGTCAAGACGCGGCCGGCGCGGGCGAAGCGTGGCCGAGGGCGCTCATGTCTCGCTTCTTCCGGCGGGGCGACCTCCTCACGCGCTTCGTCGTGGCCTCGCTCGGGATCCACTCGCTCTCGGTGCTCCCCTGGGCCCGGATCCTCGCCTGGATGCTGGTGGGACTCGGCCTGCGCCCCTCCCCCATCGAGTGGAAGAAGGACACCGCCGACGCGCCCACGGTCATCCCGATCGACATCGACGCCCTCGACGACGGCAAGGACGATCCGGGCCCGAAGCCCCCTCCCACCGGCACCTTCGACCCAGGGGGGCAGGTGGTCGCCGGCGACGCGGGACCTCCCGCGCCCGAGGCGGGACCGGAGACGGGCCCGGAGGCCGGCGTCGATGCCGGCCCCTCCGACGCCGCGGGCGACGCGCCCGACGCCGCGCCGATCAAGCCCAAGCGCATCAAGGACCCGAACGCCCTCGCCGGTGGCCTCGACACCCTGAAGCCCAAGAACAAGGAGGTCAACGTCTCGGTGCTCGTGCGCATGGACCACCTGCGCGCGCACCCCATCGGCAAGCAGCTCGGCGGGAAGATCGCCAAGATCCCCGAGTGGAAGCCGTTCTTCGAGGGCACCGGCATCGACCCGGTGCGCGACCTCGACGCGCTCTACGCCAACGGCCCGCGCTTCTACGAGACCTCCCGCGTCACCGCGATCATCGTACACAACAAGCCCGACGTCGCGATCTCGCTCGTGCTGCAGGGCATGAACACGTCGTTCAAGGGCGAGTGGATCGGCGACGACGACGTGCCCGCCTTCCGCGCCAAGATCGACAAGGCCGACCGCGCCGTGGTGCAGATCCCGGGGGGCATCATCATCACCCCGCTCGACGGCGAGAAGCAGGCCCTCGAGATCGCCCACGCGATGGTGAAGAAGAAGAAGCGCGCGTCGGACATGGTGCCGAAGGGCGACGTCGACCTCGTGCTCGGCGCCTACATGCGCAAGCCCTCGAACGTGCTCACCGCCATCCCGGACGATCTCTTCGACACCAACATCACGATCCGGATCCGCAAGGACAACGGCACCATCCTCGACATCGACGCCAAGGCCAAGGACGACGCGCACGCGAAGGACGACGCCCTCACGGTCGGCAAGCTGATCGAGTCCGCGGTGCCCAAGGGCTTCGTCGGCGTCCTCGCCCGCAAGTACATCGCGGGGTACACGATCGGCGCCGAGGGCGACGTCGTGCGGTTCCACCACGAGCTCGACGGCGACCGCCTCGAGACGGCGTGGAGCCTGATCGGCGGCAGCCTCTAGCGGCCGTCTCTAGCGGCGGCGGCGCGGCGGCGGCGGCTTCACGCTCGGGACCTTGCGCTGCGACGAGGGCGCGGCGATCCACTGCGTCTCCATCACGTCGAACAGGGCGTCGGCGAAGATCCCCGTGTCGTCGATGGTCTGCCACTCGCGCTCGCCGATCGCGCACAGCATCGCGTCCTTGGGCACGCGACCGGCCTCGATCCCGCGCTGCAGCGTCTCGGTGTCGACCGGTCCGACGACCCGCCCGCTCGCGGCGACGAACCAGTGCGAGGCGATCCGGCGCGCGCCGCTGCCCAGCACCTCGTGGAGGGGGCGCCACTTGGTCTCGCCCGCGGCGGCGACGAGCGCGGCGGTCGGCAGGAGGCCGTTCTCCACGCGCGCGCAGAGCTGCGCCAGCGAGAGGTTCTGGCCGAGCACGCGACCGCGGACGTCGGCGACGGAGAACGATGCTTCTTCGGAGGGGGCGAAGGAGGGCAGCATCCTGCCGTCTGCCAAGCAGGAGCCGTACCGTCGACGTTGCCCGGAGATTCGGCGCCTCTCCGTGCTCGAGCCTGTCATCCCCATGTGTCACCCGTCCCGTCGGAGTAGAAGACCCCGATGCGGCGGGTCCTCCTGCTGACGACCCCGTTCGACCGTCGAGCGCACCTCGACGGCACGCGCCGCGCCGTGCTCGATCTGCTGCCGGAGCTCCCCGGGCACGACGTCGCGCCGTGGGTGCTCGGCCGGCAGGGAACGCGTGTCACCGGCGCCGACGTGCTCGCCGTCGAAGGCCCCGCCGACGTGTTCGCGCGCATCCTCTCCTGGCTGCGCCCGGGCGACCTCGTCCACGCCTTCCTCACGCCGCGCCGTCGCACGGTGCTCGCGCTCCACGCCATCGAACGCCGCGCGCCGGTGCTGCACACGCTCACCTCGACACCCGTCGACAAGCTCTTGATGCCGCGGATGCAGCGCACGATCGCGACGAGCGCGTGGGTGGGCCGGGGGCTCGACCTGCCGGTGATCCCGATGCCGTTCGCGCCCGAGCCGCCGACCCTCGCCGCGCCGTACAAGAACCTGCTGCTGTTCGCCGGTGATGCCCGCGAAGGGGGAGGCCTCCTCGAGACCGCGGAGGCCTTTCGCTCGATGTCGCTGCCGTGGGGCGTGCGGGCGGTGCTCGGGGTCGCTTCGCGCGCCAAGAACACGGGTGAGGTTTCGCTCGCGCGGGATGTCTGCGCGCGGACCCCGGACGCGGTGTTGCTGGGCGAGCAACCCTCGCTCCTCCCCCACCTCACCGCCGCGCGCGCGGTGCTGCTCCCGGCCAGCCACACCCACGCCAAGCTCGATCACCCGCGGGTGCTGCTCGAGGCGCTGTCGGCGGGCACGCGCATCGTCGTGGGCCCCGCGCCGAACCTCGCCGAGCTCTTGCCCGATCCGTCGCTCGGCGTGGTGGTCGACGGCGTGTCCTCGCTGCGCGAGGCGCTCGAGGACGCACTCGTGGCCCCGGATCCGGGGCCGCTCGCCGTGGCCCGCGTGCTCTCCGCCCGCAACCCGCGCCGCATCGCGGCGGCGTACGCCAAGCTCTACGAAGCGCTCTAGTACCTGAGCTACTTGCTCGCGGCGGCGATGGCGGTCGGTGCCTTGGCCATGGCGCTCATCACGGCGCCGTCGACGGCCATGTCCTCGAGCTTCTCGAGCGACTTCTGGTTCTTCTCGGCGTTGGCGTTGCCGATCGTCGAGGCGTTGCCCTCGATCGAGCTCTTGATGACGGCGAGCTTGCTGAACGCGAAGGAAACCTTGGCCTGGATGCGCAGGTCGCCCGCGAACTTGGAGCGGTCGAGCGAGACGAGCCGCGCGTCGACCCCGAGCACGGGCAGCCCCTTGCTGCTCGCCTCGTTCAGGTACTTGCCGGCCGTGGCGGAGTCCGTCGGCAGCACGTAGACGCCGTCGATCCCGCCGAACTTCCGCCGCGCCGCCTCCTCGAGCACCTTGGACAGCTCGGTGGCCCGGACGTTCGTCTCGTTGTGGATCTTGTTGAGCTTCACGACGTACTTGGTGGTCGCCCAGTTGGGCGGACCGCTCGTCGTCACACCACCCCCAGCGTTCGAGGGGCCGCCGACGCCGCCGCTGGCCTTGAGCGAGGTGATCGCCGACTCCATCGCCTGCTTGGTGGGCGGGTTCTTCTCCTTGGCGACACGGTCCTCGAGCGCCGGCACGGCGAGCACGTCGCCGAGCTTGGCGAGGGCGCTGGCCGCCGCTTGGCGCACGGTCGGGTGCGGGTCGTCGAGGGCACCCTCGAGCGGCTTGCGCGCCTTGAAGTCGCCACTCGCACCGAGCTTGAGGCAGGCATCGACCCGGAAGCGGAAGTCCTCTGCCGTCTTGAGGATCTTGGCCTGCGCAGCGACGTCGATGCCCGCGGTACGCGCAGGGACGACCGCCAGCGCGAGCGCGGAAGACAGCAGGATTGCGACGAGACGACCTCTCACTGCTGGCTCTGCTCCTTCGTGGTCAGGTGGTCCGTGGAGGCCCATCGGGATGGACGGGCCACCTGAACGACGATGCACCGATTTTCAGTCATCTGGCGTTTTCGTTCAACGGTGCAAAGGTGCGCGCTCGTCTCCATCGTAGGCAGGTTCCGCCCGCCACGGAGATACGCACTGTGGCGGAACACCGCACCCGAGGTGGTCCGCTGTGGGCGGCGGACGTAGAAGATTGACCTCCGGGGTCGCACCTACCTATTCCGCTCCGCTGCTCCGCTCCGCGGTCCGCCCCCCGATGCCCTCATCCCCGCAAAGTCACCGGTCTCGCCTCGCCAGAGCCCGCTCTCTTGAAGCTTGTAGTGGCGAACCTTGCGCTGGCGAACGCCGCACTGGTGAGTCTCTCGCTGGCGAACCTGGAGGCCGACCGAACGGCCGGCCCTGGCGGGGCGCCCTCCACGTGCTCTGGCTCTTCGCCGCGACCTTGTTCTTCGGCATCTTCACGGCGCCGCGGCTCGCCGCCCAGGGCGTCGGCGCCAAGCCCTCCGCGTCCGTCAAGCCCTCGGCCTCGACCAAGCCCCCGGCGGCTTCGGCGGCCAAGCCCGCCAAGCCCGGCGCCAAGCCCTCGGCCTCTGCGTCCGGAGCGGCTTCGAGCGTGGCCAGCGTGGCGCCGTCGGCCAGCGCCTCTGGCTCTGCCTCCCCATCCGACGACGACCCTGTACCTCCCGTCGCCACGGCCAAGCCCGTCGCGCCCACCCTGCCGAAGACCACGGCCGAAGAGGCGGCCGGCAAGCTCGTGCGCAAGATCGAGGTCGAGGGCAACACCCGCGTGGCCTCGGACCGCATCACCGACTACCTGCGCCTCAAGGAAGGCCAGCCCTTCGTCCCGACCGATCTCGCGCGCGACGTGAAGGAGCTCTGGCAGAGCGGCCTCTTCGACGACATCGAGGTCGACCTCTCCAAGAACGACGACGGGACCATCGACCTCCGCTTCCACGTGCGCGAGCGCCCCAACGTCCGCGCCGTCGTGTTCGAGGGCAACAAGGTCTTCGAGACCGACAAGCTGCGCGAGGACGTCGAGATCAAGGAGAACACCGTGTTCTCCGCGCCCGCCGTGCGACGCAGCGTCCAGAAGCTCAAGGACAAGTACGCCGAGAAGGGCTACTTCCTCGCCAAGATCACCAGCGAGGTCGTCCCCCACAAGGACAACGAGGTCACCGTCAAGCTCTCCGTCGTCGAGGGCAAGGAGGTGACCATCAAGAAGATCACCTTCGTCGGCAACCACCACGTGCCGGACGACGAGCTCAAGGGGATCATGCTGTCCGCGCAGGGCGGCTTCCTCGGAATCGGCAGCGGCGCGAGCTACCGCAAGGACGTCTTCGAGCGCGACGTCCTCATGATCCAGGCGTACTACGCCGACAAGGGCTACCTCGGCATCTCGGTGCCGCCGCCGCGCGTGATGCTCACGCCGGACCGCGAGGGCATCGAGGTCACGGTCACCATCGAGGAAGGCCCCCAGTTCACCGTCAAGCGCGTGGACGTGTTCGAGCTCGACCCCGACGGCAAGGAGATCGAGCCGCTCGGCGGGCGCAAGGCGCTCTACGAGATGCTGAGCGTGAAGGTCGGCGAGACCTTCAACCGCGCGCTCCTCGTCAAGGACCTCCAGGGGGTCAAGACCCTCTACCGCGACCAGGGCTTCGCCAACGTCGAGGCCGACCCGGGCACCCAGCTCGACTTCGACAAGAAAGAGGTCAGCATCCGCGTGCCCATCAAGCGCGGGCCGCTGGTGAAGATCGGGCGCATCGAGATCCGCGGCAACAGCAAGACGAGCGACAAGGTCGTCCGTCGCGAGATGGTGGTCATCGAGGGGCAGAAGTTCTCCGAGACCGGCCTCGAGGAGTCGCGCAAGCGCGTGCTCGCCCTCGGCTTCTTCGAGCGCGTCGACGTTTCCACCGAGAAGGGCGCCGTCGCCGACACCGTCGACGTGAACTTCGAGGTCGCGGAGCGGCCCACCGGCACGTTCCAGATCGGCGCGGGCTTCTCCTCGATCGAGCAGTTCATCGCGACCGCGCAGATCCAGCAGGCCAACCTGTTCGGCCGCGGCCAGTCGCTCGCGCTGCAGGCGCAGGTCTCCGGCCTGCGCCAGATGGTCAACATCCGGTTCTTCGAGCCGTACCTGTTCGACACGGACTGGTCGGCCTCGGTCGACTTCTACGACCAGCTGCGCATCTACGACTCGTTCTCCCAGACCTCGCTCGGCGGCTCGCTCACCCTCGGCTACCCGATCATCCAGCCGTCGCTGCGCTGGAACCTCAGCTACACGGCGGAGCGGGTCAAGGTCACCACGAGCACGACGAGCACGTTCTTCGGGACGAGCGCCGCGGTGAGCCTGTTCCAGCGCCTGCCGCTCGCCAACCTGTTCAACGACGGGTTCGTCTCCTCGGTCAAGCCGGCCATCGTCTACGACACGCGCGACAACCGCCTGTTCCCGACGAGCGGCATCTACATGATCGCGTCGTCGGAGCTCGCGTCCTCGGCGTTCGGCTCGCAGAACCAGTTCCTGCGTCACCGCATCAACGCGCGCTTCTACTACAACCTCGGCGGCAACGTCGTCCTCAAGAACAACACCGAGTGGGGCCACGTCACGAGCCCCAACGCCGCGGGCGTGCCGATCTTCGCGCGCTTCTTCCTCGGTGGCATCTTCGACGTCCGCGGGTTCCGCCTGCGCTCGATCGGCCCGCGCCTGCCGCTCAACGGCAGCCTGGACCCGAACACGAGCATCTACACCAACGGCGCGAACATCGGCGGGAACATGCAGCTCTACTCGAACTTCGAGCTCGAGTTCCCCATCCTCGACAAGGTCGGCATCCGCGGCGTCGTGTTCTTCGACGCGGGCAACGCCTGGAACCTCGAGGGCCTCTATTGCAACGTCGCGCGCGGCACCCCGACCGACAAGGTCGTCGACCCGTGCAACAAGAACATCCTCGACCTGCGCACCTCGTACGGCTTCGGCATCCGCTGGTTCTCGCCGCTCGGCCCGCTGCGCTTCGAGTGGGGCTTCCCGACCCGCCCGCTCGCGTACGAGGACTCGAGCCAGTTCGAGTTCACCATCGGCAACTTCTTCTGAGAGGAAGCTGGGGGCTTCGGAGAGGAGGCCGGGGGCGGACATTTCCTGTCCGGCCCCGAGTTGTGCGAGCCGAGCGAGGACCTATGCTGGACAAGCGTCCAGATGGCCTCCTCTTCCTCCACCCTCGAGCAGCTGCGGCACGAGCTCGTCCAGCGCTTTCCGGGTAGTTTTCCGGGGATAGGCGCAGCTGGCAGCGTCGGCGGAGCGGCGCTGCGCAAGGCGCCCGTCCTGTGGGTCGAGGTCGCGCTCGGCCAAGGGGGGCTCGCCTGGCTCGCCGCGTGGGCCCTCCTCCGCCTCGCCGACGATCCGCTGGGCCGCCCCGCCCTCTTCGTCGACACCTACGGCACCTACCACCCAGGCGAGCTCCTCGATCTCGAGCGGCGCCTCGTCGTCGTCCGCCCCGAAGACCCGGCCGAGGCCCACGTCGCGGCCGACATCGCGCTGCGCTCCGGCTCCTTCTCGCTCGTCGCGCTCGAGCTGCACCGGAGCCTCCATCCCACCGCCCTCGCCCGGCTCGCCCGGCTCGCGAACGGTCGGCGCGGCGAGGCGCACACGCCCCTGGTCATGTTCGGCACTCCACCCTCGTTCGTCTCGCCCCCGAGCGGCGTGGGCCGCACCTCGTTCCTCGAGGCCGTCACGGCGCTCTTCGGCGACCCTCGCCTCGTCCTCGGCAACGAGTCCCCCCTCGATCAGGAATCCGACCATGCGCAGCCCGGTCACCCCCCGCGTCTCCCCCATACGACGGATCGCCTGCGTCCACTGGAGCGAGCTGCCGATCGCCGCCCATCGCCTGCGGCTGGTCCACTCGAACTCCCAGAGCACGACTGAGCCCGTCCTCTCCGAGCCGCGCTGGTCGGTGGGCACGCCCGGGGATTCACGGGCAGATTCGCCTGCGCGCTCGGCAGACGCGTCCTCCCCGCGAGGCACGCGCCGTGGGCAGCGGCACGCCGCGAGCGTCCCGCTCCAGCAGCTCTCCCTCGCGCTCGGTCCACCCGAGGTCGCGTCGCATCCAGAGGCCCGTGCCGACGCAGAGGCGCAAGAGCACGGTCGGAGCGCACGCCAGCCGCACGCGCAAGCGCACGCGCTCGTGCGTGGTGAGGGCGGAGGTGCGCGCATCGTCGCTCTCGACGATCAGGCCCACCGCGAGGGCGTGCGCGAGGGCATGACGGTGGCGCAGGCCCGCGCGCGCGTCCCCGGCCTCGCGCTCGCGTCGTTCGAGCCCGCCCGGCTCGTCGCCGTCGAAGCGCAGATCGTCGAGGCGATCTCGCGCCTCTCTCCCCGCCAGGGGCGCGCCGAGGCGCTGCGCCCTGCGTGCGCGAGCTCGCTCCCCACCGCCGGAGATTTCCTCCTCGAGCTCGTCCTCCCGAGGGATCTCGGCGCCGGTGCCGAGGCACACGCCATCGCCGAGCTCGTCAAGCTCGTGCGCGGCCTCGAGCTCGGCCCCTTCTCCATCGGCGTGGCCGACGGCGCCTTCGCGGCGATCTGCGCCGCCCACGTCGAGATCGCGCGCCCGAAGACGCGGGGGCGAGTCCCGGTCCGGGTCGTCCCGCACGCCATCACGGGTGATGGCGTCGCAGCGAGCGAGAGCAGCAACGCGTTGACGACCGACGCCGCGTTCCTCGCGCCCCTGTCCAGCGCCCTGCTCCCTGCTTCTCCGCTCGTCGCCCAGGCGTTGCAGGCGCTCGGGCTCACCAAGATGGCCGAGGTCGCGGCCCTCCCGCTCGAGGGCGCACAGGCGCGCTTCGGAGAAGAGGGCCGCACCCTCGTCATGCTCGCGCGAGGTCAGGCCCCCCCCGCCCTCGCCACCTTCGTCCCCTCCGCCGATCCGTCCGTCGAGGTCGACCTCGAGGCCCTCGATCCCGCCGGCGAGGGCGCCACCACGCTCGACGAGCTCGTGTTCGCGCTGCGCACGGCCTGCTTGCGCCTCTGTCCTCCGCTGCTCGCGCGGGGTCTCGGCGTCGGCGAGCTCGAGGTCCTCCTCGAATCTCGCGGTCAGAGCACCCGACTGGTCGTGCGGCCGGCGCGCCCCGAGCTCGATCCCCAGGCGCTGTTCGAGCTCGCGCGCGCCACGCTCGAGGGCGCGCGTCTCGCCAGGGTCGAGCAAGAGAGCGACGCACCGGCCCCGGTCGCTCGACTGCGTCTCACCGTCACCTCACTCGTGCCCGCCACCGCGACGAGCGAGTCCCTCCCGTTCGCGCGGCGCGACGCCTCGTTGCTCCCGCTCGACGTCGCGCTCGCGCGCCTTCGTGGGCGCTTCGGCGCAGGGCGCGTCGTCACCCCCGTCCGTCACGAAGACCCTCGGCCCGAGCAGCGTGGCCGCTTCGTGCGCGCCGAGGTGGGCGCCGTCACCGAGCGCGCCATCACCCCACCCCCTGTGCCCACGCTCAAGGAGCGGCTCCGCGCGCCGCCTCCCGCCGTCGGCGTGGTGGTGCTCTCCCGCATGCCTGCCGTGGGTGATCCGTGGCCGCTGCGCGGCGAGGCCCCGCCGAGCGTGGGATTCGGTGGACGGAGTGGCGGGCGGCGCGCCACTCGCACCGTCGAGGTCTCGCCTCCCGAGCGCATCGTCGGGGGCTGGTGGTCCGAGCCGTTCGAGCTCGTCTACCACTGGCTCACCGCCGACGACGGCACCCGCGCGCTCTTCGCCCGCACGCCCGTGGGTCGATCGGCGCGCGACGGAGGCGCTCCCCACGAGGGGTTGCGGCTCGTCGCGATCGCCGATTGAGTTGCCAACCGCTCCAGATTCACTCGACGAAGGCCGAGAGCAGCGCCGTGACCACCGCGCTCGGGTCCTTGCCCTCGAGCCACGCCCGCACGACCGCGACGCCGTCCGCGCCGTGCGCGACCGCGTCACCCACGTTCGTCGCGTCCACACCGCCGAGCGCGAACACCGTCACGCCACGATGGCGCGCCCTCGCGCGTGTGTGGGCCTCGCGGGACAGCTCCCCGAAGCGAACGAACCCGATGGGCGGCGGTTTGCCGGGCGAAGGCGCCACCGGGCTCACGGTGATCCCGTCGACCCCTGCATCGATCGCCGCGAGCACTCCCGCGAGATCGTGGCACGAGCGGCCGATCCACGCGCCCGTGGGCAAGAGCGCACGCGCCTCGTCGGGCGACACCGAGCGTTCGCCGAGCTGCACGCCCGCGCCCACGACCGCCGCCACGTCCACCCGATCGTGGACGACGCAGGGAAGACCAGCGCGGAGTGCCCCTCGCGCCATTGCCACGAGCTCGCGCGCGGGGCGGTGCGGCCCGCGGACACCGACCATGCACCGGTCCCGGGAGGGATGCCCTGCCAGGCGTTGGAGCCGCTCCAGGGTCGCCTCCAGCGGACAGAGTTCGAGATCGGTGACCAGCAAGAGCCGGGGGCCCGGTCGGGTCACTTGCTCGCCGACCCCTTGGGCTTGGCCGCCGCCGCGAGCTCCGCGGTCACCTTGCTGCAAGGTTTGTCCGTCTTGCGCTCGTCCTCGGCGCGCCGGGCCTCCCTGCTGGCCGGGTAGCGTTCGACCAGGAAATCCAGGGTTCGCTTGACCCCGTCGGCGTCGCCCGCGTCGGCCAATCGGCCGCAGAGCGCCCACAGCGCCTCGGAGGGCGTGTCGTCGCGAGCACGCTCGGGATCGGTCGATTTGCACTGGTAAGGGGCGGCCGAGGCCAAGGCGGCCGTGAGCACCCAGACGGACGCGCGGGTCACGAAGGGAAGCTACTCGCGTTGACAGGGAACCGCGAGCCGATAACCTCGCCCTCAGGGCGTCGTTCCTACGCCGCGCATTGGTTTCATCATCGGTTTCTTTTCGGAGGCTCTGTTCGTCCCATGTCGTCGCCCGAGGATTCGCGCAAGTTGTTCGTGGCTGGTCTGCCCGACACCATCTCTGAAGACATCCTTCGCCAGCTGTTCGAAGCGACAGGCGGCACTGTCGTCAACGTCAGCCTACCGAAGGACCGCGCCACCGGGCGGCCGCGTGGGTTCGGCTTCGTGACCATGGCAACCGACGCCGAAGCGAGCGCAGCACGCGACTCGTTGAACGGCTCCATGCAGGCTGGCAGCTCCATCAGCGTCCGGCCTTTCCAGGCCGAACCGCCCAAGCGCGAAGGCGGGATGGGCGGACCAGGGGGTGGCCCGGGCGGTGGCGGCGGCGGGCGTCCCGCGCCGAGCCCCGACTCGACCCTCTACGTCGGCAACCTCCCCTACGACGCGAGCCAGGAGGAGCTCGAGGCGCTCATCTCGGGCGC
This sequence comes from Myxococcales bacterium, assembly GCA_016794445.1. GTDB lineage: Bacteria > Myxococcota_A > Polyangia > Polyangiales > JADJMO01 > JADJMO01. The sequence continues at coordinate 25,696 of JAEUKC010000164.1, forward strand.
GGGTGCAGGTCCCGTGGTGCGCATCCACCTCCCGACCGATCCCGACGGCCGCAAGCGCGGCTTCGGCTTCGTCACCCTGTCGTCGGCCGAGAGCGCGAACGCCGCGCTCGAGGCGCTCAAGGGCGCGGACCTCCGCGGCCGTCCGCTGCACATCAACATCGCCCACCCGAAGGGCGACCGCCCTGCCGGCGGGCCCGGCGGCTTCGCAGGGGGCGGAGGTGGCGGAGGTGGCTACGGCGGCGGCGGCGGTGGCGGCGGCTACAGCGGCGGCGGTGGTGGCGGCTACAGCGGCGGCGGCGGTGGCGGTGGCTACCGGGGCGGCGGGGGCGGCGGCGGCGGTGACCACAGCGGCCCGCCCCGTGACTTCGGCAGCGGCCCGCGTCGGGTCGGCGCGGGGGGCGGCGGTCCGGCCGGCGCCAACCGTGACGGCGGTCCGAGCCGCGGGTTCGGCGAGTCCGAAGGCCGTCGTCGGCGCATGGAGCGCGACCGCGACCGCGAGCGTCGCCTCGACGGTGGGGACGACGACGACGATTGAGCGGGTCGCGGGGCTGTCACTCGCCCCGCTCGCCCTCCGTCTTTCGCCGCGATCCGTCGAGCACCTCGGCTTGACGGACGCACCACAGAGTTCTACGGTTTCGACCCCGCTCATCACGGCAATCGCCCGGACGAAGCACCTCGCCGGCGACCTCGGAGACGACCATGCGTGACATCATCAAGCTCAGCTGCGCCAACTGCCAACGCTCGAACTACCACACGACCAAGAACAAGCGCACGATGAGCGAGAAGTTCGAGATCAAGAAGTTCTGCCCCGCGTGCCGGGCTCATCACCCGCACAAAGAAGGCAAGATCTCGAAGGGCTGAGCGTTCGCGTCCGCGCGAACGACCTTCCCGATCTCGAGCGGAGCGTGCGTGCTTCGCTCGACGAGACCACGCCCCGACGGCTCGATGCCGCGGGGCGTTTGGTGCTTTTGACTACCGGACGACGTTGCCCGAGACGAGCGCGTCGATCTCCTCCGCGGAGAACCCTCCCTCCCCGAGGATGGTGCGCGTGTGCTCCCCCATCGCCGGCGCCGGCGCCTCGGCGGGTGGCGCGACCGGCAGGCGCACCTGGGTGCTCTCGCCCCACGGTGTCGATTGCTTGTGCAGGATGCCCCGCGCGACGAGGTGCGGATCGCTCGCGAGCTCGTGCGGTTCGAGGACGGGCTCGAGGCAGCAGTCGCGCTCGGCGCCGAACGCGGCCCACTCGTCGCGGGTGCGGGTCGCGAACACCTCGGTGAGACGCGCGCGCAACGCGGGCTGGTGTGCCCCCGGCATCATCGCGGTCATGTCGAGATCGAGCCCCGCGCCGTCGCAGAACGACTTCCAGAACTTGGGCTCGAGGGCGCCCAGCGAGACCCAGCGGCCGTCCTTGGTGGCGTAGGTCGCGTAGGGGGCGATGCCGCCGGTCAGCGCCTCTCCCCCGCGCACCGCGGTGCCGTTCACCGCGATGGCCCCGAGCTGCGCCATCGCGAAGGGCAGCGTGCCCTCGCTCATCGCGATGTCGACCACCGCGCCCTGCCCCGTCGCCTCCCGCGCCCGCAGGGCGCCGAGCAAGCCGATGACCGCCCAGAGCCCGCCCGCGACGTCGGCGAGCTGGAAGCCAGGCGGCTGGGGCGGTCCGCTCTCGGGACCGGTGAGCCCGAGAACGCCGGAGCGCGCGAGGTAGTTCAGGTCGTGGCCGGCGCGATGCGCGAGCGGCCCCGTCTGCCCGTAGCCGGTGATGGCCGCGACGACGAGGTGCGGAAACTCGGTGCGCAGCCGCGCGTGCGAGAGGCCGAGGCGATCGAGCACGCCAGGACGGAACTGCTCGACGAGCACGTCGTAGCGGGGCAGGAGGCGCTCGAGCGTGGCGCGCCCCTCGGGCCGCTTGAGGTCGAGGACCATCGAGCGCTTGCCGCGGTTGAGCGCGAGGAACGCCGCGTTCTGGTCGCCGAGCTGCGGGGGCATGTGGCGCAGGTAGTCGCCGCCGTGGGGGTCTTCGATCTTGTCGACGCTGGCGCCCATGTCGGCGAGCACCAGGGTCGCGAAGGGGCCCGGGAGCAGCCGGGTGAGATCGAGCACACGTACGCCTTCGAGCGGTCGCTGCATGGGCGAACGATGCGGCACCTCGCGCGGCGCGGCGAGTCAAAAAGCAGCGAGGCCACCCCTCGGGGCGGCCTCGTCGCGGTGGCTACGCGCGCGTAGCCGGCGTGATCACTTGGCGAGATCGAACAGCTTCTGGAGCTTCATGGCGAGCATCTGGTTGCCCTTGACCTTGAGCTTGCCCGCGAAGAAGAGCTGCATGCCGTTGGCCTGGGGGTTCTCGACGAGCTTCTGGAAGTCGTCGGCCGCGATGTCGATCGTGCACTCGGCGGTGGCGATCTCACCGGCCACACAGGACGGGCCACCGTTCTTGGTGGTGTTGATCGTCCACTTGCCACCCGCGTCGCCGCCGATGTTCATCTGGAAGACGTGGCCGATCTCCGCGGCCTTGTCCGGCTGCTTGGCGATGGCGGCGGGGAGCTGGTTGTTGAACAGATCCTGGATGTCGACAGCCATGGAGTCCTCCACACGAATTGACTCGTCGCTCCCGGACCGTCTCTGTCCGGTCCTCCGCGACGGAGATTGATACTGAATGACGATTCAGTCGGAGGGGGTACCACCACCGGCCGAGGATCACAACGGTCGACGCACGGCGGCCGGATGGCTAGGTCCAGCGCCCATGCTGAAGCTCGCACGACAGGGCGATCCGGGGTTCGCGGGGGTCGTGCGGGCCCTCGAGACCCGCGGGGACGAGGACCTCGGGGCCGTCGAAGCGGCGGTCCGCGGCATCCTCGACGACGTCCGCACGCGGGGCGACGAGGGCGTGCTGGACGCCTGCGCGCGCTTCGAGCACCGCCGGCCCTCTCCGCTCGTCCGTACCTTCGACGGCGAGGCCGCGCTCGCCCGCCTCGAGCCCACCGCCCGCGAGGCGCTCCGGTTCGCGGCCGCGCGCATCCGCGCGTTCCACGAGCGCCAGTGGTCGGACGAGTCGTTCGTCTACGCGGACGGCGGCGCGCGGCTCGGCACACGGGTCCGCCCTCTGCGGCGGGCGGGGGTCTACGCCCCCGGGGGCAAGGCCCGCTACCCGTCCTCGGTGCTCATGGCCGCGATCCCCGCGCAGGTCGCCGGCGTGCGCGAGATCCTCGTCGCAACACCACTGAGCGGCGACGCAGGCGACGACGCGCTCCTCGCCGCCGCGCACCTCGCGGGCGTCGAGCGCGTCCTCGACGCGGGCGGCGCGCAGGCCATCGGCGCGCTCGCCTATGGCACCGCGAGCGTCCCGCGGGTCGACATCGTCGTCGGCCCGGGCAACATCTACGTCGCGTGCGCCAAGAAGCTCGTCTCGGGCCACGTGAAGATCGACGGCATCGCCGGCCCGAGCGAGATCCTCGTGGTCGCCGACGACAGCGCCGACGCGCGGGTGGTCGCCGCCGACCTCCTGTCGCAGGCCGAGCACGACGAGGCGGCGTACCCGCTCTTGCTCACCGACTCCGAGGCGCTCGCCCAGGCGGTCGTCGCAGAGGTCGAGGTGCAGCTCGCGAGCCTGCCGCGCGTCGCGATCGCGCGCCCGTCGGTCGACCGGCAGGGGTATGTGCTCGTGGTCCAGGGCCGCGACGCGCTCGCGGAGATCGCGGATCGACTCGCGGCCGAGCACCTGGCGCTGCACGTACGCGAGCCTCACGCGCTGCTCGATCGCATCACGGCCGCGGGCGCCGCGTTCATCGGGAGCAACACGCCAGAGGCGGTCGGTGACTACGTCGCGGGTCCCTCCCACGTGTTGCCGACGGGCGGCGCGGTCCGCTTCGGGGCGCCCCTCGGCGTCTACGACTTCGTCTCGCGCACGAGCCTCGTCGAGTACGACCAGGCCACCCTCGCCGCCCAGGCCGACGCGGTCTGCGCCCTCGCGCGACTCGAAGGCCTCGAGGCCCACGCCCGTGCGGTCGAGGTGCGCGTCGGCCGGCGCTGACCGGCGCTGGTCAGCGAACGGTCTCGAGGATCAGGGTCCGCGCGGGTGGAGCGTGGTCGTCGATGCGGAACGCGCCCTCGACGCGGGCGCGCACGAGCGCCACGTCGGACGGCTTGGCCACGTGCAGATCGACGAGCGGATCGCCGACGGTGACCGCCGTGCCGCGCACCGCGCGCAGGACGAGCCCGACACGCGGATCGACCGGCTGCTCGGCGCGCGAGCGACCGGCGCCGAGCGCGACGGCCGCGAGCCCGAGCGCCAGCGGATCGACGTCGACGACGAACCCCGCGCGTGGCGCCGCGAGGGTGACGACGTGCGGCGCCGAGGGCAGGAGCTCGAGATCGGTCGTCACGCGCCGGTCACCGTGCTGCGCCTCGATCATGCGCCCGAAGCGGTCGAGCGCCTCGCCGGAGGCGATCTTCGCGCGCGCGAGCGCCCGGCCGGCGGCCTCGTCCGCGGCGACCTTCCCGAGCACCAGCATCTCGGCGGCGAGGGCGAGCGTGATCTCGACCAGATCGGCGGGACCGCCGCCCTGCAGCACCTCGATCGCCTCGCGCGTCTCGAGCGCGTTGCCGACGGTCAGGCCGAGGGGGTGATCCATGTCGGTGAGCAGCGCGCACACCCCCTTGCCACCGCGCTTGGCGACCGCGACCAGCGACTGCGCGAGCGCCCGCGCCCGGCCGAGATCCTTCATGAACGCGCCGCGGCCGACCTTCACGTCGAGCACGAGGGCGTCGATCCCCTCGGCGAGCTTCTTCGACAGGATGGACGCGGTGATGAGGGGGATGGACTCCACCGTCGCCGTGACGTCGCGCAGCGCGTAGATCCGCTTGTCCGCCGGGGCGATCTCCTTGGTCTGCCCGATCATGCAGGTGCCGACGTCGCGGACGATGCGGCGGTAGTCGTCGACCGAGAGATCGACGCGGAACCCCGGGATGGACTCGAGCTTGTCGAGCGTGCCGCCGGTGTGACCGAGGCCGCGGCCGCTCACCATCGGGACGGGCACGCCACACGCGGCCACGAGCGGGGCCAGCGCGAGGCTCACCTTGTCCCCGACGCCGCCCGTCGAGTGCTTGTCGACCTTGACGCCAGGCTGATCGGACAGATCGAGCACGGTGCCGCTCGCGAGCATGGCGTCGGTCAGCTCGAGGGTCTCCCGCTCGTCGAGCCCGCGGAGGAACGCCGCCATCAGCCACGCCGACATCTGGTAGTCGGCGAGCTCGCCGGAGCCGAGCCCGGCGATCAGCCGCTGGATGTCCCCGGGCTCGTGGGCCCGACCGTCACGCTTGTCCCCGAGCAGCTCGACGAAGCTCCGCGCCATTCGTTCCGTGTACCATGCGGGCCATGGCACACGCAGCGGTGATCGGCGGTGGTTCGTGGGGTACGGCGCTCGCCCGGGTGCTGGCGGACAAGGGCGAGGAGGTCCGCCTCTGGTGCAAGCGCCCCGAGGACGCCGAGGAGATCGAGCGCACGCGCACCAACGCACGCTACCTGCCCGGGGTGTCGCTGCCGCCCAGCCTGCGGGCCACGGCCGACGTGCGCGAGTCGCTGGTCGGAGCCAGCATCGTCGTGCTGGTCGTCCCCTCCCACGTGCTCCGTGAGGTGACCAAGGAGCTGGTCGCGGTCGGCATCCCCGACGAGGCGCCGATCGTCAGCGCCACCAAGGGAATCGAGAACGAGTCGTTGATGCTCATGAGCGAGGTGCTCGAGGACGTGATCCCGCCGCTCCAGCACCGGAACCTCGCGTATCTGAGCGGGCCTTCGTTCGCGCGGGAGGTCGTCAGGGGCATGGCCACCGCGATCGTGATCGCGAGCCGCAACGAGCAGATGTGCCACCAGCTGATCCACCGCTTCTCCAGCGCCCGCCTGCGCGCCTACGCCAACAGCGACGTGGTCGGCGTCGAGATGGGCGGCGCGCTCAAGAACGTGATCGCCATCGCGGCCGGCGCGGTCGACGGACTCGGACTCGGTCACAATGCGCGCGCCGCCGTGATCACCCGGGGCCTCGCCGAGATCGCCCGGCTCGCCATGGTGAAGGGCGGGAGCGCGCTGACGCTGGCGGGCCTCTCCGGCATGGGAGACCTCGTACTCACGTGCACTGGCGAGGCCTCGCGTAACCGCACGGTGGGCTACGAGCTCGGGCGCGGTCGCAAGCTCGCCGACGTGCTCGGCAGCATGACCCAGGTGGCCGAGGGCGTGCGCACCACCAAGAGCGCCAAGGAGCTCGGAGAGAAGCTCGGCGTCGAGCTGCCCATCACCCAGGAGGTGTACCGCGTGCTCTACGAGGACAAGCCCGTGGCCGAGGCGGTGAACCAGCTCATGACCCGCGCGCTCAGCTGGGAGTGAGCCGTCGCCTTCGGCGTTGCATCCCCCCGAGAGCAAGGACGAGTCCGAACAGCCCGACGGCTTCGTCAGCCCCGCGACCCGTCACCCCGCAGCCTCCGCCGCTGTCGGGCGGGGGGGTGTCGATCGACTGGCACTTCCCACTCGCCACGTCGCAGGCGAAACCAGGCTGGCAATCATCCGTCGTCGCGCAGCTGTCCTTGCACGTGCCGCTGGTGTTGCATCGGTAAGGCAGGCAGGGCTTCGTCGTGCCGTCCTCGGCCACCGAGGACAGGCCATCGCCGCTGCACTTGGCGGTCTTCGGCTTGCAGGCGTCGCCCTGGCACACGTAGCCCTTGATGCAGTCGTCGTCGGTGCTGCACTTGGTCTTGCAAGCGGCGCCGTCCGTGGTGCAGGCAAACCCGCCGCAAGGCGTCGTCTCGGCGGCAGGGCAGGCGCCCTTGCCGTCGCACCGGCCTCCGCTGGTCGCCGTGCCATCCTTGCAGGTGGTGGCACGACAGACGACGTCCGTTCCGACGAAGCCGAGGCAGGCCTTGCGATCGGCACCGTCGCACTGGCTCTCGCTGCACACGTTGCCCGGGTCCTTGCTGCAAGCCGCACGGGTGCCGTGAGGCGCTCCCTTCACGGGAATGCACTTGCCCTTGCGGCTCGTGGTGGCGTCGGGGATGTCGCACGCCTCGCACTGACCATCGCACGCCGCGTCGCAGCAGACGCCGTCTGCGCAGAAGCCCGATCCGCAATCGAGCCCGCCCTTGCTCGCGTCGCAGACCGAACCATTGGTGGTGAGGCACGTGCCTTCCTTGCCGGGGTATCCACACGTGGTGCCCGCAGCGCAAGTCGCGCTGCCGCAGCAGAACCCATCGACGCAGCTGAGGGGCGCGACGCAACCCGTCGGGCCGGTGCAAGGCTTCCCGAGACCTGGGGCCACCTTGCAGGCGCCGGCCTCGCAGACGTAGCCCGACGCGCAATCGGTGTTGAGCGTGCACGTGGTTTTGCAGGACTTGAGGTCGCAAGCGTAGGCGCCGCAACCAACAGGCTTGTCCGTGCACTTACCGAGGCCATCACACAGCGACTCCTTGGTCGCGATACCGGAGGCGCAAGCGTCCTTGCTGCACTTGGTCGAGCTCGACACGTAGTGACAGGCGAGCGGGTCGACACCGTTGCACACCTGCGCGCTGCACTCCGTGCCCACGGTGCACGCCGCCCGTCCACCGACGGGCGCGCCCGCCGCCGCCGAACAAGTCCCCACCTTTCCGGCGAGGTTACACGCTGCGCACTGGCCAGCGCAGGCGGTGTCGCAGCACACTCCATCCACGCACTGACCGCTGGCGCACTCGGTACCGACCGAGCAACCGACGCCGTTCTTCTTCACGCAGGTGCCGATCTTGCCCGGTGCGGTGCAGGTCCTGGTGCCGCTGCAGCCCACGGTGTCGCAACAGACGGACTCCTCGCAGGCACCGCTCGCGCAATCGCCGGGGTAGGCGGTGTTGCAGGACGCGGCCAGAGGCAAGGGGGCGAAGACCTCGGAAGCCATGATGGCGTTCGACGCAAGAGCTCCTACAGCGATGGCGCGGCCGTCGTCCAAGCTGACAATCGCAGTGTTGCCGCGCGGTGCGGCAAGCGGACTCGCGGCCAGCCAGACGTCTCGGGCGGGGTCGTAGACTTCCACCGACGAATCCAGTGTCCCAGCCGAACCACCAGCAACGAGAACGCGCTTGGTGCCCGTCAGCAAGCCACCACTGGACACGTGGGGCTTTGCAACCGACGCGACCGTCTTCCAGCCGACCCCCAGCTCGAAGAGGTGCACGGCCGTCGGCGCCAGGTATCCGCCGACGACGAGGGCTCTGGTCGAGTCAAGGACGACAGGCTGGTTGTCGTGATAGGGCGCTGGCGCGCCCACGGACGCGAACGTACTACCGTTCCATACCTCTGCAGACGAGTCGCCACCGCCCATCACCAGCACCGAAGTCCCCAGCAATCCCATGCTGGGCAGCTCGCGTGCGGCCACCATCGAGCCAGTGGCTGTCCAAGTGTTGGTAGACCCCGTGTACGTATAGGCGGTCTTCGCTTTGGCTGCGCCGAAGTAACGTCCACCAACCGCGAGGGCCCGGCCATCGGTGAGACCAATGAGGCCTGGGTTCTGCCGCACCTCAGGCGGTGCTGCGACCGTCGTCCTCAAATTGCTGCCCCACACACTCGTGTAGGCGTAGCTGGCTGGTGGACTGAAGAGGTCGCCGAAGAAGCCGTCGACCATCAGGAGCTTGTCGCCGGCGATGCGCGCTGCTGCGTTTCTGCCGTTTGCAACCGACTGGTAGCCTCCTTCCCAGCCACTTCCTGTCCACCGATAGAGGTTTGCAGAATTGTCGGCGAGCATCGGCACGCCCGTGGAGAACTTCTCCAGGAAGGGTGGGGTGCTGATGTAGTTCGTGCCGCTCCAGGCGATCGGCGCGCTCCACGCGGGATCCACGACCACCGGAAACACAAGGCCTGTCGGATCGAGCGAAAGGCTCAAGTCGGCGGTTGCTCCTCGAGCCTCCAAGGTCACTTGGACGGGTCGCCGGGTTCCTTGGGCGTCCGTGGCCGTCGGGGGCGCAGCCACGAAGACAACCTCGCCCTCGGAGTCGACAGCTTCGATCGCTCCACGACGCAGCCTGAACCCAGCAACTCCCCCACTCCCCACGAGTCGGTATCGTTGTTTGGTTGCGGCGCGTGAGGAGCGAAGAATCCGATACTCCTCCACCAACGTGGGCGTGTTCAACCAGGCAAAATCAATGTCTGCCCCACGCGAGACTCGTCCGTACCGGACGGGTACGACCGAACTCAGCTCGGCTCCGATGGCAGCGACCCGCAGGCTCGACTTTCCCGCCTGGAGCACGAGTGTGTGTGCACCGACCTCGGGCAGCACGACTTGGAGAGGACCAGATTGCCCTCGTGCGGGTTCCAGCGCGACCGCGCCTGCAGGCAGCCCTAGAGCTTCGTCGGCGGTCGGCAGCAGCTGCTCACTTCGCCCAGCAGAACCCCGGGCAGAACAGCCCAGAGCGGAACCAATGAGGAGGGCACAGACACTGGTCCGCATCGGCCAGCCCTAGCACAAAACGGCGACGCGGACCGCTCGGTTTCCCGAGGGTCCGCGTCCCTTCAGTGCGCTACTAGAATCCCTTCAGATCGCCGCGCAGGTCCCACTGGTACTGGCGGTTCACGTTGAGGATGCCGACGTAGCGACGCAGCTGGGTCTGGGCCGTCACGTCCTTGACCTGCGCCGGCTTGGCCGGGTCGGTCCACTTCGGGCGCTTGGTGACGGCGTCGTACAGCGGGTAGCCCTTGCCGTCCGTCTGGACGTCGTAGGCCGCGGCGAGGATGCGGTTGGCGTGCTCGAGCATGCGCTGACCGACGTTTCCGGCGCGCGCGAACCCATTGCTGTTCTTCGGTCCAGAAGCGGCACCGCCGAGGGCCTCGAAGGCCATGTCGCGGCGCGCACCCCAGAGGACGCCGCTGTCGGGCTCGTAGAAGAAGACCTTCTCCGAGTCGGCGAGCGGGAGAGCCTCGGGGCCACCCTCGATCCAGGTGCGCATCGTGTGAGCGATCGCCATGCTGCCGTCGTCCTGGCCGAGCCAGAAGGTGTAGAGCAGCGTGGGGACCTGGGTGCGGAAGCCGACCAGCGGATCGAGGTAGACGGTGTTGGCGCCCGCCTCGGCCTTGTAGGTCGTCTCCCAGAGCTTCTGGTACTGCGGCTCGACCACGTAGTCGCCGGCCTTGGTGGCCTTGGTGCGGTCGATGTACGGCGCCACGGCGTCGAGGTCGAAGGCGAACACGCCGGACATCAGGCGGTCATAGGCGACCGGCATGAAGGACCGGAAGTTGATCAGCATGTTGCGACCATCCACGTAGGTGTCGCGCGAGTAGTAGACGTGCATGGGCGGGAACTGCGCCGCGAGGGCCGCCGATGCGAGCGGCTTCTCGAGGTAGGTGCCCGAGCGGTTGGGGTACGAGTTGTAGTTGAACGACCCGCCCTTGAAGTTGCTCACGTCGGTGTCGATGAAGCGGCCGTCGAGGACGCTGACCGTCACGGCAGGCGAGGGCTTGCCGAAGTCGGGCCAGCTGTCCGGGACCTCCCAGATCTCGTTGACGACGCCCGCCGACGCATCCTTCGGCGCGTACGGGCCGGGCTGCGGACGGAGGATGGCCTTGGAGAGCTCGGCGAAGAGCGCCGTGCCCGCGAGGACGTAGCCACGACCCCAGTCGTCGGACTGGAGAGCAGGGTTGGTGTCCGTGGTCTTGTCCGGGTACATCGCCGCGTACTGGCCGATCTTGCTACCCGCCAGCCAGCCGATGCTGTGCATGCGCGAGAAGTAACGGTCCCAGAGGCGACCCCCCATGAAGAACGGAATCCAGCCACGACGGCCGCGACGCCAGAAGTCGAGGAGGTAGCGGTACTCGTAGAGGCGCGCGACGTTCTCGGCGGCCTCGTACACGTCGGCGCCCGCGTCGAAGCGGAGGCCGTGCGGGTAGCTGGCGTACTCGTCGGTGCCGAACCGGTACGGCCAGCGGATGCGGCCGTCCTTGGTCTTCCAGGCGAGCGCGTCGAGGTCACCCTCCACGTTGCCCGTGACCATCTCGCTCATGTGCGCGTGGTCCTTCTTCGGCGGCTGGCAGACCACGCCGTCGATGGCGGCGTACTGCTCGGCCGTCGACTTGTCCTTGGCCGGCACGCAGCGCGAGGCGTCGAACAGGAGCTTCTCTTCCTGGAGCTTGCGCGCCAGGGTGGTGTAGTGCGTGGGCTGGAACTTCGCCCCGCCGCCGACCTTGGCGTCGGTGCGCTTGACCCACCACTGCTCGGACAGGTGCCCGCGCGGCATGGTCTCGCCCGGGAAGGCGTGCAGACCCGCGAGATCCGGACCGACCTTGCTGCCTGCCTGGAACGTCTCGACCGTGCCACCGTAGATGAACTTCATGGCGGCCTTGTCATAAGACCCGAGACCCATGAGGTCGGTGTTGAAGTCGTAGCCGTAGTCCATGATCGACGAGTACGCGTACTCCTCGATCGACGCGTGGACGTTGGTCCCGGTGCCCATCTCCTCGGTCGTCTCCGGGTCGAGGTAGCGCGGGCCCATGCACGTGTCCGTCTTGGGATCGGTGCGCGGTCCGGTGCACTCCGCGGTCTTGGCGCCGTTGGCGGTGCGGAGCTTCCAGTAGTTCGGGTGGAAGTTCATGGAGTCCCACGAACCCTGGAAGTTGTGGCGCAGACCGACCGTGTGGCCGACCTCGTGCTCGGTCACCGCGCGGTAGATGTCGCGGCGCAGGTCGAAGAAGAGCTTCTGCGAGCGCTCCTCCGGCGAGAGGTCCTTGTACTTGTCCTTGTACTTGCGGGCGAGGCCCTCGAGGTGGGGAGCGTTGAACTCGTCCATCCCGAACATGCACATGCCGTGGGCCTCGAGGGTCTGGTGGACCTTGTTCGAGAGCTCCGCCATCGCCATCGGGTTCAAGCGGCCGCCGAACGGCGACACCGACTTGCGGACCTCGGCGGCGAGCGCCGCGTCGGCCTGGGCGATGGGCAGGTTGCCCGCGAGCCACTGATCCTGCGAGAGGATCTCGGCCTCGGACTTGCTGCCGGCGAGCTTGGTCGCCGTCGCGTTCAACCGCGCCTCGGCCTCGGCCTTGCCGCCAAAGCCCTGGTGCCCGCCCACGCCCTTCGCGCCGATCTCGGCGTTGACCGCGGCGAGCGCGTCGACGTTGGCCTTGCCCGCGACCGAGGCCCCGGCGCCGATCTTGGCGACGAGATCCTTGGTCTGGATGCCCTTCATGCGCGAGTCGATCTCGGTGGCGCTGAGCCCGCGCGGAGCGGGACCCTCGCCACGGAGGAACTTGCCGTAGGCCTCGTACATCGCCGGCGTGTCGCTCGGCGCGTACTTGCCGAGGCCACCCGCGATGTGCGCGCCCGTCGAGAACTCCTCGACGCTGATGTCACCGATGGCGATGCGCGCGAGGTCGCGGGCCATGGTGGCGTAGGAGTCGAGCGAGGCTCCGTAGATGTACGCGGTCGCCTGGACGACCTCGCCGGTCAGCGGGTCCGCGCCGTCGGGGCCGTAGCCGAGAGGCGCGGCCGACAGCGGCTGATCGACCCAGCCGATGAGGTTGTAGCGGAGGTCGCCCTCACGAGCGATGGTGCCCTCCTTGCCGCACGAGGGGTGCTCACCGGCCTTCACCGGGTTGTGGCAGAGGACGAGCGCCGGGCCGTTGTTGGCCTTCGGGGTCTCGCCGTCGAAGAACTGCGCGCGGCAGCCAGCGGCGTCGCCGCCGAAGCGACGGCACTCCACCTCGCGGGACACGGCGATGGCGTTCACCATGGCCTCGTTCCACTGGTCGATGAGCTCCTGGTTGGCGTCCCACAGGTCGGCCGGCATGCTGGTCGACACGTGGTACGGGATGCCGCGAACCGCGCGATCCTTGAGCGGGATGGTGCAGAGGCCGCTCTTCTTGCCGGTGTTCTCGCCCGCGTACATGTCGCAGACGGAGCCCTGCACGCTGCCGCAGACGCCGTCGCCCTTGACCTTGTCGCCGTCCTCGCCGCAAGCGCGCTCGTCGTGGCTCTTGGTCCAGAGGTTGTGACGCGCGACGAGGCGGTGCCACTTCGCGTCCGTCACGCCGTACTGCCGCGAGAAGCCGTAGCGATCGCGGTTGAACGTGCCGAACATCGAGAACTTCGCGCTGTCCGTCTCCATCGCCTCGTAGTCGCGCTGCCCGACCTTCATGAAGGACGTGCGGACGGCGACCTCTTGGTCGTTGCAGTCGGTGACGACGCTGCCCGAGTAGAAGTTGGAGATGATGCAGGCGGGGAGCCACGAGACGCCGTCGAACGAAGGCGCCTTGGCGATCCACTTGCTGGTCAGGTCGAAGTAGCCGTTCGCCGTGTCGTAGACCGGGGCGTTCAGGCTGGTCGGATCGGTGACGTAGTAGTTGACGTTCTGCCAGGTGATGTCACCGAAGATCTCGCCGAACCAGAGGCCGGCGAAATCGGGGTCACTGACGAGGTTGCGCGACCAGTCCACGCGCATGTAGTCGCGCTGGTACCACGGCCGGTCGATCGGGTTCTCGACGATGATGTTCTGCTCTTCGCCCGTGGTCGGGTTGTAGGCCCGCTGGATGTCGAAGTGCGACTGGATGCGGAACATGGCGACGATGACGCCGTTGTTCTTCGACGGGTCCGCGCCCTTGCCGTCCGAGCCGCTCACGAGCTCGTACGAGCGGCGAGCGACGAGGAAGTTCTCCTGGATGTCCCAACGCACGCGCCGGAGCTCGTCCTGATAGCCGGGGAAGGCAAAGCTGTTGCTCTTGCCGACCTCGGTGATCGTCATGCGCATGTACCACTCGGTCGGGTTCGCCGGGTCAGGCCCGAGCAGATCCGCCTTCTTCATGTAGTTCGGCTGCACCTGGCTGATGGGCTCGCGCTCTTCCGCGCAACCACCGCCGCTCGCCGCCACAGAGAGCCCCAGGAATGCTGCCATTCCCAGCCGGCTCAACCATCCCTTACGCATCACAGCCTCCTATTCACTCAGAAGAATTCTTGGGGGGAGCCGGGAGGGGAGCGCTCGCGCGCTGCACCCTCCCAGCAGGGCGATCAGCAGTCGCGGTCGTACGAGTACCCGCACGGGCCGAAGCCCAGGTAGTAGAGCGAGACGCGGACCTGGTTGAGGAAGCCGACGTAGAGGCGGAGCTTCTCCGCCGCGGCAGCGTCCTTCACGTCAGCCTTGGTGATCGCCACGGTCGTCCCCTTCTTGAGCGGACGGTGCGTGATCGGGTCGTACTTGGCCTTGAGCTGGGTCGAGCCGACCTTCACCGGCTCGCTCTCCACGTCGTAGGCCGCGAGCAGGAGCTCGTTGGCGTGCTCCATCATGCGGGCGCCGATGCCCTGGTCGACGATCTTGCCGGCGAGGGTCTCCTGGCCGAACGACTTGGCGTTCCACTCGATGCCCTCGGAGGGGTCGAAGAACACCACGCGCTCGCCGTCGGGGATCGTGATGGCCTCGGAGCTACCGGGGACCCAGATGCGGGTGCGGTTGATGAGGTCCATGCTGGAGTCGATCGGCTGGTAGAGCATCATCAGGACGACCGCCGGGACCTTCTGCCGGAAGCCGAGCATCGGGTCGACGACCTTGCTGCCGGCCGGGCGGGTGATCTTGGTGACGTCGGCGTCCCAGAGCTTGAGGGTCGACAGCGGCGTCATGCCGAAGGCGTCCTTGGTGCTGGCGGGATCGATGTACGGACCGACGGTGTCCCAGTCGTCTGCCATGACGCCGGCGACCAGGCGGTCGAAGGCCTGCGGCAGCGCGCTGCGGAAGCTGAACATCACGTTGCGGCCGTCGAGATAGGTCTCGCGGGCGACGGTGCTGAGCTTGGGACGGGCGTCGGTGAGGGCGATGGCGGCGAACGGCTTCTCGAGGAAGCTGCCGGCGCGGAACGCGTACGCACGGTAGTCGTACTGGCGCTTGAGATCGAAGCGGTGGTCGACGTAGCGCGCGTCACCGACGCCGAGCCAGAAGCTCGGGGTCACGCCGCCGATCGGCTTGGTGGGGTCGGCCTCTTCGGGCATGCCCGGAGCGACCGAGTAGAGGTCGTAGAGCGAGCCCGGCTGCTTGTTGAGCGTGTAGGCGCCCGGCTGCGGCCGGAGGAACGCCGACTGCATCGCGTCGAACAGCTGGGTCAGCGAGAGGCTGCCGCCACGCGCCGAGTACTTCGCCGGATCCTCCTCGAAGCCCGAGCGGACGACGTCGGAGAGGGCGTTCCACTGGAGCGACTGCACGCGGTCGAAGAAGCGACCGTACATGCGGCGACCCGCGTTGGCGACGTTACGCTCGCGCCTTCCCATGCGGAAGAAGTAGTCGAGGTACATCATCCCGTAGCGATCCAGGATGTCCTGGGTCAGCTCGTAGAAGTCGGCGCCCGAGTCGTACACCATGCTGTGGACGTAGGCCGTGTTGCCGTCGCTGACCTTGTAGGGCCAGCGGCGACGGGTCAGGCCGTCCGAGCCCTTCCACGGACCGGCCGGGTTGGTCTCTGCATACTGGACCTTCCACTCGTCGGTCGCGGGGAAGCCCTGCGCGTTCGCCGAGACCATGTCGCGCACGAGCGCGTGGTCGCGGTGGGGCACCTGGCACACGAGCCCGAGGGCGCCGATGCCACGGTCCTTCTCCTCGGCGGTCTGCGGGCGGCAGCGCTTCGGATCGAACAGGTTCAGGCGGATGCCCATCTGCGTGTAGTGGGTGTCGGCGCCACCGATGTACCAGGCGTCGGCGTTCATCAGGCCGAGGGCGCCCGCGAACGACTTGGCCGTGGCAGCGGAGTTCTTGACGAGGTTCTTGTCCTCGTCGTCGAAGAGCTCGACCAGGCCACCGTAGATGTACTTCGCCGCCATCTTGTCGAACGGCGCGAGCTGCGCCGAGTAGATGGTGTCGAACTTGTAGTCCATCACGGAGTCGACCGCGTACGACTCGATCGAGTGGTGCTCAGCGCCCTTCTTGGTGCCGAGCTCTTCCTCGGTCAGCGGGTCGATGTAGCGCGGCCCGATGCAGGTGTCGGGCGAGCCCGGCGCGCGCGGGGTGGTCGGGTCGCACTGCTTGAACGACTCGGTCTTTCCCTGGGCGCGGTAGGTCCAGTACTCGGTGTTGTAGTTGATGGCGTCGTAGGAGCCAGCGAACTGGTGCTCCATCGACATGAGGTGACCCATCTCGTGGAGGAGCGTGAACTCGTACATCGGCTCGAGCAGCTCCTGGTAGATGAGCTTGCCGCGGAGCTTCTTGTCGATGGTCTGGCCCTCGACACCGGCTGCCTTGGCGATGCGACCGCTGGCCGCTGCGCCGTCCGGGTACTTGGACTTGTAGAACGCCGCCGCGCCAGCGAGGTAGTTGAAGCGCAGCATCTCGTCCGGCCCGAGCGAGCAGGTGTGCTTCGCCTTGGCGCGGAAGAACTCCGTCTCGCCCTCGATGGCGATGGAGGTGGGGTTCATCGCGCGGAGCGGCGAGACCGCGTCGAGGACGGGCTTGGTGGCCGCCTTGGTCGGGTCGATGCCCACGCTGGAGACCCAGAGGTCGTTGACGATGGACTGCTCGAGGCCCGCCTTCTTGGCCGCCTCGAGGCGCTGCGCGATCTTGGTGGTGTAGGCGGTCGTGTCGGCGAAGCCCGGCGTCCCGAGGGTCGCCTGCTTGGACACGTGCTGGTTCCACTTGATGAAGCGCTCGGCGTCGCTGGTCGTGCCCGCGAGCGCCTTGGCGGCGCCCGTCTTGGCCTGGAGACCCGCGATGTCCACGGCCTTGAGGCGCGCGTCCATCTCGGCCTTGGTCATGTGCTTCGGCGACATGACCTTGGTGAGCTCGCCCTGGAAGGCGTTCAGCGCCGGGTCGATGATCGGGTCGGTCTTGAAGTCGGCGGGCGCGGAGCCGTACCAGTCGACCGTCACGCCGGAGACGTACTCCGACGGCGTGAGGTCGCCGTTGACCAGCATGATCTGGTCGCGCATGTACGCCGAGTAGTCCTCGACGGACGCGCCGAAGATGTTGACGGTGGAGCCGATGTTCTCACCGGTGGTCGGGTCGCCCGACCAGACGATGACGCCGAGCGGCTTGTTGAAGGACGGGTTGTTCCACCACGCGATCATGTGCTCGCGGATGTCGCCCTTGCGGACCTTCTTGCCTTCCTGGCCGCAGGACGGGTGATCGCCCTTGAGCACCGGGTTGTGGCACATGACCACGACCTCGTCGCCCGTCGGCTCGTCCTCTTCCGCGGGGTTGATGGCGGCGTTCTTGAAGTACTTGCCGTGGCAGGCTTCACGCTCGCCGCCGGCGCGACGGCACTCGGCCTCGCGAGCGTAGGAGACCGCGCCCTTGAGGGCCTTGTTCCACTGGCCGAGCGCGTGCTCGGTGGTGGGCCAGAGGTACTCGGGCAGCTCGGGATCGAGGAAGAAGTCGATCTGGCGGACCTTGCGGTCGGTGTACGGGATCGTGCACCGCTTCGCGTTCATGTCACAGACGGAGTTGAGGCCGCCCGACGCCTCGGCGCAGGTGGCGTCGCCGTCCTTCTTGACGTTGTTCCCGCCGCAGATCGTCGCGGTGTGGGACTTGTCCCAGATGTTGTACTTCTGCTGGTAGATGTGCCAGGTGTCGTCGACGATGCCGTAGTTGCGATCGTAGCCGCTGCGGTCGAGCGTGAGGTTGGCCTGGATGTTCGCCATCCAGCTGGTGATCTCACCCGCCTCGTAGTCGCGACCCGCGTCCACCTTCCAGAACGACGTCCGGAGCGTGACCTCCTGGTCGGAGCACTCGATGGAGCCTTCCGAGTAGGTGCTCGGGTAGAGGTTCATGTTCTGCAGGAGGCAGTACGGAACCTGGTAGCCGTAGTAGTCGAACGTCTCGGGGCCCGCGATCCAGCGGGAGGTGACGTCGAAGTAACCGCCGCCGATCTCGGCGAAGTTCGAGTAGTCGGCCGGCTTCTTGGGGTCGGCCTCGAAGAAGGCCACGGGCTTCCAGCGGAGGTCGCCGCCGAAGGTCTCCCACCAGAAGATCTGGTTCGGGTCACCGACCAGGTTCTGCGACCAGTCGACGCGGAAGTACTCGCGGGCGTACCAGGGCACGTCGGAGGCGTTCTCCTCGCGGACGTTGGAGACCTCGCCCGTGATCGGGTTGTAGGCCTGCTGGATGTTGAAGTGGCTGCGGATCGGGTAGACGGCGACGATGTAGCCCTCGATGGCCTTGTGCTTGGCCGCCGCGTCGCCGTTCGCCTTCACGCCGCCCTTGCCGTCGGTACCCTTGATGTACTCGTAGGCGTTGCGGACGATCAGGAAGTTCTCCGTGATCTCGAACCGCACGCGGCGGGTCAGGTCCTGGAGACCGTCGCTGAACCACGGGTTCGTGCGCTGGACCTGAGTGATCAGGCTGCGCATGTAGAACTCCGGAGCGTTCTCCGGGTGCTGGAGGTCACCGACGAAGTCGGACTTCTTGAGGGCGAGCGGCTGGACGCGATCGATCTCGTCCCGCTGCCCAGCGCACCCCGTCGTCGTACCGGCCGACCCGCTCACCGCGAGTGCGGCCAGGGCCGCCACCCCAAGGCTCCTCAATCCGAGCCTCTTGCGCCATCCGCTACGCATCCAACGCCTCCTATCCGACTTGCCGCGTGAAGTGACACGGACGCACGCCCGTGTCGGGGAGGCGCGTCGTGCAACTGTCACGCCAGGAAGTCAACGGCCCACATCCGGCGGCTTGCGGGCTCGGAGACCCTGGTGAGCCAGGGCTCGTTAGGCGACTGACGGGGCGGAGGAGGGGGTCGGCGATCGGGTCGCGCACGGTCGGACGGACCTTGACCGACCCTCCCTCCTGGCCTAACACTCACCCACGCGTAAGAGTTAGAGATAGCCGTGACCCACCACAGACTCCCCATCCTGGATCCGAGCCCCGAAGAGGGGGTGTCACCTCTCGAGGCCTTGCTGTCGCCCGTGGCGGCAGGAGAGGCAGCGGTAGAGGAGCTGCTCCAGGTCGGGGATCTGGCCCAGCGGGCCGGCAAGACCGTGCGGGCGCTCCATCTGTACGAGGAGCTCGGGCTCCTCAAGCCGCACGCGCGATCGAAGGGGCGGTTCCGGCTCTATGGGCCCGACGCGCTCGTGCGCGTGCGCTGGATCGGCAAGCTGCAGGAGATGGGGCTGTCGCTGGCCGAGATCGCCGCGCTCCTCCGGGGCTTCCAGAGCAGCGACAGCGCCGCCATCGCCATGCACCGCGTCCGCGAGGTGTTCGAGACCCGCCTCGCCGAGACCCGCGTCCAGCTCGACAAGCTCCGCTCGCTCGAGGCCGAGCTCGAGTCCTCGCTCCACTACCTCGACGTCTGCGACGTGTGCGACCCGGCTCGCCACACGGGCCAGTGCACCAAGTGCGACATGCACACGAACGAAGCGCCCGAGCTCGTGCTCGGAGTACAGAACGGATGACGACGATGCAGCTGCCGATCTACATGGACTACCACGCGACCACGCCGGTCGACCCGCGCGTGCTCGAGGCGATGCTGCCGTACTTCGGCGCGAAGTTCGGCAACGCGGCGAGCCGCAGCCACGCCTTCGGGTGGCAGGCCGAGGAGGCGGTCGAGACGGCGCGCGCGGAGATCGCCCGGCTCGTCGGCGGTCACCACGACCCGAAGTCGATCGTGTTCACGTCGGGCGCCACCGAGAGCGACAACCTCGCGATCAAGGGCGTGGCCGAGTTCTACCGCGACAAGGGCCGCCACATCATCACGACCAAGATCGAGCACAAGGCCGTGCTCGACACGTGCAAGCGCCTCGAGAAGGACGGCTTCACCGTCACCTACCTCGACGTCGACAAGCGCGGCATGGTCGACCCGGACGACGTGAAGAACGCCCTCACCGAGCAGACCATCCTGGTCTCGGTGATGCTCGCCAACAACGAGGTCGGCACGGTGCAGCCGCTCGCCGAGATCGGCAAGCTCACCCGCGCGCGCGGCGTGCTGCTCCACACCGACGCAGTGCAGGGGATCGGCAAGGTCGACTTCGACGTCGACGCCATGAACGTGGATCTGGCCTCGATCACCGCGCACAAGATGTACGGCCCGAAGGGCGTGGGCGCACTCTACGTTCGGCGCAGCAAGCCGCGCGTGCGCCTCACCGCGCAGATGGACGGCGGCGGCCACGAGCGCGGCATGCGGTCGGGCACGCTCAACGTGCCGGGCATCGTAGGGTTCGCCAAGGCGGCCGAGCTCATGCGGACCGAGGGCAAGGCCGAGGCCGAGCGTCTTCGCGCCCAGCGCGACGCGTTGCACGCGCGGATCACCCGCGAGCTCGACGAGGTGCACCTCAACGGGCACCCCGAGAAGCGGCTCCCGGGCAACCTCAACCTGTCGTTCGCCTTCGTCGAGGGCGAGGCGCTCATCATGGCGATCAAGGACGTCGCGGTGAGCTCGGGCTCGGCCTGCACGAGCGCGTCCCTCGAGCCGAGCTACGTGCTCCGCGCGATGGGCGTCGGCGAGGAGGTCGCCCACTCCTCGATCCGCTTCGGCCTCGGGAGATTCACCACCGACGAGGAGATCGCCTACGTGGCCGAGCTCGTCACCGGCAAGGTGAAGAAGCTCCGCGAGATGAGCCCGCTCTGGGAGATGCACAACGAGGGCATCGACCTCGCGAGCGTGCAGTGGGCCGCGCACTGAACCTGGCTCGAAGCTGACGACATCCGAAGGACGACCCCATGGCCTACTCGAACAAAGTCATCGAACACACCGAGAACCCGCGCAACGTCGGCACCCTGGACAAGGACTCGCCCGACGTCGGCACCGGTCTCGTGGGGGCGCCCGCCTGCGGCGACGTCATGCGCCTGCAGATCAAGGTCGAAGACGGCCGGATCACCGACGCGCGCTTCAAGACGTTCGGCTGCGGCTCGGCCATCGCCTCGTCGTCGCTCGCGACGGAGTGGCTCAAGGGCAAGACCCTCGACGAGGCCGAGCAGATCAAGAACACGATGATCGTCGAGGAGCTCGACCTCCCGCCGGTCAAGATCCACTGCTCGGTGCTGGCCGAGGACGCCATCAAGTCGGCGATCGCCGACTTCCGTCGCAAGCGCGAAGGCAAGGCAGGCTGAGATGTCCGAGGAAGCGACCGCCCCTCTCGCGGGCGGACCGAAGCCCGAGGCGAGCAAGCTCGCCATCTCGATCTCCGACTCGGCGGCGGTGGCGGCGCGCAAGCAGCTCGAGAAGCGCGGCACCCCCGGGTCGATGATCCGGCTCGGGATCCGCGGCGCCGGCTGTTCGGGCTTCACCTACGTCATCGAGTTCGAGGACGGCACGCCGCGCGAGGGCCGCGACCGCGTCTTCGAGCACGACGGCGTCAAGTTCGTCGTCGACCGCAAGTCGCTGCTCTACCTGGCGGGCACCCAGCTGGACTGGGAGAAGAAGCTCATGAGCCAGGGCTTCAAGTTCGTGAACCCGAACGAGAAGTCGAGCTGCGGCTGCGGGCACAGCTTCACGGTCTGACATGGACCCGTTCGAGACCCTCGGGATCGCGCGGCGGTTCCTCCTCGACGTGCGCGAGGTCGAGCAGAAGCACCGCGACCTGTCGAAGGCGTTGCACCCCGACCGACACACCGCGTCCACGAGCGCCGAGCGGCGGGTCGCGCTCTCCCGTGCGATCGAGGTGAACGAGGCCTTCCGCATCGTGCGCGATCCCGTGCGGCGCGCCGAGGCGTTGCTCGCGCTCGCGGGCGTGCCCGTGGGCGAGACCCGCGAGCCCAAGCCCGATCAGGAGTTCCTGATGCAGGTGCTCGAGGACCGCGAGGCGCTCGAGGCCGCGCACGAGACGCGAGACCCGGCCGCCGTGGCCGTGGTGCTGGGGCGCGCCCAGAAGCTGCGCGCGAGCGCGGAGGAGGCCCTCGCGCTCGCGCTCGACGACGGGGGCGACCCGGCCCTCGCGGTTCCGTTTCTCGGTCGCCTGCGCTACGCGGCCCGGTTCGTGGAAGAAGCCCGGCGCGCCGAGGAAGACCTCGAGAACCCCTGATCATGTCCCTCTTCGAGATCTTCGACCCGAAAGCCCGCCCGCGCCCCGTCGGCATCGACCTCGGCACGACCAACTCTCTCGTCGCCTACGTGCGCGACGGTCGGCCCACCTGCGTCACCGACTGCTTCTCGACGGCGCTGCTGCCGAGCGTGGTGTTCTACGGCAAGGAGGCGGTGCTCGTGGGCAAGCCCGCGCAGGCCGAGGCCGTGGCGCACCCGGCCGAGACCATCGTCTCGGTGAAGCGCTTCATGGGTCGCGGCGCCGACGATCCGGAGACGCGGCGGCTCGGGCCGTACTCGTTCGCCGACGAGGCCACGGCGCCGAACCGGCGCGTGGTGCACTTCCGGGTGCACGACAAGGTCGTGACCCCCGTCGAGGTGTCGGCCGAGATCCTGCGCACGCTGCGCGACAACGCGCGCGACGAGATGGGCGCGGTCGGCCCCGTGGTCATCACGGTGCCGGCGTACTTCGACGACGCCCAGCGCCAGGCCACCAAGGACGCCGGCAAGCTCGCGGGGCTCGAGGTGCTGCGCCTCCTGAACGAGCCCACCGCGGCGGCGCTCGCCTACGGCCTCGACAAGAAGCAGAACGGCACCTTCCTGGTCTACGACCTCGGCGGCGGCACGTTCGACGTCACCGTGCTGAAGCTCGAGGACGGCGTGTTCCAGGTGCTCTCCACCGGCGGCGACAGCGCGCTCGGCGGCGACGACTTCGACCGCGCGATCGCGACCGAGCTGCTCGCCCGCGCGAAGATCCACAGCCCGACGCCGTCGCGGGTGCGCGAGGCGCTCGACGTGGCGCGCGCGACCAAACACGCCCTCACCGACGAGACCGAGGCGGACTGGGAGATCGGCGGGGTGCGCGGCACGCTGAGCCGCGCCGATCTCGACGCGGCGATCGGCCCGATCGTCGAGCGCACGGTCGGCCCGCTCAAGCGGGCGCTGCGCGACGCCGGGGTCGAGGCGGCGGCGCTCGACGGCGTCATCCTCGTCGGTGGCGCCACGCGCACCCCGATCGTGCGGGCGACCGTGGCACGGATCACGGGAAAAGAGCCGCTCGCCGACATCGACCCCGACCAGGTGGTCGCGCTCGGCGCGGCGGTGCAGGCCGACCTGCTCGCGGGCACCGAGCTCGCAGCGGCCGGGGAAGACGCGCTCCTGCTCGACGTGATCCCGCTCTCGCTCGGGGTCGAGACGATGGGCGGCGTGGTCGACCGCATCCTGCCGCGCAACACCGCGATCCCGACCGGCGCCCGCGCGGCGTTCACCACCTACGCGGACAACCAGACCGGCTTCCAGATCCACGTCGTGCAGGGCGAGCGCGAGCTCGCGCGCGACTGCCGGTCGCTCGCGCGGTTCACCCTCAAGGGCATCCCGCCGATGCCCGCGGGGATGGCGCGCCTGCAGGTCACCTTCCGCGTCGACGCCGACGGTCTCTTGTCGGTGCACGCGATCGAGACCACCACCGGCAAGGAGCAGGCGGTCGAGGTGCGCCCCACCTACGGCCTCTCCGAGGACGAGATGGAGCAGATGCTGCTCGACGCGCTCGACCACGGCGAGGACGACCTCCTCGCGCGGCGCCTCGCCGAGGGCCGCGTCGAGGCCGAGCGCGTGCTCCTCGCCACCGACAAGAGCCTGCGCGACGGCGCGGCGCAGCTCGAAGCCGGTGAGGCGGAGGCGATCCGGCGCGCCATGGACAAGCTCCGCGCGGCGATCAAGGGCGACAAGCCCGACGCGATCCGCACCGCCACCGACGACCTCGACCGCGTGAGCACCCCGTTCGCGGCGCGCCGCATGAACGAGGCCATCGCGCGGGCCATCGCCGGCCGCGCGATCACCGAGGTGGAAGGCGAGGTCGAGGCCGCGCGCGGCGTCGACAGCCACGTGGAAGAGCACGAGAGGAACCGGAGCCGCTGATGCCCACCGTTCGCTGGCCGGAAGAAGGCCTCGAGATCGAGGTGCCGATCGGCACCGACCTGCGCACCGCGGGCAAGCTCGCCCACGCCCAGCAAGGCGACGCCTGTGGTGGCAAGTGTGCTTGCTCGACCTGTCACGTCTACGTGCTCGGCGGCCGCGAGATCCTCGCCGAGGCCGACGAGGACGAGGAGGACACGCTCGACAAGGGCTTCGACGTGCGGGCCAACAGCCGCCTCGCGTGCCAGGCCAAGGTGGCCCGCGAGGGCCTGGTCACCCTGTCGATCAGCCGCGAGTCCCGGGAGAGCTTCTACAACGAACACGCCGACGAGGCGCCGCCCGGCTGGCGGGAGGCCCGTCCGGCGAAGTAGGCTACCTTCATGGAAGGTGAGCTGTTCGAGCTCGAGCTCCTCGGGGGTTTCACCGAGAAGCGCTATCGGATGATGCGCCCCGAGGTCGAGGCCATGCCGTGGGACACCCTCGATCCGTCGCTCTACGAGGAGCGGGATCTGGTGCTCGCGCGCAAGGCGTGGACCGGCGCCGCCTTCCAGGAGCACCGCACCGGCATCGCGTGCTGCTCCACGCTGCGCGCGCTCATCGAGTGCCGCGCGCCGCTGGATCTCGTCGCGGTGGCCTCGCGCTTCCCGCTCGACGAGATGGTCCACGTGGAGCTGTGCGCGCGCATGGCGATGGCGCTCGGCGGCGGCACCGAGATCGTGCACGATCCGCTCAAGCTCGCGATGGACGCCGACCCGAAGTGGTCGCCGATCGTGCGCGCCGCGGATCTGGTGGCGCGGTTCTTCTGCGTCGGCGAGACGCTGTCGATCCCGCTCCTGCGCGGCACCTGGAAGGCCGCGCGGCACCCGCTCTCGAAGGCGATCCTCGGGCGCATCGTGAAGGACGAGGCCGCGCACGGCACGTTCGGGTGGACGTTCATGGACTGGGCGCTCCCCCAGCTCTCGGACGACGACAAGGTGCTGGTGGCAAAGCGCGCCGACCTCGCGATCAAGGCAATTTCCCGGCAGTGGAAGGCGCTGCGCGACAAGCCCAAGGCCAAGAACGCCGAGGCGCACCCGCTCGGGTGGATGGAGACGGAGCCCTACCTCGCGCTCGCCGAGCGCTCGATGCAGACGCTGGTCGTCGACCGGTTTCGTACGCGCGGCTTCCCGGTCACCTGGCCGGTACCCGGCCGCGGGTGATACATTGACCGGATGTCCACACCGCCCCCCGACAAGAAGCGTGGTCGCAAGCTCCTCGTCGCCGCGGTCGGCGTGGCCACGGTGTCGTACGTGATCGCGTGCAGCAGCACGACGTCCGGCAACCTCATGCCGCCCGAAGACACCGGCAAGGTCGACGGTGGCGGCGAGGCAGGGGACACGGGCTTCGACGTGAGCTCGGGCAACCTCGTCGCGCCGGACACGGGCACGCCGGACACGAGTACGCCCGACGGGGATGCGGCGGCCGACACGGGCGGCTTCGACGTGAGCTCGGGCAACCTGGTCCCGCCCGACACGGGCAGCGACGGCGACTGAGCTGCACTGATGGGCCTCCGCGCTCGCTCGGAGATCGTCGGCTCCTATCGGCTACTGTGACACGCTGGCGGGACCGCTCATGCGGGCGTCGGGGCAATCCATACGGCTACGACAACTCAGCAGCTCAGCCCGCTCCAGCCCGCTGAGACATGGTCTGCTCACTCAATTGCGAGGGCGATTGTGGCATCCCACCCATGTTCAATCGTAGCTCTGATTGGTCCTGAGTAGTTCACTGAAGTTCGAATCGCACGTCCTCCACCACGCGGCACCTCGACTACGACAATCAACTTCCCGCCGTCCACTCCGTAGCAGCTCACATTGATCCACGGAAAGCCGGCCGCCAAGACCTCCTCGAAGCGATTGCTGTAGTCTTCCGGATCACGACAATCGTCCCGTCGCACCCGCAGCCGACCACGTTCATCGAGCCCGACGCCGGGACCAATCTCAAGCAGTCTGACCTCACGCACCGGCGGGGTCTGACCAGCATCCTCCAGGAACACAAACAGACCTTCTAGCGCTCGCTTCAAAGCACTCATGGTTTCACCATGAACTGGTTGAAGAGCTGAATGTGTTCCGGCGTCCGAAGCGTAATCTCGGTGGATCGGAGCCCGTACGGATAGAATCCAGCGTACGGCCGTTCCAACGGGGCTAGCACGGACTGAAACTGGGATACGGGAACTCTCGATTCAATAATCATTCCGAGTCCGGGAACGGCATCAGGATGACTTGTCAGGGCGTTTTGAGCGGCAGCAAGATCTCTGGACACAAACGTCGGAGCCCGTGCTGCATCGAGCCCATTCTCCAGAATGGTGCCGCCATTCCTTATGCTCCCGTGGAATACAGAGACTGTCTCCTCAGCAGCTCCCACTGGACCCAGCAGACCTGCTCCCCCGATTGACATCCCTATCATCAGCTTTTCCGCCGTCCCGGGAGCCATGTGGTTTGGGGTCGATGAGAAGGTCCACAACGCGACTCCGCTGCCGATGATTCGGGCCGCCCACCCAGTCCGAAGGATTGCGAAGGTCCCCCGCGCAAAGCCGCCGGCAGGCAACAGCGACAACGCAAGGAAGGCGACCTCTTCCATCTGCGCATTCTTGCCTTCGATGCGTGCGAGATCCTCCTCGGTGTAGCTCTTCCCAATGCCCATCTCGAGCTCGAGCCAGTTGTTCACCCCATACGCCGCCAGCGGGTTTCCAGACGACTGGTCGTCGGTCTTTGGAGCTGGTGGGACAGGCGCGCCAGGGGCCTCTTGGTATTTGTAGGTGCCGTTACCCTGGGGTACGAACCCGCTCGATCCTGCTTTGCCACCACCACTACCAGTGCCACCGACGACACCGCCGGCCGACCCCGTACCACCCGGCACCCCTCCGGGGCTCCCCCCAGAGCTACCTGCACCGCCACTACTGGACGCCCCGCCGCCGCTCCCACTTCCCGAACCAGCGCCGCCCTTGCCTGGCCCACCCGAGCCACCATTCCCTGGCCCGCTGCCCGAGGGGATGGTGACTTCGACACAACCTGGTCCACCACCCGGTGGGTATGGCCCTTCCGGCATTGGATCGCCGTCAGGACAGGTCTTGGGCCCTCCGGAGAAGCCGGTCGGGTCAACGAGGTTCGTCGGCGAGCTGCGAACGTATGCGTAGCGGTTGAGCCCGTCGCCTCGTCCGAAGGCCTCGAGGAACGGATCTGGGGTGAGGAATCGTTGCAGCATCGGATCATAGATCCGGCCCTGCATGTTCACGAGGCCGAGGTCGTCGTCCTCTTCGTGTCCCGTGTAGCCATGGCTCAGACTCCACGGGCCGGTGGGGCTGGCCTCGGGAACATCCGGATCGAACGCTCGCCCGAATGGATCGAAGTGCCGCCGACTTCCAGGTACTTCAACCCCGCTCGCGTCGGTGATCACCTGCGGGGAACCGAGGCGGTCGGCGTGCACGTACTTGACCGTCTTCGCGCCTGCACCGTCGATCGTCACCGTCGCGATCTTCCCGATTGGACCCAAGATGTGCAGCGCGTGCTCCACGCCGGATCCGTTCGAGCGACGCTCGTAGAGACCGCCGACGTAGATGGTCTGCTGGTCACCACGCTGCTTTGCGTGGCGACCACCCATGGCGTCGTACTGGAAGGCGACCTCGCCAGCGCTAGCCGCCTGGATACGCTTGGGTAGGTGCAGACCGTTGTACTCGACCGAGCGTCCAGGAGCCTCCAGCTGCTCGCCCGCAGCCGAGTATTTGAACGTCTCGGGACCACCTGGAGTGAGCGACCTGACGGCATGAGGCAGGATTCGGCCGACCCCCGATGGATAGACGTCGTAGTCGGTCGCGGTACCGTTCAGCTTCCGCTGGCGAAGGTTGCCGACGTCGTCATACGCGTAGGAAGCATCGACCGGCTTGTCGAGGCGAGGTGAGGTCCACGTCTCGAGCCTCCCCATCGCGTCGTAGCCGAATCGCTCGACACGGCCGGAGTCCGTGAGTTGCTTCAGTTCTGCCGCGGCGTTGTAGGAGTACTGGAGCGCCTGCAAGGTCGCCGCGCCGCTGAGGGAATCGATCCCTGTCAGCATGCCGCTGGAGTCGTAGGCGTAGCTCGTGCTGATGCCATTGCCGTAGTGGGTGGCGGTCGGTTGGCCGTCCGCGGCCTCTGCCTGCTGCTTCCAGAAGACAGTTCCGCCCGCAACGTCCTCTTTGACCTGCCAGAGAGCCCCGTTCGTCGTGGCGTAGTCGAACCGCACGGCGAACCCGCTCGCAGGGTAGTGAAGGCGTTCCAGTCGGCCGAAAGCGTCGTAGCCTGCACCCAACGTGAACGCCCCGGCTCCCGAGGAGACCTTCATCTCGACCGGTTGGCCGATCACTGAGAAGACGGACTCCGTCTTCACGCCATCGGGACTCTGTGTCGTCGCGAGCTGCCCCAAGCCGTGGTCAGCTGTGTCCCAGCCGAAACAGGTGGCTCCGTCCTTACCGTTGAGGGTCGCCCACGCACGGCCGAGGGCATCGCGCTCGTAGCGAGTCTCGACTTTGTTGCCGTCGACACTGGCGATGACCTCGCCGAAAGCGTTGTACTGGTATTCCCGCACACCGAGGTCGGGATCCTGATGGCGTCGAATCCGCAGCCAAGTGGTTGGCTCGTAGTCCCAGCGCGACTCGTTGCCTCCGGCATCTACCGCCGCTGAGAGCTTGCCGAATGGACCGTAGACGAAGCTCCCAGCGACCTCGTGCGGTGAGGAAGAGTCGACGGTACGTACACCGCGATGACCGCTGCGAACGACACGCCCCGCCAGATCGTACTGCTGGAAGGCGACACGGGGGGCGCCATCCACCGTGACTTCGCTCTCGTGAAGAAGCCGGTCATACCGGTGAACGACCGTTCGGCCGACCGGATCGACGGCCGACATCACGCGTCCGAGGTTGTCGCGGAAGACATCTGTTACCCCGACGCTGCCCGGAGGGCTGTCCGTGAACCACGGACGTGTGATCCTCTTAGGGAGGCCGAGGAAGCGTTGATCGTACTCGTAGTCCTGGTGAGCGATTCGGCCGGACTCGAACCCAGCACGCTCGGTCCACAACGGTCTGTCGAGGCCATCGTAGGCAACGACCTCGCGACCACCGCCACCATGCTCAGCCACCGTGGTCAGGCGCCCGACGGGATCGTAGAGGTGACTCACTACAACGTTGCCGCCGTCGGGGCGCTGTACCCTTCGAACGCGACCAAAACCATCGTATTGGTGCGTCGAGGTCTCGCCGTTGGGGCCGACGAGGCGCGCAAGCACGCCAAGGCTCGGATGGTGGTCCAGCTGGACGGAGTGTCCGACGGCATTGGTCACGCGGCGTATGTAGATGGCCTCGAGCGGCTCGTATTCGTAGGCCTCCCATCGAGTGGAGACGCCGTCGGCGGTCTGGCTCGTGGCTGTGAGCTGTCCCTCCGCGTCGTAGAACATGCGGGTCTCGAGCCGTAGCGCGGGACCATCGTCGGGATTGTCGACGCGTCGGACCGGGCGCCCATCAAGGTCGTTCTCGAATGCCACAACCTGGCGCGCGGCGAAGCCATCGACCACAGAGGTCACGGTGGAGCTCCGGAGCATCCCAAGAAGCCACCGCGTCGTGTCGTTGTCGTACGTGAAGCGACTGGTCAGCTTCTCGGTACCCACCGCGTGCGTCGCAGACTCGATGTTGGCAAACGAGCCGTACTCGTACGTCGTGCTCGCTGATTGGAACTCGATACCGGTTTGCAATACACGCGAGCGAAGCTCGCGCTGCCTGACTGCGAACGGCTGCTTGAGCGTCGGATCGCCGTCGACAATCGACCATCGAGCATGTTGCTCGATCCTAACTGCCGCTGGTGTCGTGAGCGCGCCGAACCCGAGGTCGCAGAGATTGGGTGACGGCGAGTCGAGCCGCTCGATCTCCGTCTCTTCATCCGTCATCAAGCCAGCGAAAGGGTACGTCGTGCCAATCCGCGTCGCCGCGGATGGATCGCCGCTCGTGCCATACGTGCGTATGGTGCGGGCGCTCGAGACCGGGTCGCAGGTCAGGACCTTGGAGAAGCCGAGCCAGCCGCGCCCGAGCGAGTCGGTCTGCGGATGCTGATACTTGAAGTAGTGCCTCTTCGTGGCCGAGCCGGCGAAGGCGCCATCGTTCCCGATCGTCTGACTCGTGACCACGGCAAGCGCGCGTGTGGCGCAGATCGTGGGGAACTTGCAAGACCCGTCGCGAACGATCTCGGTGTGCGCGCCATACGTGAACGTCACGCTGGCCCCGCGCGGCGAGGAGACCCGCACCAGCCGATCGCCGTCGTGACCGCGGAGGTTGTGATAGAGGAACAGCCCGTCCGATCCTTCGAACTGGATGATGTCGCTGTTCCCATCGCCATCGATGTCCAGGACCTGGGCATAGGCATAGCCGGAGGCGAAGAAGCGACGTGCCTGCGGAATGCGCGTGATGGTCGGGTGACCCGTCACGAGCACACCCGTGGTTGCGAGCTGGAGATTGCGCCCGGCCCCACGGTAGACGATGGGGCCAACTCGCGCCTGATCGGGTCCAATCGGATCCGTGGGACCGGTGAGATAGAAGGGACCGTTGCGTCCCAGCAGCACGAGGTCCTGCTTGCCGTCATGGTCCCAGTCGACGACGCGGATGCCCGGATCCGTCACGAACTGATCGTGGGCTGGGAAGGCATGACCGTGGAGCTGCACCGTCGGATCGAGCGGCGACCCTGGCGGGAGCGGGGACACGATGTCCGTGGGAGTCACCTCGAAAGCCGAGAAGTCAGTTCCCTTGTTGATCGCCACCGAGGGGATGCCGCCACGGTTCGAGATCTTCACGGCATCGGCCAGGCCGTCCCCGTTGACGTCGACGAACATGAGCCTATCGCCCTGGCCTGGGTCGATGCCCTCCTGGAAGAAAGCTCCGTTGGTCGAGACGGGCAGCGAGGTTCGGTGGAACCCAGCGACGCTCGTTGCTCTGTAGCGTCCCGAGCCGGGACCGGGATGCAGAAGCGACGTCGTGATGCCGTCCGTCCGGACGGTGTACGCGGGAAACGGCTGGCGGTACCCCACGTCTCGGATGAATTGGTAGGACGCCCGTGCCGTGGAGAACGTCGTGATCGGCCCAAGGGCGCCTTCAGCGAGCGCTCGCGAGATCCAGAAAGTGGGGCCATCCGCCACCACACCGGCGCCCGAGACGACGGTCTTTCCCGCGGGTCGAATGGGCCGAAGGAGGCCGTTGCCGTCCAGATCGGCGAAGTAGAGGGGTGCCGGCCAGGTCTCACAGCGAGTGCCGAACGCGGTTCCTGCGTCCGCGTTCAACATCGAGCACGTGTCGTAGGGACCGAGGAACAGCGCGTCGTCGAGAGGACCGTCTGCTTTGAACGTCCCGCTCGACTGGCGTCGGAAGAGCTGCCAACCGGGAGCCTTGCCCGCTTCAGATGCCGTCATCTTCGCGCCCGAGATGGGCACGAACGCCTCGGGGATCCCGTCTGCATCGATGTCCACCAAGCGGACCACTGGGATGGTGGACCCCGCGTCGGAGTACTGCGCAGGAAGACCGGTCGGCTGCTCGGGGCCGAAGGTCGGGCGACCTTCCGCTCCTGTTTGCGCAAGTCGGTAGAACCACTCGAGGCGGTCCACGTCTCCGTCACAGACCGGGCACGGTCGCGTCGGGTCATCACAGGCCACTGTAGGGCCAGCCGAGCACCGTTCCTTGGCGACCGAACGTCGATAGAAGACGTCGTCTCGCCCGTCGCCGTTGACGTCGGCCACGAGCATCGCGTAGTTGGTCGCGAAGGCGAACTTCCGCAGTCCCGGGTCGTCCGGCGCCCAGTGCAGCTGAGCCGGATCGAAGGGCAGGGAGATACGTTCGAAATGGTCGGGAACGTTGATTCCCCAATCGAATTTCAATGGCTCCGAACAGACGCCCCCACCGTCGCAGGAGCGAACTTCAGTGAGTCGGCTGGGGCTGGACGACACCTTGTCTGGTGGTGGTGGCGTGGCCGTCTCCGGCGAGTAGCGAAGCCGATACTCGCGCACGAGCCCGATGGCCGTCGGCGACGGGCCGAAGACGCGAATGCTCGCGAGCCGGTCCGGCACGATCAGACCGACGCCGCTCATGTAGCGTGGCTGCCGGTCGGCACGCGACTGGTAGACGAATTCAACACGCCGCTGCGGCGTGGGGTGCTGCGGACTGCTGGTGTAGGTGATGTCGTGTGGACGCAGCTCGAATGCAGCGTTGTCTGCGGTGCCGGTCTCGTAACTGTACGCCATCGTGTTGCCGGCGCGGTCGCTCACTTGCGACAGAGCCCAGGCAACGCGAACTGTCGTGGGGTAGGAATCCGTCGGCGGCAACTCGTCGGTGTCGGCGTAGTCAATCTGGACGCGCTTGGCGTTCAGCACAGCGGCAAAGGTGCGACTCAATCCGGTTCGACCCGTCGCGACGAAGGAGGACCAGTTGGCGCCTGCGCCCACTTCGTCGATGTAGCCGACCACTCGGGTGTACGGATCGTGCTCGGGCCGAAACTCGACGGACCTGCTGCCTCGGTTGACCTCGACCAGGTAGTCGCCGTCGAGACAGAGTCGATCGCTTGCAGAGAACTGGATCGCTGCGGCATTCCCGTCCGAAGCAACGCTCTTGGCGCACCGCCGGACCTCGGAGAACCCACCCAACGACCACCCGATGCCGACGAGGCCGTTGCCTGCGCGGCTGTGGTACTTCAGGGCCAGCGCTGGCTCGATGCCCGCTCGTCCAGGAGGAGTCCACAGCGGGATCGTGTACGTCGAGGCGCCGTCCGGAGTGACCGCGGGGCTGCCGGACAGCAAGGTGCCGGGCGTCTGGTAGAAGCCTTGCCCCTCTCCACCTTCGACCCAGATGCCCTCCTCCGTCGGGACGATTGTCGTCGCGAAGTCGACGTCCGGATTCGGGCGCCAAGACACGAGGACCGACGTTCCCGGAATCCGCAGCGCTCCCCCTTCGACGAGACATGTCGCCGAGGCTCCGAGGCCCGCCCAACCAACACCGCCACCAAGGGCCCACGCGAGCGCTTGATTCACGAAGACACCGCGATGGGGTCCGACCGCGAACGAGACGGGCTGGCCTTGCCCGTCCGGTCCAGGGAACATCCGGTTGGTCACACCGGCTGGAATGACGACCCGTGAAGCGGACGAGTTGTTGTAGCCCCAGACCACGTAGGTCTTCCCGTCGGGCGCCTTGTAGACGCAGTCCACGGTCGGGGTGATCGCGGCCGCGTTCGATCCGGGCGCTTCGCAGCCGATGGCCGGGCCTGTGCCTGGGGCCCCGCCACATCCCTGCACCGCAATCAGGATGACGATGAGGAGCAGCAGCATGCGCAGAACGAGACGTTCTCGCGCTGGCCGTCGCGGAACGGCCTCTACCAGCTGCACTGACAAGCATGCGCGCCACAGCATCATCGGTCTCTCCAGTAGTTTCGCCGGCCCCCGACGAGGTTTCGATCGCGTACCAGATCACGTCGGCTGCAATCAACGGCCGCAGGAGGCGCGGTCGCGACAAGTTCCTAAATTCTGTGAACTCAGACGCGGCGCAAGCGGACGAGCATGATCTTCGTCAAGCACCGAGGTACTCGGCGCGAGCGGACGAGCATCGCTGCCGTCGCTCTCGAAGGGCTGGTTCGCGATGCTGTAGCGGTCATGAGCGGCTGTCACCACATTGCCACGTCGCCCGGCGCTATCGGTGGGTTCAGTCCAGGTGCTCGACGCCCGCGAGGCTCAGCCAGCCGTGGCTGCGGGTCTCGTAGATCGCGACGGTCGGCGCGGGGAAGCCGCGATCGGCGAACGCGCCGAGCGCGACGACGACGAACCCCGGGAGGCGGCCCACCTCCCAGTGGGTGGTCGAGCCGCACTTGGGGCAGAAGCGGAAGTGGATGGTCCCGCCCGAATCGCCGACGCGATCGAAGGTGTGCGGCTCGCCGCGCACAGCGACCGCGTCCGCCGGGAAGCGGGCCTGCGCGCCGAACGCGCTGCCCGTGCGGCGCTGGCAGTCGAGGCAGTGACACACGGACACGCGGACCGGCTCGCCGTCACAGGTGAGCTGGATCGCGCCACAGGCGCAGGAGGCGACGCGGCTCGGCATCGCTGGGCTCTACCACCGCGCGCCGCGGGCCTCGCTACCTCGCAGAAGACCACACCACGGAGGCGATTGGCTAGACTCGACCCATGTCGGAGCGGCTCGCCCCCTGCCCTTCTTGCTCGCGCCACGTGCGCGTGAGCGCCCCTCGTTGCCCGTTCTGCGCGCGGGAGTTCACGAGAACGCTGATGCCCGCGCCCGCACGCGCGGGCCGCAGGTATGTCGGCAAGACCGCGACCGCCCTCTACCTCACGGCGCTCACCACGGCAGGCTGCGGCGCCAAGTCGGGGCTCCTCGTCCCGGAGGTCGACGACGTCGCGACCGACGACCGCGGCGACGTGCTGGAGTTCGACGGCTTCGTGCTCGACAGCGGCGTCGACGCTCGGCCCGACTTCGGGATCGACTCGGCTTCGGACGTGGCCGACACCGGCGGCTCGACCCCGATCTACAAGTGAACGGCGAACCAGGCCACCTGCTCCCACAGTGACCCAGATTGCCGGGTCGCGAGCGATGGCTACGACTAGAGACGATGGACCTGCTCGTCGCCTCGCTGGTCGGGATCGGGGGTGGCTTCGCCGCCGTCGTCACGCTGTCGGTGGGCTCGTTCTCCCTGCTGCAGCGGCTCGGTGACGTGCGCCTGGGCGGGTTCCGCCTCGTGACGACGCGGCTCGCGGTCGAGCGCCGCCATCCGTATCGCTAGCGGTCAAGGCACGGCCAGCAGCACCTCGCGGCGCAGCGGCGGTCGACCGCGCGCGTCCGGATCCACCGACCACCACACCCGCTCGGCCACGCGACGCACGACCCCGGGCGGCGCCGGTCGGCCCGCGACGAACGCAGCGAGGCGCGCGCGATCCAGCGGGCCCTGCAGCCCGATCAGCGTCCACGCGGCGCCCCACTCGGCCTGCGCGTGCGGCCTCCCGAACAGCACCACCTCGCGACCGTCGGCGAAGAACCCCCTCACCTGCAGGTCGGGCATCTCCGCGCCGGGGCGCCACTGGAACGTCGGGTAACAGGCGAACGGCCACGCGCGCATCTGCCCACGGATCCCCTGCAGCGTGACCGCCGCGAGCACCAGGCCGGTCACCGCGAGCGTCGTCGTCGAGACGCCTTCTCGCGATCGCCGCGGCGGCCCGCCCGCGAGCAACCCGACGTAGCAGAGGAACAGCGTCGGGAACTCGATCTTCATCAGCCACGCCGTCCCGAGGTGGAACGCGAGCCCCATGCCGAGCGCGAACAGACGCGTGCGCGGGAAGAGCACCAGCGCCACGAACCCGAGCTCGAAGGCGAGCGTGCCGAGGCCGAGCGCGCGCAGCACGAGCGGGTGGTGGTCGACGCGCAACGCGGGCACCCACTCGAACTGCGCCCACTTCCACCACATCTGCAGGCGGAGGTTGTCGGAGAGGGCCCACCCGAGCCCTTGCTCGGTGAGCTTGTGCACGCCGGGGAACAGGTAGACGAGGCCGAACACGAGCCGCGCCGCGTCCAGCGGCAGCTCGTAGGCGCGATCGGGTCGCGCCGGGCCGCGGTCCCAGGCGAGCGCGTCGCCACACGGGCTCACCGCGAGGATCGCGAGCAGCCACACGAGGTGGTGGTGGTGGATCACGTTCCCCTGCCGCTGCGGCAGACCGAGGACGTAGGTCGCCGTCACCGCGGCGGTGATCAGGGCCGCTCGGGTGTACACGCCGAAGAGCGCGGCGAAGCACGACGCGACGAGCAAGAGCTGCATCCCGCGACCGAGCAGCGGCGTCACGGGGACCGGCAGCGACCAGAGCCCCTCGAGCGGCACGACCAGCGGCGGCGGCAGCGAGGCCCAGCGGACCGCCTCCTGCGTCGCGGGGTTCAGCAGCACGAGCGCGACGACCACGATGCGCAGCACGGCGAGCCCCGTCCGCGGGTCTCGGCGGACGTCGCGCCCGAGCGCCCGCAGGTTCACGGCGTCTCGAGGATCTCCGCGCCGAGATCGGTGAGCACCCGCGCGAAGCCGGGGAAGCTCGTGGCCACGTTGTCGACGCCGCGCACGCGACTCTCGCCGTCGGCGCGCAGCGCCAGCACCGCCGCCGACATGGCGATGCGGTGGTCGTCGTGCGCGTCGACCGTGGCCGCGCGCAGCTTGCCCTGGGGCTTGCCGACGATCTCGAGGCCGTCGGGCAGCTCGCGCGCCTCGACCCCGAACGCGCGCAGCACCTCGGCCATCACCGCGAGCCGGTCGCTCTCCTTGACCCGCAGCTCGGCGGCGTCGCGGATCACGGTGGTGCCCTTGGCGCAGGCCGCGGCGACGCAGAGGATCGGGATCTCGTCGACGGCGCGCGGCACGAGCTCGCCGCCGACGTTGGCCGCGACCATGCCCACCCCGTTCGCGTCGACCGCGCCCATGGCATCGAGCGTGGCGATGGGCTCGGCGCCCTCCTCGCCCTTGGGCACGATCTGCGCACCCGCGGACATGGCGCGGAGCACGTCGAGCGCGCCGGTGCGCGTGGGGTTCACGCCCACGTCGACGATGCGCACCACGCTGCCCTCGACGAGGTTGGCGGCGACCACGAGGAACGCCGCGGCGGACGGGTCGCCCGGCACGGTGAGGTCGAACGGCGCGATGCAGCCATCCCAGCCGGCTGGGTCGAGCTCGACGAGCGAGCCGACGCGCCGCAGCGGCACCCCCGCGAGCTCGAGCATGCGCTCGGTGTGGTCGCGCGAGAGGGTCGGCTCCTTCACCACGGTGACGCCGTGCGCGTAGAGCCCGCTGAGCAAGAGGGCGGACTTGACCTGCGCGCTCGCCACCGCGAGCTCGATCTCGCTCGGCCCGAGGAACTCGCCCTCGATCAGCGGGGCGATACGGATCGGCGCCGTCTCGTCGTCCTTCTTCGGGTGGGGCGCGCCGCGGCAGTGGGCGCCGCGCGCGCGGAGCGGCTCGAGCACCCGGCGCATGGGCCGCTTCGACAGCGACGCGTCGCCGACGAGCGTGCTCCCGAAGGCCTGCGCCGCGAGCAACCCCGAAAGGAGGCGCATGGTCGTGCCGCTGTTGCCGCAGTCGAGCGGGCGGCCGTCGACGGGCATCTTGAGGCCGAAGAGGCCGAGGCCGTGCACGCGGATCCGACCGCCCTTGGGGAACACCGGCGCCTCGACGACCTCGTGGGCGACGCCCATCGCCTCGAAGCAGCGGAGCGTGCTGACGTTGTCCTCGCCGAACGAGAAGCGCCGGATCGTGCTCGTGCCCTCGGCGAGGGCGGCGAACATCACCGCGCGGTGGCCGATGCTCTTGTCCGATGGCACCCGGACGACACCGCGGAGCGGGTGCGCCGCGGGCCTGACGACGAAGTCCATCAGGTCACCGGCGGGGTCAGCCGGAGCATGTCTTCGGCGAGCGTGTCGCGGATGTAGCGGATGGTCTTCTCGCGAAGGGCGGACTTGGTCTTGGCGTAGGCGTCGCGGGGCAGCGAGGCCAGGCGGGTCGCGTGCGCGTGCGCGGCGGTGGCGAGCGCGGCGTCGTCGCCGACGAGCTCGTCGAGCCAGCCCGCGTCCACGCCCGCCTCGGGGTCGACGACGGTGGCGAACAGCGTGGAGCGGATGAGGTGGCGCGGCTCGAGGCGGTCGCGCGCGAGCTCCATCGCGAGGATGGGCACCGGCATGCCGATCTGCACCTCGTTGAGGCCGACGCGGAACGCGGAGCCGCGCACCGAGATGCGGTAGTCACCGGTGAGCACGACGAGCGCGCCGCCCGCGAGCGCGTGACCGGTGGAAGCGATGACGAGCGGGAGCGGCAGCGCGTAGAGCCGCAGGAGCAGCTGCGCGCCGCGGGACACGAGGGCGCGGGCCTGATCGACGCCGGCCATCATCTGGCGGAGGTCGAAGCCCGCGCAGAACTTCCCGGGTCGACCGGTGAGCACCACCGCGGCGGCCTCGCGCTCGGCGCGGTCGAGGGCCTCGTCGAGCGAATCCATCATCGCGTTGGAGAGGGCGTTGGCCTTGCCGTCGTCCATGCGGAGGATCGCGACATTGCCGGAAAGCTCGTACTGGACGGTGCTCATGGCGAGCGAGGCTAGCGGCCTCTCCAAGGGAATCCAACGCGCGGGTCAGTAGAGCAGGCAGGGCTTCGGCGCCGCGTCGGGGGCGCCGGGCAGCTTCGGCCCGAGACACGGGACCGGCGCTGCGTCGTGCGGCGGGGGCACGAGGCACGGGACCGGCGCTGCGTCCGTGAACGACGGGTCGGGGACCTCGGAGAGGCACGGGTGCGGCGCGGCCTCGGGGACGCTCGCGTCGCTCACAGCGGAGTCGACGAGGCCCGTGTCCCTGTTCTCGTGCTCGACCGCGGTGACCTGGAGGCAGGGCGTGGGCCGCTCGCAGCCGAGCGACGTGGCCGAGAGCGCCGCGGCCACGAAGCGCGCGCGCCGCTGCAGGATGCGTCGGCGCGCGTCGCTCATCGCGTCGGAGCCCGTGGAGAATCAGATGTTGGTGCCGCCGCCGCCCGCGGGGGGCGTGGACCCGGGCGGAGGAATGGCCGGGATGCCGCTGCCGGCCCAGCCGCTCAGCACGCCGAGCAGCTGGCGCATCTGCTTCTCGTCGAGGACGAGCTGGAACTGCGCATCTTTGCCCGCGGCCTGCCCGGTGAGGTTGCGCACCAGCGGATCGACGCCCATGAACTTGAGCATCCCCATGACGAGGAGGCTCTTCTTGAGGTTGTCGAGCCCGCTCGCCGCGGCCTGCGCCTTGGCCTCGTCGGGGTAGGTGAGCGCGCCCGAGGCGCCGAACGAGCCGTCGGGGTTGAAGCGGCCGCGGACGCGGACGTACTGCACGCCCTGGATCCACGGGATGTAGCTCGTGACCGTCTTGCCGAACGACTGCTTGTTGACGTCGGAGGCGACGAGCAGCGCGTAGCCGGGCTGCGAGACCCAGTCGGCCATCCACGGGGGGATTTCCCGCGTGACGGTGCCGGCCTGGATGCGGTCGAGCGCGCGCCGGATGGCGGCCTCGGTGCCGAACAGCGCCGTCTTCGGAGAGAGGATGCAGAAGCCGTTGTTGGCGACGGTGTAGAGCTTGCGGCCCGCGTACGTGGATGCGACGACCGTGCCGTACGGCGTGTTGAGGCCCTGCTGCGCGGCGGCCTCGATCTTGTCGGGCTTGAACGTGCCGCGGAGCACCGTGAACCAGTCCGAGCCGCTGAACGAGTACATGCCGACGTAGGCGTGGTCGAGATCGCGCTTCACCTGGAAGTCGATCTGGGAGGCGAACGGCAGCATCTTCTCGCTGAGGGCGACGAGGTCGCCGCCGACGGTGGAGTTGGCGACCTGGCCGACCGCGACGTACGCGGTCATCAGCGCGCCGGCCGGCATGAGGGCCGCGGCGTCTCCGTCCACGTCGACCGGACCCGCGGCGGTGGCGGGCGCGACCACGAACGTGGCCTGCTTCTTGGGGCAGCCCGTCGAGAGCACGCAGAGACCCAGCAACGCTGCCGTGAGGAGCCCCGACCAGGAAGAACGACGGATTCGTGCAGGCATTCGGTGCTCCAGGACGACTAGGACAACGGCAAGGCTGTGCGCAGGTTACACGCCTACTAGGACTTGGACGGGTAGGACCCGAGGATCTTCAGCTCGCGCACCATGCGCTTGAGTTCCTCGAACGCCGTGACCAGGGGACGATCGGTGACGTGGCCCGCCACCTCGAGGAAGAAGCGGTAGGTCTGGCCGGCGCCCGCGCTGCCGAGGGCGCGCGGACGGGACTGGATCCGGCGGAGGTTCAGGTCCTTCTTGGCGAGCGGCTCGAGCACGCGGAACAGGGCGCCGGGGGCGTCGTCGATGGTGACCACGAGGGCCGTCATGTCCCGACCGCTCCGGGCCGAGGGGCGCGCCGCCATCACCGCGCAGCGCAGGTGCTCGCCGGTGGCGTCGGCAACGTTGCCACGCGCCACGGTGAGCCCGAACATCTCGGCGAGGGCCGCGTTGCCGAGGGCGGCCGCGCCGTGGTCCTCCCCGGCGAGCTCGGCGGCCATCACGGGCGTGCGGGTGTCGAGCACCTTCGCGCGGGGGAGGTTCTGCGCGAGGAACTGCGCGCAGGCCGCCCGTTCGGCCGGCGCGGCGTACACCTTCTCGATGCCCTGCAGGTTGCCCGTGACGTTGAGGAGGTGGATGCGCGCGTCGGTGTCGAGCTCCTCGACGATGGAGAGCTCGGCGTCGACGATCGCGTCGAGGGTGGGCTGGAGGAGCCCCTCCTTGGCCGACTCGATGACCACGACGGCCACGTCGGCGTGCTCGCGCTCGACGAGGCCGAGGGAGCCGCGGGTGCCCTCGCAGGGGAGGTACTCCGCCGAGGCGCCGAAGCGCTTGCGGGCCGCTTCGTGGGCGATCGAGCCCATCGGCCCCTCGTAGGCGACCCGCAGCGGCGCTTCGAGCGCGCGCGCAGCGGCCAGGATCTCCCTGAAAATGGGGCCGATCGCGCGCTTCGGGAACTCGCCGTTGGCGGCCTTCTGCTCGATCCGCGTGACGAGCTCGCGCTCCTCCTTGGGGGAGAACCGCACGGCCGACGGGTCTTTCTCGCGGAGGGCGCGCACCTTCTTGGAGAGCTGGGCGCGCTTCTCCAGGGCCTCGATGATCGAATCGTCGACGCCATCGATGGCACTGCGGAGTGCGTCGAGCTCACGGCGAACGGGATCCTGGCTCATGGAGGGAATGTAGCAGGCTCACGAGCAAGGTCCGGGCCTGTTCGACGCCGCGGAACGCTCGGGGATTTCGCGGGGCCGTATCCGGCGCTTCACGCTGGAAGGGGCACCCGCGCGACCTTGGAGCGATGCGTCACTCGTCGCGGCGACGCTTGCGCTTGGAGGGCTTGGCGAGCGGCAGGCCCTTGGGCGCCATGGGCGGCGCAGGCGTGCGGGCGCCGCTCGCCTCGACCTGGGCGAACACCACCCGGCCGACGCGGGTGGCCTGCGCCTCGGCGTTCTTCTGCCGCGCGCGGGCGACCTCCATCGCGCGGAGCTGCGAGCGGGTGGGCTCCTTACCGTCGCGGTGGCGCTCGTAGGTGCCATCGGAGCGGAGGGTCCACGCCTTCTGGTTGTCGGCGAGGCCCGCGACGAGCAGCTCGTCGTGGATGCGCTGGCGCATCTGCTCGTCGAGGATCGGGAACATGAGCTCGATGCGTCGGTGGAAGTTGCGCGGCATCCAGTCGGCGGACGAGACGTACATCTCGTTCTTGCCGTCGTTGCAGAACTCGAGGACCCGCGAGTGCTCGAGGAAGCGGTCGACGATCGCGCGCACGCGGATGTTCTCGCTGACGCCCTTGATGCCGGGCCGCAGACAGCAGATGCCGCGCACCACGAGGTCGATCTTCACGCCGGCCTGCGAGGCGCGGTAGAGCGCCTTGATGACGTCGATGTCCACGAGGGCGTTGAGCTTGGCGATGATGTGGGCGGGCTTGCCCTCGCGGGCGTGGCGCGCCTCGCGCTCGATGAGCCCGAGCACGGCCTCGTGCAGGCCGAGCGGCGCGACCACCACCGAGTTCCACTGCCGGGGCGCACTGTAGCCGGTGAGCAGGTTGAAGACGCTGCCCACGTCTTCGCCGATCTCGGGGCGCGCAGTGAGCAAGGAGAGGTCGGTGTAGAGGCGCGCGGTCGACGGGTTGTAGTTGCCCGTGGAGAGGTGCACGTAGCGGACGAGCCGCGTGCCCTCGCGGCGGATGACGAGGCAGGCCTTGGCGTGGGTCTTGAGGCCGATGATGCCGTAGACCACGTGGACGCCGCTGCCCTCGAGCGCGCGGGCCCACTGGATGTTGGACTCCTCGTCGAAGCGCGCCTTGAGCTCGACGATCGCGGTGACCTGCTTGCCCTGCTCGGCGGCGCGGGCGAGCGCGCGGACGATCGGCGAGTCGCCGCTCGTGCGGTACAAGGTCTGCTTGATGGCGAGGACCTGCGGGTCCTCGGCGGCGCGCTGGATGAGCTCGACGACCGAGTCGAACGAGTCGTACGGCTGGTGGAGCAGCACGTCGCGCTCGCGGAGCACGGTGAAGAACTCGTCGTTGTCGGGGAGATCCTTGAGGATCGGCGCGACCACGCCCTGGAACGACTCGTCGCGGAGCTCGCGCAGCTCGGTGTGGGGCACGAGCGCGAGCAGGTCGGCGATCTGCAGCGGCGAGGGGCAGGTGTAGACGTCCTGCAGCGGATCGAGCTTGAGCGCGCGCGCCAGGTAGCTCACGACGCGCGGGGCCGTGTCGCGGTGGACGGCGAGGCGCACGGCGTTGCCGCGGTCGCGGCGGCGGAGCTCCTGCTGGATGGTCTGCAGGAGGTCGTCGGCCTCCTCTTCGTCGTAGGCGAGGTCCCAGTTGCGGGTGACGCGGAACGGCTGGCAGCCCTCGATCCGCTGCATGGGGAAGATCGCCGTGACGTGCAGCGAGATGAGATCCTCGAGCATGAAATAGTGTCGGCAGCCGGGCGGCGCGGAGACCGGGATGAGGCGGCCGATGCCGGTCGGGACCTGCACGACGCCGAGGCCAGGGTTGGTCTCGTCGCGCACGTCGCGGAGGAACGCGACCGCGAGGTTGAGGCTCTTGTTGCGCAGGTGCGGGAACGGGTGGCCCGGGTCGATCGCGAGCGGCGTGAGGATCGGGAAGACGTCGTTGAAGAAGTAGGCCTCGAGCTCCTTGCGCTGGGTGTCGTCGAGCTCGGCCGCCGACAGGATGCGCACGCCGACCTTGGCGAGCTCGGGGAGGATGTCCTTGTGCAGCGCTTCGTACGACTGGTCGACGATCTCGTGCACCTTGGTGGAGATGGCGGCGAGCTGCTCCGCCACGCTCATGCCGTCGGGCGGCAGCTCGTCGACCTCGCCGGAGACCTGCTGCTTGAGGCCGGCCACGCGCACCATGAAGAACTCGTCGAGGTTCGACGCGAGGATGCACACGAACTTGAGCCGCTCGAGGACAGGGACGGCCGGGTTGCGCCCTTCGTCGAGCACGCGCTCGTTGAACGCGAGCCACGAGAGCTCGCGGTTGCTGAAGAGGCGCGGGTCGTCGAGCGACGTGGCCGCGGCCTCCGCGTTGACCGGCTTGATGGCCGCCGCGACGGTCGTGGTGGGGATGCCTGGAGGCGGCGCGGGCGCGGCCTTCGTGAGCGCGGGGCGGATGCTCTCCGGCGGCCCCTCCGCGCCCCGGCTGGCCGAGCCGTTCGAGGTGACCCGCTCCCCGGCAGCGGGCGGCGCGGGGGTGACGCCCTGCTCGGGACCTTCGGATTCCACGGTTCGACGCTAACGCGGAAGCCCGAAGGTCTCCAGTGAACTCACGATGAACGGCGCTGGGGACGGGCGACCGGGGCGTTCTTGCGAACCGCGCGGGGATCGGGCGGCGGCACGAGCGCGCGGGGCCCGTGGCCGACGAGGTCGAGGCGCTTGGCCTTTCGCAAAGCCTCCCGGGTGAGATCCTGCTGCGCCGGGTCCCAGTAGAGGAGCAGCGCCTTGTGGAGCTTCTTCTCGCGGAGGTCGGTCACCGTACGGACGGGCTGCATGGTCAGCGGGTCGATCCCGGTGAGGTGCATGCAGGTGGCCATCGACATCGGCGTCGGGATGAAATCCTGCACCTGCCGCGGCCGCAGGTTGCGCGCCTTGAGCCAGAGGGCGAGCGACACCATGTCGGCGAGCGTGGAGCCGGGGTGACCCGAGATGAAGTACGGGATCAGGTACTGCTCCTTGCCCGCCTCCTCGCTCGCGCACGTGAACCGCTCCGCGAAGCGCTCGTAGGTGGCGATGCCCGGCTTCTTCATCTTGGCGAGCACGTCGCTCTCGTTGTGCTCGGGCGCGACCGAGAGCTGCCCACCGACGTGGTGCTTGGCGAGCTCGCGCACGAACTCGGGGCTCTTCTCGGCGAGGTCGTAGCGGACGCCGCTCGCGATGAGGACCTTCTTGACGCCGGGCTGCTCACGCACGCGCTTCATCAGCTTGATGAGCGGGCCGTGGTCGGTGACCAGGTTCTCGCAGATGCCGGGGTGCACGCACGAGAGCTTGCGGCAGGCCTGCTCGATCGTGGGGCTCTTGCAGGTCATCTTGTACATGTTGGCGGTGGGGCCGCCGAGGTCGGAGAGCACCCCCTTGAAGCCGATCGAGTCGCCCATGCGCTGGAGCTCGCGCACCTCGCGCAGGATGCTCTGCTCGCTCCTCGACTGGATGTTGCGGCCCTCGTGCTCGGTGATGCTGCAGAACGTGCAACCCCCGAAGCAGCCCCGCATGGTCACCACCGAGTGCTTGATGGTGTCGTAGGCGGGGATGCGCTTGCCCTCGTACGACCAGTGCGGGAGGCGCGTGTACGGGGCGTCGTACAGCGCGTCCATCTCCGCCTCCTCGAGCGGCAACGCGGGGGGCTCGAGGTAGATCGCCTCGGGGCCGTGGGGCTGCACGATCGGGCGCCCGTTCCCCGGGTTGGTCTCGAACTGGAACGCGCGCGACATCTCGGCGAACTTCTGGCATGCGGCCGGATCGCCCTTGCCGACCGGCGCCGCGGCGCGCACGTCCTCGAAGGCGGGGAGCAGCACGGTCTTGCCGTCCTTCACGTAGCGCGAGGCGGGCAGGTGC
This sequence comes from Myxococcales bacterium, assembly GCA_016794445.1. GTDB lineage: Bacteria > Myxococcota_A > Polyangia > Polyangiales > JADJMO01 > JADJMO01. The sequence continues at coordinate 70,154 of JAEUKC010000164.1, forward strand.
TCCCACTCGCCCTTGCGCAGCACGTAGCCGGTGCCGCGCACGCCGCGGATCTGGCGGATCGACTCGCCCGCGGCGAGCCGCCGCGCGACCTCGACCACGGGGCGATCGCCCATGCCTAAGATGAGTAGATCGACCTTGGAATCGAGCAGGATGCTGCGACGGACCGAGTCTTCCCAGTGGTCGTAGTGCGCGATGCGCCGGAGCGAGGCCTCGATGCCCCCGAGCACGAGCGGCACCCCCGGGAAGGCGCGGCGGCAC
>JAEUKC010000296.1:0-4258 GCA_016794445.1 Myxococcales bacterium
TTCCGCGTGCTGCACTTCTCGGTGCAGGACAACCACGTGCACCTCCTCGTCGAGGCGAACGACTCGGCAGCGCTGCGCAAGGGAGCGCGCTCGCTCGGCGTGCGCCTCGCGCGCGCGATCAACCGTGCCTGCGGTCGCAAAGGCCGCGTGCTCGACGACCGCTACCACACCCGCGCTCTGCGCACGCCGCGCGAGGTGCGCTTCGCGCTCGCCTACGTGCTCTTCAACTTCAAGAAGCACCAGGTCCGAGTGCCTACCCGCCTCGATCCGTGCTCGTCTGCGCCGTGGTGCGACGGCCTGCGCGATCGCCGTCCCGCCCCGCTCGAGGGCGCCCCGGTCGCCGCGGCTCACACGTGGCTCGCGCGGGTGGGGTGGCGGCGACACGGGCTCCTCTCGCCCGACGAGGCGCCCGCGCGCGGACCGTGACGCGCCGCTCGCCTAGCGGATGCCCACGGTCTGCAGGACCACGATCACGAGCCAGACGAGGACCACCCAGCTGACCGGGGGCAGCTTCGCGGGCGCGGTCATGTCCGTGACGAACGTGCGCACCGCCACGAACACCGACGGGGGCCCCCAGGCCCGCCGGGGCAGCGGGTAGAGATCGCCGGTGACCTTGTCGAGGAGGGCGAGTCCTTCCCGCGTGCGTCGGTGCACGACCGAGCTCCAGGGCAACGTCCGCACACTCCCGTCGTCGGCGTGGATCGAGACCCCGTCGCGCGTGAGCACGAACCGCTGGCGCCGGGCCGCGAGGGAGAGGCTGTACACCTTCAGGCTGTGCAGGAAGGGCCGAGCGTGACCAGGGTGGTGAAGGCGATCGCCGACCACACGAGCCCTGGCTGCACTTCCTTGGTGCGCACGTAACCGAGGACGACCCGCCCGACGCTCACCACGGCGACGATCGCGATGTTCGGGAGCGGCGCCCGCGACCACTCGGCGACGGTCACGTCGCGCGGCTCGAGTTCGAAGCGTCCCTCGGGAGGAGGGACGAGAGCGCTGTCCACGACGCGACGCTACCCGGGTGGCTGTGTCGTCGACAAGGGCGCTGCGAAGCTCGGCGGAAGCGGGCCTTCACGAGCGCCCGGGCCGCGCGCTGCTAGGGTCTCGTCGTGGATCGTCGCGCGTTCGGAGCGAGCCTCGCGGCGCTGGTCGGCGCGGCGTCGCGCGCGCGGGCCGCACCCCTCGCGGGGCGCGCCACACTCCTCGTGCAGACCGAGTGGGCCGCCCTCCGGCGCCTCGCGGCGCGGCCACCCAGCGCCGAACGCAGTCGACGCGTCGTCGCGCGCATCGGCGCTTGGTTCGACTTCCCCACGCGGGTGGTGGCGATGAACGTCCCGCCGCCGACCCTTACTCAGGCCGCGGCGCTGGCGTATGCGCTCGAGATGCAGCTCGGCCTCTCCTGGCTCGCGACCGGCCTCGAGCTCGCGCGGCATCCCTTCGAACTCCGAGGCGAGGTCGGGTCCAACGGGGGTGTGCGGGTGGAGGCGTGGGTGACCCCCCTGAAAGACGTGTCGACGGACGTGGACTTCCTCGTCCAGTCCCGTCCGGACCTCCAGATCTGCGAGGTGCACTTCGACCACACGTCGCCCGCGAGGACGGCGATCCGGCGGGCCGAAGACGGCATCCGGACGCTCGGTTGGTTGCAACACCTCGTCGCGCTCGACGCGCAGATAGCCAAGCTGCGCGCCCAGCTCGGTGGCGGAGCGCCACCCGCTTCGCCACCACCTCCGCCGACCCCGGCGATGTTGCGCCGCTGGGGCTGAACGCGCTCGCGTCGACGTGCGTCGCAGGCACTCGATGCTAGCGTCACGCCATGGACCGTCGAGCCTTCCTCGGCAGCCTCGTCGCCGTCGCGACGCCTTCGCTCGTGCGATCGGTCCGCGCCGCGCCCCCGCCGGGCGTCGTCGCCCACTCCTTCGTCGTGCAGACGTGGGCCCAGCTGTCCACGCTCCACGGCCAGCCCGCCACGGGCCCGCGCAACCAGCGGATCCTCGCGCTCGTCGAGGCGACCTTCGACTGGCCACGCTTCATGACGACGTTGCTGCGCCGCGTGGGGCCCGTCCCGCCGCCGGACCCGCTCGCCCTCGAGGGCCGCGTGCGCGCGCTGATCGGCCTCGGGTTGCTCGGCGTGCTCCCCGCTGCGGGAAACCTCCCGCCGCTGAAAGTGGGTGCCGTGCAAGGGCTCGGGAAGGAGCTGCACGGCGTCGAGGCGACGGCGGGTCCGACCGATCTGCGCTTCGTGGTCCACGTGGATCAGCAAGTCGGGCTCGCCGATCTGCACCTGGACGACGTCTCGTACGCCGAGGTGCTCGGCCGAGAGATCGGCAGGGTCGCGAAGAAGGAAGGCTGGGCGGCCGTCGCGAAGCGCCTCGACGCGCGCATCGCCGAGCACCGCGCGAAGCTCGGCGTCCCGCCCCTCTCCCCGGCGTTCCTGCACCAGGGCCCGTGAGCCTCACATCCGGTCGGGCGCGGCGATGCCGAGCAACGAGAGCCCCTGCTCCAGCGTCCGCGCCGTCAGCGCGCAGAGGCGCAGGCGCGACGCCCGCACCTCACCTTCCGCCTTGAGCACCGGACACTGGTCCCAGAACTCGTTGTAGCGGCTGGCCACGTTGTACAGGTACCCGCACAGGCGGTGCGGCTCGAGCGTCTCGCCGACGGCCTGCACCGTGGCCCCGAACGAGAGCAGCTCGAGCACGAGCGCGCGCTCCGCCTTCTCGGTGGGCGAGATCTTCCCGGCCGGCCGGTCCTCGCCCGCCTTGCGCAGGATGCTGCGCGGGCGCGCGTGCGCGTACTGCAGGTAGCCGCCGGTGTTGCCCTCGAACTGCACCATGCGGTCCAGGTCGAACACGTAGTCCTTCACGCGGTCGCTCGAGAGGTCGGCGTACTTGATCGCGCCGACGCCGACCGCCTTGGCCATCGCGGCCTTGGTCTCCGGGTCGATGTCCGGCCAGCGCTTCTCGACCTCGGCGCGCGCGCGATCGATGGCCTCTTCGATGAGGTCGATGAGGCGCGCGCTCTCGCCGGAGCGGCTGCGGAACATGCGCTTGTCGGTGCCGAGCACCGAGCCGAACGCCACGTGCTCGCAGCGCACGTCGTCGGGCAGCCACCCGCACGCGCGCGAGCCGGCGAAGATCATCGCGAGGTGCTGGGCCTGCGGCGCGCCGACCACCACGAGGATGCGGGTCGCGTGCAGCTCGCCCACGCGGTAGCGCACGCCCGCGAGGTCGGTGGCCGCGTAGCCGAAGCCGCCGTCGGCCTTGCGCACGATGAGCGGGAGCGGCGAGCCGTCCTTGTTCTTGAAGCCGGGCACGAACAGGCACAGCGCGCCCTGGTCGATCTGCGCCTTGCCCTCGCGCTCGAGCTCCTCGGCGAGCGGCTGCAGGCGCGGGTTGTAGAAGCTCTCGCCGCACACGTCCGCGCGGACGAGCTGGGTGTCGAGGAGCGCGTAGACCTTCTCGAAGTACTTCTGCGAGGCGTCGACCAGGATGCGCCAGAGCCGCAGGGTCTCGGCGTCGCCGCCCTGGAGCGAGACCACGCGCTTGCGCGAGCGCTCGGCGAAGCCCGGGTCGCTGTCGAACTTGCTGCGCGCCGCCTTGTAGAACGCGGCAAGCTCGCCGACCGACACCTCGGCGCTGGCCGACTCGCCGAGGTCGAGCAGGTGCTCGATGAGCATGCCGAACGGCGTGCCCCAGTCGCCGAGGTGGTTCTGCCGGAGGATGGTGTGGCCGAGGAACCCGAGGGTGCGCGCGAGCGCGTCGCCGATCACCGTGCTGCGCAGGTGGCCGACGTGCATCTCCTTGGCGACGTTGGGCGACGAGTAGTCGATGACCACCCGATCGAGCTTGTCGGCGAGGGGCACCCCGAGGCGGTCGTCGTCGAGGGCGCGGTCGGCGGCGGCGCCGAGCCAGTCGGCGCGCAGGGTCATGTTCAGGAACCCGGGGCCGGCGATCTCGATGCGCTCGACCAGATCGTCCACTTGCAGCGCCTTCACCAGCGCCTCGGCCACCTGCCGCGGCGGCTGGCCGAGCTTCTTGCCGAGGCCGAGCGCGACGTTCACCTGCAGATCGGCGCGATCGGAGCGCCGCACCATCGGATCCGCGCCCGCGTGCTCTTCACCGAACGCGCGGCCGAGCGCGTCGCGGAACCGGGGGAGGAGTGCGGTGGCGGGATCGATGGGGGTCACGAGGGACGGGATAGCTCACTTGCACGGGCGTGGCATCGTGCTCGTCCAGGTGGTGGTGCCGTGGTACGGGAACCCGAG
>JAEUKC010000328.1:0-17233 GCA_016794445.1 Myxococcales bacterium
CTACCGGCCCGAGTACTACATCGTCGACAAGGGCTCGCCCGAGGCGCAGAAGGTCAAGGGCCTCGCCGAGGTGATCGTCGCCAAGCAGCGCAACGGGCCCACCGGCCGCGTGCGGCTCACCTTCATCGACGACTGCACGCGGTTCGAGAACCGCGACAAGAGCCTCTACATGGGCGACGACGACGACTGATCCGCGCGGGCTCTCGTGAGCGCCTCGTCGAGGGCGCGCTCGAGCTCCGGGAGGCCATACGGCTTGTCGAGGCGCCCGTGGATGCCGCGTGCCGCGAGCTCGGCCTCGCTCCACTCGGTGCCCCCCGAGACGAGCACGATGGGCAGCGCGCCCTCGATCGCGCTGACGCGGCTCGCGACCTCGAGGCCCGAGAGGGTCGGCATCTGCAGGTCGGTCACGATCAGATCGAAGCGGCGCGGCTCGCGCTGCACGGCCTCGATGGCCTCCTCGGGGTGGACGAACCCGGTGACGGCGAAGCCGAGCGACCGCACCAGGCGGATCGCCGCTGTGACGATGAGCGGATCGTCGTCCAGATAGAGCACATGGCCCCGATGGGCGCGCCGGCTCGATACGGGCTGCGCCTCGTCCGGCCGCTCGGAGGCCGGCGCCGCGGAGGGCAAGAGGATCGAGAAGACGGTGCCGCGATTCGGCGTGCTCTCGACGGTGATGGTGCCGCCGTGCTCCTGGACGATGCCGTGCACGACGGCGAGGCCGAGGCCGGTGCCCTGCCCGACCGGCTTGGTGGTGAAGAATGGGTCGAAGATGCGCTCGAGCACCTCGGGGGTCATGCCGACCCCGTCGTCCTCGACGCGGATGCGCGCGTACTCGCCGGGCAACGCGGTGGCGTCGGTGCGGTCGGTGACCAGGAGCCGGTCCACGCTCAGGTGGATGCGCCCCCGCTTGTCTCGCAGGGCGTGCCAGGCGTTGGTGCCGAGGTTCATGAGCACCTGGTGCAGCTGGGTCGGGTCGGCCATCACGCGCGGCGTGTCGGGCGCCGCCGCGGTGGTCAGCACGACGCCGCTCGGCAAGCTCGCGCGGAGGAGCCGGGCGACCTCCTCGACGAGGGTGACGAGCGCGAGGCGCGTGCGCTCGGACGACTCCTGCCGGCTGAAGGCCAGGATCTGGCGGACCAACCCGCTCGCCCTCCCGGCTGCCGCCGTCACGTCGCGCAGCGCTGGCGCGGCGGGGTGGTTCGCGGACAGCTCTTGGAGCGCGTGGTCGACGTTGGCGAAGATGGCGGTCAGGATGTTGTTGAAATCGTGGGCGATTCCACCGGCGAGGGTGCCCATGGCCTCGAGCCGCTGCGACTGCCGGAGCCGCGCCTCCAGGGCGTGGTGCGCCTCCTCGGCCTTCACGCGCGCGGTGACGTCGCGGATGGCGGCGAGGGCGAGCAGGCCCTCGGGCGTCCGGACCGACCCGAGGCTGATGTCGGTGGGAAACAAGGTCCCGTCTCGCCGCCGCGCGAGGAACGGCTGCCCGTGCGCGCCCATGAGACGAGGGCGGGCGCCGTGGACGAAGGCCTCACGCAGGCGCTGGTGGTGCCCCTCGCCCCCCTCGCGCACGAGGGTCTCGACCGTGCGGCCCACCAGCGTTCCCGGGTCGTAGCCGAACATCTCGTGGGCGCGCGCGTTGGCCAGCACGATGACCCCGTGACGGTCCACCATCAGCTGACCGTCGGGAGAGAACTCGAAGAGGTCGGCCAGCTTGGCCTCGATGGCGACCCGCTCCATTTCGGCGCTCGTGCGGACCGCGAACAGCCGGAGCACGGACTCGACGCGCTCGACGTGACGGAGCGGCTTGCGTCCGGCGACGGCGATGGTGCCCAGCATCTTCCCCTTGGAGTCGGTGAGGCGGACGGCCGCGAAGCTCTCTGCGCCGAGCTCGCGGAGCCACGCGGCGCCGGGAAACCGTGCGCCGACCCCCTCGGCCACGAACGCGCTGTCGGAGCCGACGGCGAACTCGCACGGCGAGCCGGCGAGGGGGAACGCGAGGCCGGCCCTCGCCTCTCCATCGGTGAACAGGCCGACCATCTCGAGCCGATCCCCGACCAGCCGGGTCACGAAGGCGCAGTCGATCTCGACCGCCTGCGCGAGCTCGCGCACGACCGCGTTGACGAACTGGGCGCCGCGCAGGCGACCGAGCTTGGTCGAGAGGAGCTCGAGGACGACCTGGATCTGCTTGCGATCGGTCACGTCGCGCAGCACCGACTGGGTGCCCACCGGCGTGCCTGCCGGGCCACGAACCGTGGTCACCGCGGTGGCGATCCACACCCGCGTGCCGTCGCTGCGTACGCCTTCGTACTCGAACTCCTCGGGCACCGCCTCGCCGTGGACCCGTCGCTCGTGTCGGTCGCGCAGCTGCGCCCGCCAGGCGGGCGCGACGTAGTCCTCGAGCCGGAGGTCCGCCGGCCGCGTGGCGAGCCCGAAGATCTCGAGGAAGCGGTCGTTGCAGTAGACGACCCGCCCGGCGAGATCGTCGACGACGATCGCGTCCCGGATGTGGGCCACGATGTGGTGGAAGCGGGCCTCGCTCTCGCGCACGGCCCGATCGGCCGCGCGCAGCGAGAGCGCCATCTCGATGTTGGCGCGCAGCGCGTAGGGCTGGAACGGCTTGACCAGGAACGCGAAGGAGCCGCCGCGCGATCGGCGAGCTCGGCGTCGGAGTACGCGGTCAGGAACAGCACCGGCACGTCCATCGTCGCGCGGAGGCGCTCGGCGACCTCGATCCCCGACAGGCCCGGCCCGAGGTTGATGTCCATGAGGACGAGGTCGGGCGCCGCGGCGGGGATGCGCTCGAGGGCCTGGGCCGCCCGCAAGGCCCGACCGCACACGACGTAGCCGAGCTCCTCGAGCCGATCGACCAGCTCCATGGCGATCAACGCCTCGTCCTCGACGACGAAGATGCGGGCGCTCACGGGGTGGGCCGCTCCGTCGGCGCGCGCAGCGGGAAGGTGACGTCGATGCAGGCGCCCCGCCCCAGCGCGCCGGCGCCGAGGATGAGCTCCCCTTCGAGCTGCTGCACCAGGTTGTTGACCAGGTGCCACCCGAACGAGCGGACGTTCTCCGGATCGAAGCCGCTCGGGAGGCCCACGCCCTCGTCCTCGACGCGGAGGCGCACCGCGCTCGCCTCGCGCCGCGCGACGACGCGGGCCGTGCCCTCGCTGGCGTCCGGGTAGGCGTACTTGAAGACGTTGGTGAGCAGCTCGCAGAGGATCATGCCGCTCGGCAGCGCCACCTCGAGCGGTAGCCGCAGCGCGTCCGTGTCGACCGAAACCCGGACCTTCACGGCCCCGGCGAACGACGCGGCCAGCACCTGGGTCAGCGACTGGACGTAGTCGCCGAACGCCACCTGCGAGAGGTCGCGCGACTGGTAGAGCTTCTCGTGGACGAGGATCATCGCGACGATGCGGCTGCGGGCCTCGTTGAACACCGCGAGCTGTTCGGCGTCGCGCGCCTTCTTGGCCTGGAAGTGGAGGAGGCTCGCCAGGATCTGCAGGTTGTTCTTCACCCGGTGGTGGATCTCCCGCAGCAACGTCTCTTTCTCCTCGAGCGAGCGCGCCAGCTCCTCCGCGGCCTTGCGCGCCGCGGTGACGTCGCGCGCGTACCCGAGCACGCCGTAGATGCGGCCTTGGTCGTCGCGGAGCGGGCCCTTGATCACGTCGAAGACCCGGCGGTCGCCGTTCGCGATCGTGACGGGCATGGCCGGCAAGTGGACAGCGGTCCCGTCGAAGGCGAGGGTGTCGGAGTCGTGGACGGTGTGGACGATCTGCGGAGGGTCGCTGCCGCGGAACAGGTCCGTGTCGAGGCGACCCAGCATGTCGGCAGGCGTGCACGCGAACGCCTGCGCCATGGCCTGGTTGGTGAGCAGGTAGCGGTGCTGGGCATCCTTGACGAACACCCAGTCGGTGGACGAGTCGATGACCGAGGAGAGGAGCGCGCTGGTGCGCCGGATCTCCGCCTCCGCGAGGCGCTGGGTGGTGACGTCCTGGTGCGTCCCCGCGAGGACGGTCGGTCGTCCGTCGCGATGGATGACCTCCGTCACGCTGTGCAGATAGCGGACCTCGCCGTCGGGCCGCACGATGCGGAAGTCGCCCTCCCACACACCGTCCCGGAGGGCGGTCGGCTCGGCCGCGCGCACGATGGCGTGGTCGTCGGGGTGCACGCGCGCGAGGAACGTCGCGAAGTCGCGGGGTTCGTCGCGCGGCGCGCCGAAGATCTCGTAGAGCTGGTCCGACCACCACCCGACGCCGGTGCGCAGGTCGCGCTCCCACGCGCCGACCTGCGCGAGGCGGTGTGCCTCGGCGAGCCGCTTCTCGCTGCGGAGGACGGCCTCCTCCGCGCGCTTGCGCTCGGTGACGTCGCGCAGGATGCCGAGGATGTTCCCGTTGGAGAGGTGCGTGGCGCTGATCTCCACGACCACCCAGGTGCCGTCCTTGCGACGGAGCGAGCGCTCCACCGACAGCGTGCCGGCCGCGCGCAGCCGCTCGGGGCGAACCGGGTCGGCGGGGTCGATGAGGTCCGAGAGGGTCAGCGCGAGCAGCTCGTGACGGGCGTAGCCGAGCAGGTCGCAGGCGCGCGAGTTCAGGTCGACGAAGCGGGCGTCGGCGTCGGCGATGAGGATGGCGTCGCTCGCCTGCTCGACCACCAGCCGGTACTTGGCTTCGCTCTGGCGGAGCTCCTCCTCCATCTGTTTGCGCACCGTGATGTCCACGGCCGAGGCGACCACGTTGACGATGTGGCCGTCGGGGTCGCGGACGGGACGGAACGTGGCGTCGACGCTGAAGTGGCTGCCGTCGGCCAGCTCGGCCGTGAGGTCGGTGCGGTAGGTCTCGCCGCGGACGGCGCGATCGAACGCCTCGCGCAGCAGGACGACCGCGCTCGATCCGCCCCACGTCACCCCTTCCCACACCAGCGTGCCGAGCACCTCGGCCCGCGAGCGCCCCACGAGATCGAGAGGCGCCTTGTTGATCTCGACGAACCGCCCCTCGAGGTCGAGGACGGCGACCAGGGGGGCCATGGCGTCGAGGACGCGGCGGAGCTTCTCCTCGGCGTTCACGGTGGCCGTCACGTCGTGCACGGTGCCGACCGAGCGCAGCGGCTGGCCGTCGGGGCCGTACGCGTGTTCGCCACGCGAACGCACGTGCTTGAGGGTTCCCCTCGGCGTGCGCAGCCGGTGGACCACCTCGTAAGTCGTGCGCTGCTGCAGCGAGGACTCGAAGGCGGCCACCACGGCGTCGCGGTCGTCGGGGTGCACGACGTCGACGAGCGCCCGTCGCGTCATGCCGTGCGCGGCGTCGACCTCGAAGACCCGGAACAGCTCCTCGGAGCCGCTGAGGGTCCCCGTGGTGTGGTCGAGCTCCCAGCTCCCCACGTGGGCGATGCGCTGCGCCTCGATCAGCTGCGCCTCGTGACCCCGAGCTCGCTCCAGCGCCCGGTTGCGCGCGCTCACGTCGACGCCGAACGCGGCGACGTGGGTGATCTGGTCGCCCACGCGCACGGGCTGGAACGCGGCCTCGACGTCGACGACGCCCTCACCTGGGATCGCGACCTGGACCTCGAAGCGCGAGGCCTGCCCGGACCTGGCCTCGACGAAGCCCTTCTGCAGGCGCACGCGGGTCTGGTCGTTGCCCCAGTTGGGCAGCTCCCAGGTCGGCGCGCGCTCGGTGGCGGCCGTCCGCCCCGACATTGCGATCGCCGTGTGGTTGGCGGTGACGAGGCCCCCCTCGAGGTCGTAGACGCCGGCCGCGCCGGGGAAGGCCTCGATGACCGAGCGCAGCAGCGTGCGCTCGTTGGCCACCGCCGCGGCCGCGGCGACGCGATCGGTGACGTCCTCGACGGTGCCGAACATGCGGGTCGGGTTGCCCGCGTCGTCGCGCTCGAAGGCCGAAGGCGTGGCCCGGCGCCGGACCCACTTGATCCGCCCGTCGGGCATCACGAGGCGCGCCTCCTGGTCGAGCGTGACACCGGTCTCGATCGTGTTCGTGAAGTCGCGCAGCGAGCGCTCGCGATCGTCGGCGTGGACCCGCTCGGCGAACGCCTCGTACAGGTCGCTCCGGGTGGGGTCGACCTCGAAGATGCGGAAGGTCTCCGCCGACCAGGTCCCCGAGCGCGTGCGCAGATCGAGCTCCCAGCTGCCGACGTGGGCGACCCGCTGGGCCTCGGCCAGCATCGCCTCGCTCCGCTCGAGGGCCCGCTGGACGCGCAGCCGCTCGGTGACGTCGACGCCCACCGAGATGCAGCCGATGAACGCCCCGTCCGGCCCGCGCAGGCAGCGGTTCTGCCACTCGATCTCCGCCTCGGAGCCGTCGCTGCGCCAGATGGCGTTGATGGTGCCGCTGGTGTTCGCGTCGGTGGTCGCGTGGACGCGGCGGACGCGCTCCCGGTCGCGCGGCGGGACGAAGCGCTCGAACCAGTCCTCCCCCACCACGCGGGCCGCGTCGACGCCGGCGAACCGGGCGAAGAACTCGTTGACCCGGCGTATGCGCCCGGCGGCATCGAGCCAGACGAGGAGGACCGGCGCGAGATCCGCGAGCATGGCGGGCCACGACGGTTCGGCGGAGGACGGCACAGATCCCATGGACGCACGAATCATACGGTCGAAGCGCGGACGTACTATAGGACAACCGGTGCTCGACCCGCGCAGGACCACGCCCGGCGGCTCGCGACCGTGACCCCATGACCCTCGAACGAACCAGCAGCCACGGCGGCGAATCCGGCGCCGCCGATCCGTCGATCACCTCGGCGCGCGAGCGACGGCCGATGGTGCTGGTCCTCGACGCCGAGCTGCGGCTCGTGACGTGGAGTCCGGCGGCGGCGCGTTTGGTGGGTGACGAACCAGGACCAGGACGAACCTTGGACGAGGTCCACGGCGGTCCCCACCCTTTGACCCCGCTCCTGAAGATGGCCCAGACTGGAGCATTGAATGGACAAATTGAGCTGGATGGCGTGGGCCTGACGTACTCGGCGCAGCTCTGCGCCGACCGATACCTGGTCCTCACGCTGGGCAACGACCCCGTCCAGCAGCTGCGGGTGGCGCTCGACGACAAGACCCGTCTGCTGCAGGAGCTCCACCACCGCGCGCGCAACCACCTGCACCTCGCCGTGAGCCTCGTCCGCCTCTGGCAGCCACCGTCGGCGGAGCTGCGAGACTTCGAGGCCCGCATCGCGGCGATGTCCACCGTCCACGAGATCCTCCGGCCGTCGAGCGCCGGGTCGCGGCTCGATCTCGCAGGCTACCTCGGACGCCTCGTGGAGCAAGTCACCTGCTTCGCCCGGTTCGACCCGCCCTCCGAGGTGACGATGGAGCTCGAGCCAGCCCTCGAGGTGGACGCCGAGGTGGCCTCCCGGCTCGGCATGGTGGTGAGCCAGCTGTGCGCCGACGCGCTGGTCGCTGGGCGCCCCGTGCGCCTGCACACCCAGGCCCGCGACGGTGGTGTCCTGGTCGAGGTGCACGTGGAGGGGGGCCTGCCTCCGAGCTGGGCGCCGGGCTCCGAGGCCATCCTGCTGGGCCAGGGGCTCTGCCATCAGGTCGGCGGCACTCTCGGCGTGTTCGGCGACGGTGCGCCGGATCAGGCCCGGCTGTTCGTTCCCGGCTGAACACCTGTCCCGACCGAGCGAGCCCCTATCAAACCGGACCGAAACCCCCGTATGCTGGCGCCGATGTCGTCCGGCTCCCTCGTCCGCCGCGCCCGCGCTGCGCGTTTTGCCGTGTCGCTCGCCCTGTTCGCGACCGCCCACGTCTCGGTCGCCACCATGCTCCCGCAGGTGGCTTGGGCGCAGAACAAGGTCCCGACCCAGAAGCTCATCGACCAGGCCAAGGAGAAGTTCGACGACCAGCAGTACGACGAGTCGATCCAGAAGCTCAGCGCCGCGCTCCTCCGGTCCGACGTCAGCAAGTCCCAGAAGATCGAGATCTACCGCTGGCTGGCCTACAACTACATCGTCCTCAAGCAGGACGACTCGGCCCGCACGGCGCTCTTCGCGCTCTACGCGCTCGACGAGGACTACGCGCTCCCCAAGAACGAGTCGCCCAAGTTCCGCGAGCCATTCGACAAGTACAAGAAGCAGTGGATCGAGGAGGGCAAGCCCGGCCAGACCAAGACCGAGAAGCCGCTGCCGCCGGTCGTCCTCAAGCAGATCCCGCCCGCCGAGGCGCCCCACGACCAGTCGATCGCCGTCACCGGTTCCGTCGAGGACACGGGCAAGCGGGTGGCCAAGATCGTGCTGTTCTACCGCACGGGCTCCGCCGGCAAGTTCCTCGAGCTGCCCTGCGCGCTCGACGCGGGCAGCTTCAAGGCGACCATCCCGGCCACCGCCGTCAAGCCGCCGATCATCGAGTACTACGTCCAGGCCTCCGACTCGGGTGGCCTCGCCATCGCCACCCGCGGCGACGCCGAGACCCCGCTGCGCGTCGCGGTGCAGGCCGAGAAAGAGGGCTCGATCTTCGGCACCTGGTGGTTCTGGACGGGCGCGGCGGCCATCGTCGCGGGCGGCGTCGTCGCCACCTACCTGCTGACCCGCAAGAGCACGACTCCGGGGCCCAGCCCGAACGCGGGCATCGTCATCACGATCTCCGACTGATGAGCGATCCGGTCTATCCGTTCCTCGCCATCGACGTCCCCGCTTCGCTCGCCGAGGTCGCCGCCGATCAGCTGTTCGAGTTCGGCGCCGAGGGTGTCGAACGTCGCGACGCGAGCACGCTCGTGCGGGGCGCTCACTCGGTGGGCCCGGTGGTCGACCCGGGCGCCGACGTCGCGAGCCCGCGCGTGCCCGCCGAGGCCGAGGACGAGGTGGTCACGCTGGTGGCGGCGTTCCCCACGCGCGAGGCCGCCGAGGAGGCGCTCGCCGCGTTCGACGCGGAGCTCTCGCCGCGCATCGAGGAGGTGCACGGCGACGCGTGGCGCGACGCCTGGAAGGAGCACTTCGAGCCGTTCTTGCTCACGCCGCGCGTCATGATCCGCCCGCCGTGGCGCCCCGTCCCCGCCGACCTCGCCGCGGGGGTGCACGTGCTCGAGCTCGAGCCCGGTCGCGCGTTCGGTACCGGCCTGCACGCGACCACGGCGCTCGTGTCGCGCGTCCTCGACGCGCGGGCCGCGGAGCTGGAGGGGCGCGAGATCCTCGATCTCGGGTGCGGCAGCGGCATCCTCTCGCTGGTCGCGCTCGTGCTCGGCGCCGCCCGCGCGGACGCGCTCGACATCGATCCGGCGGCCATCGAGGTCACGCGCGCCAACGCCGAGCGTTGCGGCCTCGCCGATCGCGTCACGGCGAGCGACGAGGACTTCGCGCGCCTCAGGCGCACCTACCCCGTCGTCCTCGCCAACATCCAGGCCGAGGTGCTCGTGCCGCGCGCGGCCGACGTGAAGCGCACCGTGGCGCCCGGTGGTCTCCTCGTGCTGTCGGGCATCCTGGCCGTCCAGCGCGAAGACGTGCTCGCCCAGTACGCCGAGCTCCGCCTCGAGGAAGCCCCCGCCGAAGGAGAGTGGATCGCCCTCGTCCTCCGCAGAGGGCCCTGATCACTCCTTCGGGCCGGGCTTCGCGCCGCCCGTCGGCTTCTTCTCGGGCGGCGGCGGCGCCTCGGACTTGCTCGCGTCCTTGCCGGTGCCCTTGAGCTTGGTCGTGCTCGGCTTGAGCATCGGCTCGTCGTCCGCGTCTTTTGCGAGGTAGCTCCCGGCGGGGAACTTGGCGAAGAACTGCATCGAGCCGGGCTCGCCGCCCGCCCGCATGCCGGTGGTGCCCGCCGCGCTCGTGGCCGCACGCAGGTCGATCACGAGGTGCAGCTCGCCCTTCTTCGGCACGAGCCGCGCGCTCGACACGGGCGTGTTGAAGTGCCCCGTGAGCAGGGGATTCTGGTTGTTGTGCTTGAGGACGATGGCGCCCTTGAAGACGAAGGTGACCGTGCCGGCCGCCTCGAAGCGGCTCGGGGGCGCGACGTTCTTGGAGAACTCGACCATCACCTCGCTGCCGCCGTCCTCGGTCATCCGGAACCCGGGCCACTGCGCCACGATCGCCGCGTTGGCCTTGGCCACCTTGCCGGGCTTGCCTGCCGGTGCGGTGCCGCCACCCTTCGCCGGCGTGCCCTTGGGCGCCGCGAGGTTGGTGCCGGTGCCCGAGACCTTGAACACGCCGTCGTTGTTGTAGTTGACCGGCTTCTTCTCGGCCTTGTCGTCCTTGGGCGGGTCGTCACCCTTCTTCGGCGTCGCCGTGGTCGGGGCGGGCGCGGGCTTCGGCTCGGCCTTCTTGGGGGGAGGCGTGGCGGGCGGCGGGCTCTGGGGCACTGGCGTGGTCGGCACCTCGATCGGCTTCGGCGCCTCGTACGACTGGGCCTCGGCGGCCTGCGGCGCGGCAAGTCCCAGGACCACGGGCACGACGACGGCGAGCTTCCGCATCCTCCGATCGAAGCACGTCCCCCCCGGCTCGGGCAAATCCCCGCGCCGTCCGCCGTTCACTTCCCCAGCAGGATCTTGTCGGGATCGCCGAGGAACTCGAAGTGCATGGTGTCCTCGAGCTTGTCGCGCCCGAGCCAGTAGAAGCCGAACTTCTCGAACTGCTTCACCCAGCACATCGGCATCGCCATGCGCTGCTCGATGGGCAGCTTCTTCTTGCACAGCGGATGGTCGCGCCACGGCGGCACGCAGTTGCAGCAGGTGTTGCGGCCGGGGTCGAGGTCGACCGCGATGCCGTACATGTGGTTGGTGATCTCGCCGCCACGGTAGGTGTTCTCGTAGCGGATGCCGGCGAGCACCACGGGCGTGTACGGGAACGCGCCGCAGTGCTTGAGGATGGCCTGCTCCGCGCACGCCAGCGCCGGGGCGATGCGGGGGTGCAGCTTGGCCGTGAGCCCCATGAAATGCAGGTCGGTCACGTAGTGCGAGGGTGGGTAGGCGTTCCACTTGGGATCGCCGAACCCCTTGGCGTACCCGTAGTGCTCGGTGCGGAACCGGATCGCCTTGTCGTGCGCCTCCTTGTGCGCGCCGACGGGCGTGTAGTTGGCGCGGATCAAGAACGGCAGCGGCTTCTGCAGCCGGCACTTCGGCACCTTCGGGTCGAACTTGGGCAGGGCCTTCTGCGAAGCCGCGGCCGCCACCTTGGGCGCCGGAGCCGAAGCGCTCGCCGACGCGGTGGCGGGAGCGGCGATGGAGAGTGCAGGCGGCGCCGGCTCGTCGTCCTCCTCGGGATCGACCGAGGCCGACGCGGCCGCCGACGCCGACACGGAAGCCGAGACGGACACCGATGTGGACACCGAAGCCTGCGGCGCCACCGAGCTCGAGGCCGGCGCGCTCGGCGCGGCATCGCCCGTGGTGGCGGGGGTTCGCCCGCAGGCACCGAGGACGACGGCGAGGAGGAGGCGACGCATCGGGCGCACGCTAGTATGCCGGCGCTTGGCCCGCTGGTCCTTCGCGCTCGCGCTGCTCGCCCTCGGGTGCACGGGCCCGCGCGCGAGCAAGCCGCCCTCGCTCACGCGGGCCGAGCTCGAGGCCGGTCCGCGCCTGTCGGCCGCCGAGCTCCGGGCCCGCGCGCGACCGCCGACCGCCGACGTGCGGCAGACGCTCAAGATCTCGCTGATCGAGGGCGTGAGCGGGCGCGGCTTCGAGGGGCGTGGCGCGCTCGTGGTGCGGCCCGGCCAGGCGCTCCGCATGATCCTGCTCGGCCCGGGTGGCACCACCGCCATGGACGTGTGGATCTCCGGGGACCGGTTCCGCGCCGCGATCCCCGCGCTCGACCGCGTGGTGCGCGGCGACGCGAGCACCCCGCGCGCGACCCTGCGGGGCCTGCCGATCGACCTGCTGCGCCGCTGGCTCGTCGCGCCGTTCGGCGGCACCCTCGTGCACGCGCGCGAGGCGGTCGTGGACCCGTCGGGCCACGTCGCCCCGGGTCCAGGGCTCCTCGCCTTCGCGCTGTTCGGGCGCGACTTCGTGATCCGCGCCCGCGTCGGAGACGTCGAGCGAGGCTGGTTCTTCTCGCAGGGCGCCCTCCACGGGCGCGTGGAAGGGCGCGTCACCACCCTGGCCGACGGCGCTCGTTTCCCCAGCGAAGTGGTGTTCGAGGGCGACGATCCGCCGCTCCGGGTCGTCGTGGTGGGCGAGACCACCGAGCTCGCCAAGGAGCTCCCCGCCGCGACCTTTGCCGATCCCGACGCGTCGTGAGTACGATGGGTCCCGATGATCGACGTCGTCGCGACGGCTGCGATCGGGCCGCTCGGCGAGGGTGACGCGTTCGTCGTGGGCGCGCCGAACGCGCCGGCCCCGACCTGCATCACGCTCGATCCGAGGCTGACCGCCGCGGGGCTCCGTCGCCCGTTCGCCGCCCGTTCGTCGGTCGCCGAGGCCGCGCGCGAAGCCGGCGAAGACCCCGCGACCACGCTGCTGCTCGCGGTGGTGCGTCAGGTGTCCGCGCAGCTCTCGCCCGGTGAGCGCGTGGGGCTCGCCATCGGCACGTCGTCGGGGGGCATGGCGACCAGCGAGCGCTTCTTCCGCGCGCGCGCCACGGGCGAGGCGATCGATCCGGCGCTCGCCGACGCCGCCACGTACCACGCCCCGTTCCGCGCCCTCCTGGCCACGCTCTCTGCCGAGGGGATCGAGCCGGTTCGCACCACGCACCTCCTCACCGCGTGCTCGGCCTCCACCCTCGCCCTCGGCCTCGGCGTCATGTGGCTCGAGCAAGACCTCTGCGACGTCGTGCTCGCCGGGGGCTACGACGCGCTGACCACCTTCGTCGCGGCGGGGTTCGAGGCGCTCGGCGCCACGACGAGCCGCCTCCCACCGCGCCCGTTCCGTGTCGATCGCGACGGCATGGCCCTCGGAGAAGGGGCGGGGGTGATGGCCCTCCGTCGCGTGTTCCCCGGGCGCGTCGCGCGCATCGTCGGCTTCGGTGCCTCGTGCGACGCGGTGCACCTCACCGCGCCGGACCGCACGGGTGGGGGCCTCTCTCGCGCCGCCCTCCAGGCCCTCGCCGAGGACGCGCCGGTCGATCTGGTCTCCGTCCACGGGACCTCCACCGTGTTCAACGACCCGATGGAGTCCAAGGCCCTCGCCCTCGCGCTGCCCGGGAAGTCGCCGCCCGTCCACGCGGCCAAGGCCAGCATCGGGCACACGCTCGGTGCGGCGGGGGTGCTCGAGTCGATCCTGGTGATCGACGCGCTCCGCCGGGGTCTCCTGCCGGCGACGCCCGGGGAGGGCGCGCTCGATCCCGAGGTCGGCGCCCATCCGTGCACGGAGAACGCTCCGGCCGACGTGCGTGGCGCGTTGAAGCTCTCGGCGGCGTTCGGGGGCGCCAACGCGGCCTTGCACTTCGTCCGGGCCGACTTCGCGGGTCCGCGCACCGCCCGTCCGCTGGTCACCCCCCGCCGTCTCGCCGAGGCGGTCCCGACCACCTACGAGCTCGAAGCGCTGTCGGCCTCGACCGGCCTCGCCCGGGATCGGCTCGCGCGGATGGACGGCCTCTGTCACCGCGCGCTCGCGGCCGTCGGCGCGCTCGCGGCCGTCGTGGGGCGGGAGGCGCTGGTCGGCGCCGGGATCGTCGTCGGCACCGTGCTCGCGACCCTCGACCTCAACGCCGTCTACGAGGCTGGGCTTGCCGCCCGCGGCGCGGCGTTCGCCGAGGGCCGTCGCTTCGCGTACACCACGCCGAACGCCTGCGCGGGGGAGTGCGCCATGGCGTTCCGGCTGACGGGCCCGGCGATGACCGTCTCGCGGGGGCTCGACGCGCGCCTCGAGGCCCGCGAGGTGGCGGCGGATTTCCTGGCCACGCGGCGCGCCCAGCGGGTCGTGGTGGTGAGCGTGGACGCGCCCGGCCCGTGCGCCGAGCTCGTGCTGGAGAAGACCGGCTGGCCGGTCGACTTCCAGGCCCGCGCCGAATTGTGGGGAATTTGAATACAAGCAGCTCGGCCCGCAAATGACTGTGGAAAAATCCGCGAGTGCGAAATCGCTTTCGCATGACATTCCTGTCCGCTACCGTCTCTAGGCTCTGCGGTTCGGGGTGGTCCCGACCGTGTCCGCCGAGGTCCGATGGGTCGTTCGCGTTCTGGCCGGGGAAAGTCGATCGAATCCCCCACGAAGGCGCGGAGCGCAGGGCCGAAGGCCCCTCTTTCGAACGTCTCTGCCAAGGCTCGAGCGCGGTTCCTCCGGGCACCCTCGGTGGAGCTGCTGCAGGCGAGCGCACCGGTTTGCTTCGTCTCCGTCGTCCGTGTCTCGGCGGAGTGTTCGGCGGCCGCCGAATCCTTGGCCCGCGGCGAGCCGCTGGTGCAGGCGGAGTCGATGGGTCCCATGCCTGTCGCCCGCGTCGTCGAGCCGGTTGCCGAGCCGCTGCCCCCGGTGACGCTCACCACGGCGCGGCGCGCCTCGTGGGTGCCCCCCGTCCTGCCCGTCGCCGAACCGACCCCCTCGTTGACCGAGGAGGACGAGACCCCGCGCTCCATCCCCGCCGTCGTCGTCTCCTGCGACGACGAGCCCGCGCCCGAGAGCGTCTCGCCGGTGCAGCTGGTCGCCCGCCCGCCGGCGCTGACCCACCACTTCGCCACCCGCGCCCGCATCGTCCTCACGCTCGCGGCGGCCGCGGTCGTCGGCATGTTCGTCCACGATCGCGGCGAGGTCATGCGCATGGTCTCGCGGCTCTCGTTCGCGAAGCCGAGCCTCGCGGCGGCCAACGTCGCCGGCGCCCTCACCGCCAAGAAGGCCGAGCCCAAGCCCGCGCCCGTCGTCGAGCCGCCGGCCTGCCCGCCCGAGATGGCCCTGGTCACGCGCGACGAGATCCGCGTCTGCGTCGACAAGTGGGAGGCCTCGCTGGTCGAGGTCATCGCGGGCGAAGACGTCCCCTGGTCGCCCTACGTCGCGATCGACGGCCTCGCCTCGAGCGGCCGCACGATGAAGGCTGTCTCCAAGCCCGGCGTCGTCCCGCAGGGCTACATCGACCGCGACGCCGCGGCGGTGGCCTGCGAGGTCGCGGGCAAGCGCCTGTGCGCGGCGTCCGAGTGGACGGCGGCCTGCGAGGGCCCGCGCCGCACCACCTATCCCTACGGCAACGACGCCAACGAGAAGGCCTGCAACACCCACGGCCGCTCCCCGCTCGGCGAGCTGTTCGGCGCCTCGTTCAAGGACCACCTCTACGACAACAAGGTGATGAACGACCCGTCGCTCAACGCGCTCGAAGGCACCGTCGCGAAGACCGGCGCCTTCGACCAGTGCACGAACGGCTTCGGCGTCTACGACATGGTCGGCAACCTGCACGAGTGGACCGCCGAGAAGAAGGGCGTGTTCCACGGCGGCTACTACCAGGACGCCACGCAGAACGGCCCGGGCTGCCGCTACGCCACGAGCGCGCACTTCTCGAGCTACCACGACTACTCGACTGGCTTCCGCTGCTGCAAAGACGCCGAGTGACCGGACCCGTGTCGAGGGTGGTGGAGGCGCGTTGGCCCTCCTTCGACCCTCACCGCATCGTCTTCGAGGACCGGTCGCTGCTCGTCGTCGACAAGCCGAGCGGCGTGCCGACGCAGGCCGCGCGCGAGACCGACCGGGACGATCTGCCGGCGCGTCTGCGCGCGTTCCTGACCGAGCGCGACGGCGGCGCGCCGTATCTGGGCATCCACCAGCGGCTCGACCGCGCGACCTCGGGGGTCGTGCTCTACACGCGCGACAAGGCCGCCAACGCGCCGATCGCCAAGCAGCTCGAGGGCCGCACCGCGCAGAAGACCTACCTCGCGGCGGTCGAGGGCTACAAGGGTGGCGCGCGCCGGCTCGAGCACCGGCTCGGGCCGCTGGTCGACGGGCGGGTGTCGGTGGTGGACGCGCGTGACCGCCGTGGTCAGGAGGCGATCACTCACGTGGACGTGGTGGCACGAGAGGGGCGCCGTGCGCTGCTCTCGCTGCGGCTCGAGACGGGCCGCACGCACCAGGCCCGCGCGCAGCTCGCGGCGATCGGCGCCCCCATCGCCGGCGATCGGCTCTACGGCGGGCCACCGGCTTCGCGCCTGCTCCTCCACGCCGAGAAGCTCGTCGTCGCCCACCCCGGAGGCGGGCGTTCGCTCACGCTGGTCGCGCCCGCGCCGCCCGTGTTCGCGCGCTGGCTCGCGCACGGCGATCAACCGCCGCTGACGCCGACCTCGCTCGACGCTGAGGTCTTTGCGGAGGTCGTCGA
This sequence comes from Myxococcales bacterium, assembly GCA_016794445.1. GTDB lineage: Bacteria > Myxococcota_A > Polyangia > Polyangiales > JADJMO01 > JADJMO01. The sequence continues at coordinate 16,141 of JAEUKC010000328.1, forward strand.
TCGCGCGCGCGAGGAGCGGTACGGGCTCGGCTGCTCGGGCGACACGACCGCGTTCCGCCTGCTCCACGAGGACGGCGACGGCACGCCGGGCCTGAGCGTGGACGTCTACGGCGACCACCTCGTCGCGCAGCTCTACGCCGCGTTCGACGCGGCCACCGAGGCGGCGCTGCTCGACGGTCTGCACCGGCTCGGGTTCGCCGGGATCTACCTCAAGCGGCGGCCCAAGCAGGCCAACGTGGTCGTCGACACGCGCAACGACGCGCTCGCACCGGCAGACCCGGTGCGCGGGGTCGCGGCGCCGGCCGAGTTCCCGGTGATCGAGCACGGGCTGCCGTTCCTCGTGCGCCTCGGCGACGGGCTCTCGACGGGGATCTTCCTCGACCAGCGCGAGAACCGCCGGCGCGTGCGCGAGCTCGCCGCGGGCAAGTCGGTGCTCAACCTGTTCGCGTACACGGCGCCGTTCACCGTGGCCGCGGCGGCAGGTGGCGCGAGCCGCACGGTGAGCGTCGACGCCTCGAAGCAGGCCCTCGCCTGGGCCGAGCGCAACCTCGCGCACGCGGGGCTCGCGGGCGACCGCCACGTGATGGTGGTGGACGACGTGTTCGACTGGATCGACCGCCAGAAGAAGCTGCGCGAGCGGTTCGATCTCGTGATCCTCGATCCGCCCAGCTACTCGCTGGTGGGCGCGCGGCGGTTCTCGACCGACGCCGACTACAAGGACCTCGCCGCGCGGTGCCTCGCGCTGGTCGCGCCGGGTGGGAGCCTGCTCGCGTGCTCGAACCACCGGCAGACGGTGCAGGCCAAGCTGCGCCGCTGGTTGCACGAGGCGGCGCGTACGGCGCAGCGCGAGGTGGTGCAGATGAAGGATCTGCCGCCGCCCGTGGACTTCCCGCCACCCTACGGCGCGCAGCCGCACCTCAAGAGCGTGCTGGTGACCGTGAAGTGAGCCCTCATGCCCGGCGGCCGCCCGTGGAGGCGGCCGCGGTTGACCGCGCACCCCAACGGCGCCCACCCGTCACACACATCAAAAAGCCCGCCGAGGGCGTCTTTGTTGGGAGGAGGGCGCGGGGGGCGGAGCCGGCGACCCTGTGGA
>JAEUKC010000334.1:0-10808 GCA_016794445.1 Myxococcales bacterium
GGGCTGAAAGCCCGGGGCACCGACAGCCGCTGAAGCCCGGGGCATCGACCCCGGGCTCGACGCCACGCAGGGCTGGCTGAACTCCCGTTCTGCTGGTCCTTTGCAGCGCGAGGTCCAGCCAGCGATTTGGGACGTGAAGCCCGGGGTGAAAGGCCCCGGGCTTGCGGTGTTGTCGGTGCCCCGGGGCTTCAGCCCGGGGGCCTTCAGCAGACCTTCATCGCGGAGCGACGCGCAGCTCCACGCGCATCACCGTGCCGCCGCCCTCACGAGCCGAGGCCTCGATGGTGCCGCCCATCTCGGTGACGAGGCGCCGACACAAGAAGAGGCCGAGGCCGTGGCCATGCGAGCGCCCGGTGTGGAAAGGGGCGAACAGCTGCGCCTGCACGGAGCTCGGGATGCCGGGGCCGTCGTCCTCGACGGTCAGCACGACGCGCTGCTCTTCCGCGACGAGGCGCCCGCGAATCCAGATGTGCCCGCGGCGATCGCTCTCCTCGAGGGCCTGCGCCGCGTTGGTCAACAGGTTGAGGAGCACCTGCCCGAGCTTCATCGCGTCCGCGACCACCGCGGGCAGCGCGTCGAACTCGCGCTTCACCTCGGCGACCCCGCGCAGCCGGGACGCGGCGAGCCCGAGCACCGAGTCGACGGTCAGCGCCACGTCGGCCATCGGTGCTGGTCCCGCCGGCTGCGGGCGAGCGAGGGCGAGCATCTCCCGCACGAGCGCAGCGATGCGGTCGACCCCGACGCTGGCGGTGCGGACTTCTTCGAGGATCTGGAGGGCGAGCGCCTGGCTCTCGGGGCGGTGGGCCGCGCTCTCGAGCTGGTGGAGCGCGAAATTGAGGCTCGCCTGCACGTACGTGAGGGGATTGTTGATCTCGTGGGCGATGCCCGCGGCCATCGTGCCGAGGCTCGCGAGCCGATCGGCGTGCATCAGGCCGGCCTCGAGCGCGCGCACCTCGGTGACGTCCTCGCCGATGAACGCGTAGCGCTCTTCTCCTCCCTCGTCGGGCAGCGGCGCGACCTTGCCCACCAGGGTGCGGGGGCCGTGGGCGAAGTCGTAGGTCACCTCGAACGGCACCGGGCGTCCGGCCGCGCGGGCCGCGCGGAACCGCGAGATCGCGCGGCGCACGTCGTCGAGCGGTACGCCGATCTCGCGATCGCTGGCGCCGCGCAGAGCCTCGACCGACATCGCGAGCAGCTCGCCGGTCTTGGGGTTGTCCGCCACGTGCACCAGGTCTTCGCCGCGGATGGTGCGCAGGCCGATGGCGATCGGCGCGGTGCTCGAAGATGCCGCGGACGAGCGCCTCCAGCCGCTGCACTTCGCGCTCGCGGTCGCGCAGGTCGGTCACGTCGAGGTTCACGCCCGCCGTGCCGATGACCTCGCCGCCGCGCGTGACCGGGGCGATGAAGTTCACGAACGTTCGCGGGCGCCCGTCGAGGAGGTAGTGCACCTCTCCACGCACGATTTCCCCCGCCATCGCGCGGGCGTTGTTGGCGCGCCAGATCGCGACCGTCTCGGGCCGCCCTCCGGCGTCTTCGGGCTTCGATCCGACGAGCCCCGGCCACCGCGCGACGGCGGCGGCGTTGGCCCAGATGCAGGTCTGGTCGCGATCGCGCAGCCACAGATCGAAGGGCAGCGCGTCGACGAGCGCGCGCAGCTCCAGCAGTTCGGCGGTCACGCGCTCACCCCCACTCTGGCCATCCTACCGCCGAGGACGGCGAGGCGGGAGTCTTTGCGGCGATCAGCTGCGCCCGGTCTGAGCGGCGATCTCGCGATACACGGCGAGGGTGTCCTCTGCGGTGTGGCGCCACTGGTAGATCTGGGCCCGGATCAGGCCGCGGGCCCGGAGTTCCGCCGCGAGCGCGGGATCCCCCGCGATCCGCTGCAGCGCCGCGGCGATCTCGTCGACGTCGTGCGGGTCGACGAGCAGCGCGGCGTCCCCCGACACCTCGGGCATCGAGGAGACGTTCGAGGTGACCACCGGCAGGCCGCTGCCGAGCGCCTCGCACGGCGGGTTGCCGAACCCCTCCTCGAACGAGGGGTGGCAGAGGCACGTGGCACCCCAGAACAGCGCTTGCAGCTCGGCCTGCGGCACGTTCTTGAGGAAGTGCACGCGCCCCTCGAGGCCCTCCTCGCGGATCAGGTCGAGCAAGCGAGAGCCCTGGCCGAGCCGCTGCACGAGCGCGAGGTGCATGCCCGGCTCCTCGTCGAACGCGCGAGAGAAAGCGCGGATCACGCCCTCGTGGTTCTTGTAACCCGCGTACTGGCCGACGGTGAGCACGTAGCGGTCCGCACCGGGCACCCACTTCTTGCGCGCGGCCGCGGCGGCGGCGTGATCGGCCTCGGACGCGGCGGGGCGCCAGCCGTCGGCCACCCCGAAGTGCATGACGCGGGTGCGGGCCGCGGCCGACGGGTCGAGCTTGCCGATCTCGCGCTTGCTCGCGTCGCTGATGGTGTGGATGCGGATCGCGTCGCGCAGCGTGCGGCGGATGCCGTGCTGGAAGAAGCGGGTCTCGACCGCGCCCCACGGCCCGGGCTTGCGACAGCGCTCGGGGTGGGTCATCCACATCACGTCGCACAGCGTGATCATCGCGGGGACCGGCAGCCCCGCGGGCAGGATGTTGAACGTGCCGTGGTAGAGCGAGACCCCGCGAAAATCGACCACCTTGGGCAGGAGCCACATGGTCTCGGGGCCGTTCGGGTCGTAGGGCACCACCACCTCGTGCACGTTGGGCGCGAGCGAGAGGCGCGCGGGCGCGAGGGGGTGCTTGAGCAGCAGGAAGTGGAGGTCGGGCGCGAGCCGCGGCAGGTGCTCGACCAGCCCCTCCACGTAGGGGCCGATCCCGCTCGGGCGCTCACGGATGTACCGGCAGTCGAGGGCGATCATCGCTGTTCGCGGACACCAGCGCGGCGATCGAGGAGGATCAAGATCGCCGGGAGCACGACCAGCGCGGCGAGGATGCAGGTGAGCTCCCCGAGCACGGCGGCGAGGCCGAACGACTTGACCGCGTTGTTGATGGACCGCATCAGCACCACGTAGCCGAGCGAGGTGGTGAGGCTGCAGAGCACCACCGCGCCGCCCGTCTCGCGCACGGTGTGGATGACGCTGCCCGGCCCGTCGAGGCGCCAGCGGTTCACCACGTTGATGGCGTAGTCCACGCCGATGCCGAACGTGATCGGCACCGCGATGAAGTTCAGGAAGTTGAGCTTCATCTTGAAGAAGTAGAAGGCGCCGCCCATCCAGGCGATGCCCATGGCGAGCGCCAGCACGACGAGCACCGCGGCGCGCTTGCCCTTCGGGCCGCGGGTGAACGCGACGGCGACCACCAGCGCGGTGCCGAGGAACGAGAGCACGATCGCCTTCGGAGACTCCTCCCAGACGCCGGCGAGCATGTCGGCGAAGATGACCGCGCGCCCGCTCCCGATGATGGTCTCGCCGCTCGGCAGCTTGGTCTCCCGGTAGGCGTCCGCCCAGATCTTGAGGTAGCGCGCGTCGCGGACGCTGCGGCCGTCGGTCGGCGCGATGTAGACGATGCGGCCGCGGGTGCCGTCCTTCTCGGTGAACGGGCGGGCGACGCGCTCGGGCAGATCGGTCACGCCGTAGGCCGTGATGTCGGCCGGCGGCAGGAACGGCTCCATCTCCTTCCAGTCGGCGTCGGTGATCTTGCCGAGCTCGCGGATGCGGTCGATCCGCTTGCGCATCGCCTTGAGCAGCACGACCTTCTCGGCCTGCTGGTCGGGGACCAGGTCGAAGATCGACACCGCCTTCTCGAACGGCTTCTGGCCGGGAGGGGCCGCGTCGCGCCGCGCGTGGAGGATGGTCACGAGCGGCTTCACCTGCTCGATCTTGTCGACCATGATGGCCATCCCGTCGGGGCCGGTGCGCCCGGTGAGCGGCACGACGAGGTCGCCGAGCTTGCTCGCCGCCGACGGCTGGCCGCGGTCCTCGTTCTCGAGGCGCCACAGCTCGTACTCCATCGGATCGTTGCGGATGTAGCGGTACGAGGCCCAGCCGGCCCACGCCGTGAAAGCGAGGCCGACGACGGCCACCAGCGCGGGCGCGCGGCGCGCGAACCAGGCGAACGGCGCGCCGTAGGGGATGCCCGCGTCGATGCGGGACTGGATGCGCCCGAGGAAGGTGTCGGGGTGCACGCCGTGGGTGGGCGCGACGCGCTCGAACACCACGAGCAGCGGGATCATGAACAGGTAGTTGGCGAGCCAGCAGAGCAGCATGCCGTAGCCGCCGATGGCGCCGAAGTCGCGGAAGCCCCGGAAATCCGTGGTCGCGAGGCTCACGTACCCGACGCCCGCTGCGGCCGCGACGGTGAGGGTCGGCCGCCAGGTGTCGCGGTAGGCGATGGTGACGGCGTCGTGGAGGCTCGCGCCCTCGCGCCGCGCCTCGTTGTACCGCGCGCGGAGGAGGATGCCGTAGTTGAGGCCGTTGCCGAACACGATGGAGACGAGGAACCCGCTCGCCGTGTTGAGGTGGCCGATGACCAGCCGCGTGAGCGCGAAGCACCAGAGCACGCCGACGCCGATGGAGAGCCCCATCGCGACGACCGCGCGGATGCGCAGGAAGAACAGGAAGTCGACGAGGAGAATCAGCCCGATGCCGGCCGCGCCGACGCTCGCGAGGTCCTCCTTCACCTGGCCGTACTGCTCGGCGCCGGTGATGAGATCGCCGGTGTAGCCGACGGTGACGCCAGGCGGCAGCACCTTGGCGACCGCGCCCTCGACCTTGGCGCGCAGGGCCTGGGTGCGCTCGAGGTCGCCGACGTTGACGGGGGTGCGGATCACCGTGACGAGCCGCGTCCCCTCCTTGTTCATGTAGTAGCCGTCCAGGTAGGGCGGCCCCTCGGCGCCACCCTTGGACTTGTCGACGCCGAGCTCCTTCTCGATGGTCGCGCGGGTGATGGCCTCGGGAACGTCGCCGGTCAGGCTGCCGTGGACCTCGTAGTCGTAGCGGTCCTCGATCTTGTCGTGCAGCTCCTGGATCTTCTGCAGCGAGAGGAACAGCGCCCGCCGCTTGCCGAGGAACTCCTGCTCCGCCTTGACGTTGTTCTCGACGGTGCCGACCCAGTCCGTGCCGAGACCGCGCAGCTCGAGCACCGCGGCGTCGCCGAACTTCTGCAGCGCGAGCTTGTCGTTGCCCTCCGCGACGACCACCAGCGTGGAAACGCCCGCGGTGCGGCCGCCGACGCGCTGCAGCTCCTTCACACTCGGCTTGTTGTCGGGCAGGAGCGACTCGAACCCGGTGTGCAGCTCGAGCTTGCGCGCGAGGAACACCGACGGGATCGTCAAGAGGAGCCCGAACAGGAGGACGAGCCAGGGACGCTCGACCTGCAGTCGGATGAAGCGCGCGAGGAAGCCAAGAGGTGCCCCAGCCTCACGCGGGGTCGGGTCGGACATGCGCGGCTACGGGTAGCACGAGTCGGTCCACCTCGATCGGGTTGCAGGTCCAGCCAGCGCGGCGCGTCAAACCGTGCGTTCCAGGCCCGGACCGTCGGTCGGTGCGTACGGTCGTACCCTGTGCCTCCGTTGCGCCAGGACGACACCCCCGCCGGCCGGACCGTGAAGAAAACATCACGGTGGAAACTCGCCTCCGGGGCCCGGCACCGGCATCCTAGCGATTGTACGGGGTTCACCCTTCGCCCCCGTCCCCGGTACGCCCATTGCAGTACTCCTGGGCGTAACCCCTCTTGGAGGTTTCCCATGTCCCGCTGGATCGCCCGTTCCGCCGCCGCCGCCGCCCTCGCTTCCGCGTTCGTCTTCGGCTCGGCCTTCGCCGTCGCTGGAGACGCCTACGCGCCTCCGTCGACCGACGCCCAGGCTGTCCAGCTCTACAAGGCCGGCAAGGACGTGAAGTCGAACTTCGAGCACCCCACCGCCAAGGTGAAGTGGGGCCGCGCCTCGATCTTCGTGAACGCGCCGATGAAGGACGTGAAGGCCGCCATCACCGACTACGGCAACTGGTCGACCTTCATCACCAAGTTCCAGAAGAGCAAGGTCCTCAAGAAGGACGGCACGGGCTCCGAGGTCTACCTGCAGCTCCCGATCATGAAGGGCGCCGCCACCATCTGGGCCGTCGAGAAGTTCTCTGCCCCGGTCGCCGAGGGCAAGGGCGAGAAGATCGTCGGCACGATGGTCAAGGGCAACGTCGACGACCTGCAGGCCATCTGGCACTACCGCCCGGTCGACGAGAACCACACCGTCATCACGCTCGAGATCTACACGTCTCCCAAGGTCAGCGCGCCCGCCACGCTGATCCTCAAGGAGATGGAGGACGCCTGCGGCGAGGGCGTGCTCGGGGTGCGCGCCCGCGCCGAGGCCAGCGTCGCCGTCGCCAAGAAGAACTAGGAAGAACCAGGCCGCTCCAGCGGCCTACCCGTGCCCGCCCACGAACCACTCGAGGGCGGGCACGATTGCGTCGACCGTCTGCCGCGGATCGGCCGGGTTGAACCAGGCGAAGGGGTCTTTGAGCGTGCGTGGCGCGGCGAGCGAAGCGCCACCGCGGGAGCACTCGATCAGCAGCGCCTCGGCGCCGTAGGCGTCGCAGAGGTGGTCGAGCTCCATGCCGTGGGCGAAGGCCCCTGGCACCCAGCGTGAGGACTGGAGCACCTCGTAGGGCGCGTGCATGCGGTCGCGGACCGCGCGCGCGATCGCCCGCAGGCGATCGACCGCGACGGGCGGCGTCCACCGACCGCCGTACGCGTGGAGGATCTTGTTGCCGACGCTGTGCAGCGAGAGCCCCCGGTCGACGGTGGCCCCCGCCGCGACTTCGCGGTCGATGCGCGCCACGACGGCGTCGATCTCCGGCTCCGAGCGCGCGCGCGACCCCGGGTTCCAGATGGGCACGAGCCGATCGAGCAGGCGGGGCGCCCGGAAATGGGTGGGGAAATTCCGGTTGAGGTCGACCCCCCGCGCGTTGCCGCGACGGAAGCGGCGGCGACCCGCCAGGCGATCACGCTCGACCGCGCAGTAGCCGTCGACGTTGACGAGCGGGAAGAACAGCACCCGCCGATCCACGGGCGGCGTCTCGCGGAGGCGCTCGAGGAGCGCGAGGCCGACCTCGACGCCGATCCACTCGAGCGCATGGATGCCCGCGAGCACCACGGTGACCCGCCGCGCGTCGGCAGGGCCGAGGGTGACCGCGTGGAGCGGACGTCCCTCGGACGAGTGTCCGATCACCTCGGACACTCCGCGAGCCACGAAGGCCTCCACGGCGTGGTGGCTGCGATAGGGAGCGAGCACGTCCATGACGCACACTTAGACACGTCGCGTCAGAGCTGCCAAGGCCTGGCTGCCTCGGAAAGAAAGCCCTTGTCAAGAAACCTACATGCGAATACATAAGCGCTCATGTACTCCATCGGCCGACTCGGGCTTGCTGTCGTGGTGCTCGCGGGTTGCGCGCTGAACGGCCCGGTCGACGAGGACGAGGCCACCTCCGAGTCCAACGGCACCGAGGAGCTGAACGTCGGCAGCGTCGAGGCCGCCGAGACGGCGAGCTGGGGCTCGGCCACCAACTGCAAGCCGATCCCCGCGGTCGAGACGCTCAAGTCTCCCGAGATCGTGGTCTCGCTCGATGGCCTCACGCTCCACCTGCGCGACCGCGCGGGCACCTACGACCGCGTGTTCCCGGTCGGCGTCGGGGCGATCGACGGCGGCAAGTCCAAGACCCCGGTCGGCAAGTTCTACACGGGGGCGACGACCGCCGAGGTGAAGGACGGCGGCTGGGGCTACTACTACCCGTGCAAGATCTGGTGGACCGACCCGGACACGCGCAAGGCCTCGCCGGTGTTCGCGGGGCTGCCGTTCATCCGCCTCGCGGGGCCGCCCACCGCCGGCTACGCGCTGCACGGGCCGATCGACGGCTTCACCGCGCCCACGGGTGGGAGCCTGCGTCGTGGCTACGTCTCGCACGGTTGCGTGCGCATGGCGTCGGCCGACATCCTGGAGGTCTTCGCGCGCATCCGCGGCAAGTCCAAGGTCCCCGTGCGCATCCAGCAGGAGGTCGAGCGCGACACGGCCGGCGCCGCCGTCGACCTCCCCGCGAAGTGGATCGGCAGCGAGTGCAAGGCAGACGCCGACTGCAACTACACGGGTGGCAAGTGCAGCCTCGGCGCGAGCGGCGTCGGCACGTGCACCCTGCCCTGCACGCGCACGTGCCCCGACCGCGCGGGCGAGGCGCCCACCTTCTGCGCGAGCAACGGCCAGTGCGTGCCGCAGGCCTCCACCACGTGGAACGACGCCTGCGACCGCTACGCCGGGCGCCTGACCGTGAAGAACACCGCGCGGCCCGACAAGAGCGCGACCGCGACCGTCTGCGCGCCCTGAAGCACCGGAACTCCTCGCGAGGCCCGCTGTCCCATCGAGGATGCAGGTCTACCGCGAGGCGGAGTTCGACGAGAAGGCGGGACACACGGTGCTCTCGGGGGCGCTGTCGATCCTGCTCGCGCTCGGGCTCGCGGGCGTCGCCGGGCTGCAGCTCGCCGCGGCGTTCGACGCGCCGTTCTGCCAGTGGCGCGTCGTGGGCCGCGACGTGTGCGACGTCGTGTACGAGAGCCAGGCCGGGTTCGTCTGGTTCCGCTTCTGCCGCGAGCTCGCCGAGTTCCCGGGCGCTGTGGTGTTCGCGGTCCTCGGCATCGTGGCCGCCTGGTCGCTCGCGCAACCCGCGACGGTGCACGTCGACGAGCGCACGCGGAGGGTCGTCGCGCGGACCCGACGGTGGCCGTTCCGCGCGCGCGTCGTGCGCGTGCGCGTGGAGGACGTCCACCTGATCGCCGCGGAGAGGGTGCTCGGCGTGCTGTGTCGCTGGGTAGCGTTCGACGAGGCGGGGAGGCGGATCGTGCTCGGGCCCCTGCGCCTCGGCGCGGGTCGCGGCGCGGCGCGATTGGACGCGCGCGTGCAGGCGATGCGAGGGGAGTGACGGCGCCGGCTCAGTAGAGGGTGAGGTTGCCCGTGATGGCGTCGACGGCGGCCGCCTCGGCGGGGCCGATCGCGCAGCAGGTCAGGGTCGGAACGCCACCGAACTCGGTGCGACCGGCGTCGCGGATCAGGTGCGCCGGCAGCCCGGCCGCGCGCGCGCGGGTGAACACGTCGACCAGCTCGGCCTCGGACTCGACGCGCACGCAGATCTTCGCGCAGTGCTCGAAGAGCCAGCTCCGGAGGGTGGCGTCGAGGGCGATGGTCGGGCTGTCGCCCTGACCGCGCATGCGCTCGACGAGGAACGCCATCGCCGCGTGCGAGCCCTGGGCGATCTCCTTGCCGCGCCGCATGTGCAGATCGCGGCGCATCACGATGACCTGCTTGACGCTCATCTCCTCGTCGCTCCCGCGCTCACTTCAGGTCCATCGAAGGGCAGTGGATCGCGTGCACGGTACCCTCGATCGTGCCCTCCGCGAAGGCGAGGGCCACGGTGGCGTCGAAGGCGCACGCGCGCGCGGCGTCGGGGGCCGCGCACGGCACGAGCGCCGCGGCCGAGAGCGTGACGCTGGTGGCCGACGACTTGATGGGCAGCGCCGGATCGAGGCCGAGCAGCGTGGCCTTCAGCCCTGGATGGCTCCCGGCCGCGAGCGCGCCCGGCAGGCCGCTCACCACCACCGTCGCCTGCGGGTCCTTCTTCGGCGGGGGGCAGCTGCCGTCGCTGCCCGCGTGCAGCTCGAGCGAGGTGGCGACGGGGCCCGCGTCGCCCAGATCCCAGCCGAAATAGGCGTGATCGAAGGCCCAGGTGCGGCCGGCGAAGCTGCCCGTGGCGGAGGGCGGCGTGCTCGCGGCGCGCGCGCAGATCCGCCCGATCGAAGCGACGTCGACGCAGCGGGGCAACTCGGGGCCGCAACCCGCGGCGCACGGCCCGGAGCACACGAAGCCCGTCGTGCCTTCGACGCAGAGGCCGGTCTCGCAGTCGAGGGCGGAGGTGCAGGTGTCGACGCCCGCCTTCCCCTTGCCCCGCGGGCCGACCGCGCAGCGACACGCGTCGGTCGCGCAGTCGCAGCGCTGGCCGTCGGGGCAGTCCTGGTTGAACGTGCACGCCGCGCCCGATTCCACCGTCGCCGCGGTGTCGGCGCCGGCGTCGACGGGCGCTCGCTTGCGCCCTCGTGGCGTGCTCGTCGTCGGGCACCGATGGGCGAGGAGCGGGCGCATGGCGCGACCGGTCTAGCACACGCGCCGCGGTCTTCACCTCGGCGCGCGGTCGAGCACGTGGCGGACGTTGGCGAGCAAGGCGTGCGAAGTGAACGGCTTCTCGAGCAGGGAGACGTCGGGAGCAAGCACGCCACGGTGAGCGATCACCTCGTCGGAGTAGCCCGAGATGTAGAGCACCACGAGCCCCGGGGCCTTCTCGAGGAGGAGGCCGGCCAGCGCCGGACCGTCCATCTCGGGCATCACCACGTCGGTCACGAGCAGCCGCACCTCCGGGTGCTGGTCGAACTTCGCGAGCGCCTCGCGCCCGCTGCTCGCCACGATCACCTCGTAGCCCGCCCCGGAGAGCACCCGCTGGACCAGGTGGCGGAGAGCGACCTCGTCCTCCACCACGAGGACCGTCTCGCCACCACTGGCCTTGGCGGTCGGCTCCTTGTTGGCGGCGGGTCCCAACGGGAGACGCGAGTCGGCGGGCAGGAACACGCGGAACGTGGCTCCGGCTCCGGGCTCGGACTCGACCTCCACGCCGCCACCGCTCTGCTGGACGATGCCGTAGACCATCGCGAGTCCGAGCCCGGTGCCCTTGCCCGCGGGCTTGGTCGTGAAGAACGGCTCGAAGATGCGCGCGCGGGTGGCCTCGTCCATGCCGATGCCGGTGTCGCTGACCGAGAAC
>JAEUKC010000349.1:0-25056 GCA_016794445.1 Myxococcales bacterium
ATCCGAGCACAGCGACGAGATCGAGTGTAAGGTACGTCCCATGTCTGACTCGTGGTCCGCCGAGCGGCGCGAGCTCGACCGCCTCCCGATCGAGCTCCGCGTGGAATACCGCCGGCTCAACTCGTTCTTCGCCGACTACACCAAGAACATCTCCAAGGGCGGCACGTTCATCCGCACCCAGAAGCCCTTGCCGCCTGGCACGGAGTTCGTTTTCGTGCTCATCGTCCCCAAGCTCTCCGAGCCGCTGCGGCTCAACGGCGAGGTGGTCTGGACGACCGAGGTCGCCAAGGCCTCCGACGACAGCCCGGCGGGCATGGGCATTCGCTTCAAGTACGTCGACGAAGCCGAGCGCACGGCGACCGAAGACGTGGTCGAGCGCCTGGTGAAGGACGAGCTCGGCGACCACATCTCGGAGCGGCTCCTGCGCATCAACCGCGAAGACGGTCGGTGAGCCTCGAGGTCCACGCGTGCGGCGGTTCCGGCTGATTCTCCCCGTGTTCGTCGCCGCGCTCTCGTGCGGACTCGGTCTGCGCTGGGGTCTCGCGGCGCCCAAGCCCGCACCCAAGGCCCCACCCGCGCCGGACGCCGCAGGGCCACCCACCACGCTCGCCCACGCGCCGACCATCACCCGCGTGCGCGTCGAGGTGAGCCCCGGCGGCGCCGCGGTGCTGCACGAGATCTCCTTCCCCGCCGGCGCGCTCACCACGACGGGCGCGGGCGAACCGACGCTGTTCGTCGCGTTCTCGGCGCAGCTCCGCCCGCTCGCGGTCGAGGCGACCAAACACGCGCTCGAGGGCGAGGTCCCGAGCGAGGTGGGCACCAAGCTCGAGCTGATCGACGTCCCGAACCGCCCCAAGACCGCCGCGCTCCTGCTCGGTCCTCCCGTGCAGTCGGGGCACGTGCTGCGACTGCCGAAGGACAGCCAGCGGTTCGTGGTCCGCCTCCGCAGCGCCATCGCGACGGCTCCCGATCAGCGCTCCATCTCGATCCTCGCGCGACTGGGGGTCCGCGACGGTGCGCCCCTCGCGGTCGGCAAGGTCGAGATAGCGGCCATCCTGGGCGCCAAGGTCCGGGGCGCGCGGGCGACGTTTTGTGGAGTCGGCGCGGACGACCGGCCCCTGTTCGTGACATTTCCTGGCTATCCACCTTCACCCGACGCCGGTACGATCGAGCCAGGGGCCGCGAATCGCTCGAAGAACGACGATCTCTGCCTCGACATCCTGATCTGACGCACGCCCCGTCCCCCGTCTTGACATGGTGCGTCATGAGCCCCATGGATGCGGGTCATGAGATGCCGGAACTTCCTCGGGGGCCTGTTCGTCGCCACGGCTGCGCCCCTCGTGGGCGGGCTCGCGGGGTGCACCGCCGAGATCCCCACCTTCGAGACCGACGACCCCCAGAAGGAGGTCTGCGGTGGGACGGTCTGCTTCACGCCGGAGCACGTCGCCGTCCGCAAGTGGGGCGACGGAAAGGTCACCGTCGCGGCCTGGCGCACCGGCTCGTGCACGCTCCCGCGCGCCGGCGTCGCAGGCGAGGCGATGCCGGGCCATGGGGTCGTCGTCGAGCTGCACGGCGCGAAGCCAGGGCAGCGCGTGCCGGTCGTCTCGCGCGCACGCACGAGCTCGGTCGACGGCGCGTGGATCACGCTGCACGCCCTCCGCGTCGACGGTCAGACCGGTCGCGCGTGGGCCGACGAGGAGGCCGTCTCCGGCGAGGCCACCGTCCTCGACCTCGATTCGTCGCGCGGCCTGCTCCGCGTGCGCGTGCTCGCGCGCTGGTCGAGCGGCGTCACGAGCGAGCTCTTGCTCGACGTCGGCGACTGGGCCGCCTGCACCCCCTAGTACGTGATGTTGAAGCGGGTCATCTTGCGCCACAGCGTGGTGGGCGAGATGCCGAGCGCCTCGGCCGCCTTCTCGCGCGAACCGTCGGCCTCGCGGAGGGCGGTCTCGATGGCCTGCCGCTCGGCGAGATCGACCACGTCGGAGAGCGAGCGGCCAGTCGGGGCGAGCGAGGCGCCGCGCACGCTCGGGGGCGTGAAGGGCAGGTCGTCGCGGGTGATGGTGCCGTCGCCGGCCAGCGCGACCGCCTGCTCGATCATGTTCTCGAGCTCGCGGATGTTGCCGGGCCACTCGTGGTTCTGCAGGAGCTCCACCACGCCGTCGCCGAAGCGGGTCTTGGTGCTGTGGCGCTTGCGGTACTTCTCGATGAAGAACTCCGCGAGCAGCGGGATGTCCTCGCGACGGTCGCGCAGCGCGGGCAGCTGGAACCGCGCGACGTTGAGCCGGTAGTAGAGATCCTGGCGGAAGCTCTTGCTGGCGATCATCTGCAGGAGATCCTGGTTGGTCGCCGCGATGATGCGCACGTCGACCTTGATCGGCTTGTTCTCGCCGACCCGCCGCACCTCGCCCTCCTGGATGGCGCGCAGCAGCTTGGCCTGGAAGCTGATCGGGGTCTCGCCGATCTCGTCGAAGAAGAACGTGCCGCCCTCGGCCTCCTCGAACAGGCCCTTGCGGGCGTTGACCGCCCCGGTGAACGCGCCGCGGGCGTGGCCGAAGAGCTCGCTCTCGAGGAGGGTCTCGGTGATGGCCGCGCAGTTCACCGGCACGAACGGGCACTGCGCGCGCTTGCTGTTGGCGTGGATGGCCTTGGCGACCATCTCCTTGCCGGTGCCGCTCTCGCCGGTGATGAGCACGGTCGCGTCGGTGGGGGCGATCTTCACGATGCGCCCGAGCACCTCGCGGATGGCCTGCGAGCGGCCGATGATGGCCTCGAACTTGTAGCGCTCGCGGAACTCGCTCGTGAGCAGCTGCACCGTGCCGGAGAGGCGGCGGTTCTCGACGGCCTTCGCGGTCTTGACCAGGAGCTCCTGCTCGCTGAACGGCTTCTGGATGTAGTCGAAGGCGCCGATGCGCATGGCCTCGACGGCCGACTCGATGGTGGCGAAGGCCGTCATCACGATGACCTCGGTCATCGGCGAGCCCTCCTTGATGGCGCGCAGGACGTCGAGGCCGTCGTGCTGGCCGAGCTTCAGATCGGTGAGCACGACGTCGTACGCGCCGCGTGTGCCGAGGTCGATCGCGGTCGGCCCGTCGGTGGATTCCTCGACCTCGTACCCCGCCCCGCGCAGGAGCAGCGCGACGGTCCGACACATGTTCTTCTGATCGTCGACGACCAGTATCTTCGCCATCGCAGGGCGAGCGTACTCTCTTCGTCAGCGAGGGGGCAGCCCTTCGCCGGTGCGCTTGGCAGAGACGGTGAACCGGGCGTCGCATGGCATGACCGAGAACTGTGGCGAGGGACGCTCGGGCGCGACGGGGCCCACGATGTCGCGGCAGTCGCTGCCGGGCTCCATCTGGTAGGCGTAACGGAGCGTGCCGGTGAGGGTCTGCTTGTCGTCGCTCACCTTGCCCACGAACTCGTCGATGCGCACGATCGCGCATGCGCCGAGCTCGCGCTTCTTGTCGACGTCGTGCACCAGCGTGCGGGTCGACGTCTTGAAGCTGAGCGTGCCGGCCTTGTCGAGCGTCCCGACCACGGGCTCGGCGCTCGAGAACCAGTACGCGGTCTCGCCTTCCTTGCGCAGCGAGACCGAGAACGTCCACGGACGCGGGGCGGCGTTGATGATCTCGGCGCAGGTGGAGGTCGGGTCGGCCTGCGCCGAGATGGCGTAGGCGCCGACCGACTCGCCGACCGCGCGGGCATCCTTGGCGCTGCCGAAGTAGTCCGAGCAGCCCATCAGCGAGAGGCTGGTCAGGCAGAGGAGCTTGCGCATGCGGACCGCCTATCCGACCGCGGCGGGCTGGGCCAATATCGCGGGGTGCCGGTCTCACCCTGGGATCTGCGGCTCGGGCTGCGGACCCTGTCCCTCTCGCTGGTGACCGTCGGGCTCGCCACGGTCGTGGACGTGGTCACGCGCGAGCGCGGCGTACCAGGCACCACCGCGACCATCGGGGTGCTCCCGGTCGTGCCGCTCGCCGTCGCCGTCGCCGCGGTGATCGCGATCGCGCCGGCGCGCTCGGGAGGCGAGCTCACCGGCCTGGTCGCGCTCGGGGTGTCGCCGCTGCGCGCCCGCGCGGCGGCGTTCTTCGTGGCGGCCGCGATCTCCGCGGGGGCCGGGACCCTGCTCGCGGCGCGCGGCGAGGTGGACGCGCTCTTCCCGGCGCCGGCCCACGCGAGCGACTATCGCCCCGAGGGCGACGGCTTCGTGTCTCCGCGCAAGTCGGTACGGGTCGACGCGGGCGATCACCTCGTCCGGCTCCCCTCGGCGCCGGCGCCGTCGGTCCCGGGCGAGCCCGCGCATCGCCGGATCGGGGCCGGCCTCGCCGTCGCGCTCGCGGGCCTCGCGCTCGCGCTGTTCGCGGTCGCGCCGGTGAAGCGCTCGGCCGTGCGCGCGGCGTCCACGCTGGTGGGTTACGGGGCCGCGCAGGTGCTCGCGTTCCAGCTCTCCGGTGCGGGGCAGCTGCCCGCGCTCCTCTCCGGGGTGCCGGGGGCGCTGCTTTTCGGGCTCGTCCTGGTCGAGCTTTCCCGCGCGACGGAGCTGCGCAAGCCTGCGCGCTGGATCTGATGACCACCCACCACGAGACCCCTCCCTCCGACTGGATCGTCCTCGTGCACGGCGGCGCGGGGGACGTCGCGCCCGAGCGGCGGACCGCCCACGCCGACGGGTGCGCGCTCGCGGCCGAGGCCGGCGCCGCGGTGCTGCGCGCCGGAGGCACAGCGCTCGCCGCGGTCGAGGCCGCGGTGCGCGTCCTCGAGGACGACCCGAAGTTCAACGCCGGGACCGGCGCGTGCCTGAACGAGGACGGGCAGATCGAGCTCGACGCCTCCATCATGGACGGCGCCTCGCTGCGCGCGGGGGCCGTCGCCGCGCTGCCCCCGTTCAAGAACGCCATCTCCGTCGCGCGCGCGGCGCTCGAGGACGGGCGGCACGTGCTCTACGCCGGCGACGGCGCGGCGCGGTTCGCGGTGAGCAAGGGGTTCCTCCCGGCAAAGCTCGAGGACATGCGCACCGACGCCGCGCTGGAGCGGCTCGCGCAGGTGCGCGCCGGCAAGGCCGCGGCGGGCTGGGCGGGCGGCACCGTGGGCGCCGTCGCGAGGGACGCCGCGGGTCACGTCGCCGCGGCCACGAGCACGGGTGGCATGGTCGACAAGCGCGCGGGCCGCGTGGGCGACTCGCCGATCGTCGGCGCGGGCACCTACGCCGACGACCAGGGCGGCGCCGCCTCCACGACCGGCACGGGCGAATCGTTCCTGCGCACCGCGTTCGCGGCGCGGGTCGTCACGGCGACCCACGTCCCGGCGCTCGGCCCGATGCTGGGCGCCGCGCTCGAGGCGATGACCGCGCGGGTCGGCGGCACGGGCGGCGTCATCCTGGTCGACCGCGACGGTCGGGGGGCCTTCGCGCGGACCACCGCCTCGATGAGCTACGCGCTCGTGCGCAGGGCCGCGGGCGCCGAGACCGAGGAGCGGGGCAGCTGATGCGCGTCGATCTGATCACGCTGTTCCCCGAGCTCTTCACCACGTTCCTCGCGACGAGCTTCGTGGGGCGCGCGGTCGACAAGGAGCTGCTCACCGTGCGCACCGCGACGCCGCGGGACTTCGGTCTCGGCAAGCACAAGTCGGTGGACGACACGCCGTACGGCGGCGGTTCGGGCATGGTCATGCGGGTCGACGTGATGGTCGCCACCATGGAGTCGCTCGACGCCGAGCCACGCGCGCGGCGGATCCTGCTCACCCCCCAGGGCGCGCCCTTCGACCAGCGCGCTGCGGTCCGTCTCTCGGCGGAGCCCGCGCTCATGCTGATCTGCGGCCGCTACGAGGGGTTCGACGAGCGCATCCGTGCCCACGTCGACGAGGAGATCTCGCTCGGCGACTTCGTGATGACCGGCGGCGAGGTCGCGGCGATGGCCGTCATCGAGGCCACGGTGCGCCTCCTGCCTGGCGTGCTCGGCAACGAGAGCTCGGCCACCGAGGAGTCGCACGCGGAGGCCACGGGCGGGATGCTCGAGTACCCGCAGTACACGCGGCCGGTGGAGTTCCGCGGCGCGACCGTGCCCGAGATCCTCTCGTCGGGTCACCACGCCCAGATCGAGGCCTGGCGCAAGGCGCAGTCGCTCGAGCGCACGCGCGCGCGCCGCCCCGACCTGGTGCGCCCGGAACCCGAGCCGATCCCCAAGGCGCGAAGGGCCCCGCGCCCCAGACCCACGGAGTGAAGTCAGCCCTCGGTGTTGCCGTAGAGCGACTCGGCGATCGAGAAGGTGGCCGCCTCGAGCGACTGGTAGGCCGCGCGGATCGCGCCGACGTCGGCGCCCGAGTCGAGGTGGCCGCGCAGCGCCTTGGCGTCGTTGCGCAGGCTCTCGAGCACGTCGTTGGCGACGAGGTCCTTGTAGCCGTCGAGCGCGGCCTCGGTGGTGTAGAGCAAGGTCTCGGCCTGGTTGCGCAGGTCGGCGAGCTCGCGACGCATCACGTCGGCGTCGCGGTGCTTGTCGGCCTCGTTGACCAGGCGCTCGACGTCCTCCTGCGAGAGGCCGGAGGCGGGTGTGATGCTGATCGACTGGCCGCGCCCGGTGCCGAGGTCCTTGGCCTCGACGGCGACGATGCCGTTCGCGTCGATCTTGAAGGTGACCTGGATCTTGGGGACGCCGCGCGGCGCGGGCGGGATGCCGGTGAGCTCGAAGCGCGCGAGCGAGCGGTTGTCGGCGGCCATCTCGCGCTCGCCCTGGAGCACGTGGACCGGCACGAACGGCTGGTTGTCGAGGGAGGTGGTGAACACCTCGCTGCGCTCGGTCGGCACGGTGGTGTTGCGCGGGATGAGCTTGGTGAACACGCCGCCGCCGGTCTCGACGCCGAGCGAGAGCGGGGTGACGTCGAGGAGCAGGACGTCGTCGATCTGCCCGAGCAGCGCGGCGCCCTGGATGGCGGCGCCTACGGCGACCACCTCGTCGGGGTTGACGCCCTTGTGGGGCTCCTTGCCGAAGAACTCCTTCACCGCGCGCTGCACGGCCGGCATGCGGGTCATGCCGCCGACGAGCACGACGCTGTCGATCTTGCTCGCGTCGAGCTTGGCGTCGGCGAGGGCGGCCTTGCACGGCTCGATCGTGCGGTCGATGAGGTCGGCGACCATGCCCTCGAGCTCGGAGCGCTTCATCATGCGCTGGAGGTGCACCGGGCCGGCCTTGCCGACGGCGATGAACGGCAGGTTGATCTCGGTCTCGAGCGACGAGGAGAGCTCGTGCTTGGCCTTCTCGGCGGCCTCCTTGAGGCGCTGGAGGGCCATGCGGTCCTTGCGCAGATCGATCTGGTTCTCGGCGAGGAACTGGGTGGCCAGCTGCTCGACGATGCGCAGGTCGAAGTCTTCGCCGCCGAGGTGGGTGTCTCCGTTGGTGGACTTCACCTGGAACACACCGTTGGCGATCTCGAGGACCGAGATGTCGAACGTGCCGCCGCCGAGGTCGTAGACGGCGATGCGCTCGCTGTCCTTCTTGTCGAGACCGTAGGCCAGCGCGGCCGCGGTGGGCTCGTTGACGATGCGCTTGACGTCGAGGCCCGCGATGCGGCCGGCGTCCTTGGTGGCCTGGCGCTGGGCGTCGTCGAAATACGCGGGAACCGTGACGACCGCGTCGGTGACCGTCTCGCCGAGGTACGCCTCGGCGACCTCCTTCATCTTGGCGAGGATCATCGCCGAGACCTCGGGCGGACTCATGTCGCGGCCCTGCACCTGCACCCAGGCGTCGCCGTTGGCGGCGGACACGATCTTGTAGGGCGCGAGCTCGATCTGCTTGAAGACCTCGGGCTCGACGGTCTTGCGGCCCATGAGGCGCTTGACCGCGTAGATCGTGTTCTGGGAGTTGGTGACGGCCTGCCGCTTGGCGATCTGTCCGACCAGGCGCTCGCCGCTCGCCGTGAACGCCACGATCGAGGGCGTGGTGCGCGCGCCCTCGGCGTTCGGGATGACCTTCTGCTCTCCGCCGTCGACGATGGCGACGCACGAGTTGGTGGTCCCCAGGTCGATCCCGATGATCTTCCCCATGTCGAGGGAGTCACCGTAACAGGAATTCCGTGAGCTTCGGCGATCCCTTTTTTCCGGGACGCCCCCGCCGAGGAATTTTTCGGAACAGGCGTCGCCGGCTAGCCGCGGACGCGGATGGCGACCGTGAGCTTGATGACGTTCTTGATGACGTTGGGGACGCGCTTGAACAGGTTGATCGACGGCGGGCGCTTCTCGACGACCCGGACCGGGATCTCCTTGATGCGGATGCCCCCGCGCTCGGCGCGGATGACGAACTCGCTCGCGAAGACGTCCTTGTCGACCAGACAGCTGCGCACGGTCTCGAGCAGGGCCGTGCGGCGGAACGCCTTGAGGCCGTGGGTGTCGGTGCCCCGGAAGCCCAGCGTGACCCGGAGCAACCCGTTGTAGAACATGGAGGCCGCGTGGCGGACCATGGGGCGGTCGTCCTGCGCCTCGCCGAGCAGCTTGCTGCCGATCACGAGGTCGGCCTCGGACGACTCGAGGATGGCGAGGGCACGGGCGTGGAAATCGACGTCGCAGAGGTCGATCTCCTCGCACACGACGAAGGTGCCGCGGGCGCGGAGGATGCCCTCCTTCATCGCCTTGCCGTAGTTCGGCTCGCCGAGGCTGAAGAAGGTGACGTCGGGATGCTTGGCGGCGAGCTCGGTGCCGATGCGCACCGTCGCGTCCTTGCTCCCGTTCTCGGCGACGATGATCTCGTACGAGAAGCCCCGCTCCGCGAACTTCTCTCGAAGCCCGGAGATGGCGTCGTACAGGATCGCCTCTTCGTTGTAGACGGGGATGACGACGCTGAAGTGGGGCGCTGGCCCGGACATGGGTTCGCGGACGCTAGCTGCCTCGAAAAGCCGTGTCGAGACACCTCGGTCCGGAGCCCGTGATAGGCTTGCCGCCCATGTCGCCGCGTACCCCCTTCCGCCGGGTGGCCTCGTCCCTGTTCGCCCTGGCGCTCTTCGCCGGTCCGTTCGCCCTCGCCAACGGCTGCGCCTCGCGCGGGCCCGACCTGGCGAGCCGCATGGGCACGGCGCGGGCGAACTACGAGTCCGTCGGCTACGCGCCGTTCGGCCCGTCCGAGACGGGCAAGGTCGAGGAGGGCAAGGACAGCCGCGTGGCCGTCAAGCTCAAGGAGGGGTGCTTCCTCGTCGTGGCGTTCGCCGGCGACGGCATCAAGACCATCGAGGCCACCCTCAACGATCCGGCCGGCAAGCCGGTCGGCGAGGTGAAGAAGCAAGAGGGGCAGGTCTCGGTCAAGCAGTGCGTGGTGGAGGCCGGCACCTACACCCTCGTGGTCAAGGGCACGGGCGGCGGCGCGTTCATCGTCCAGCCCTACCTGAGCTCGACCAAGACCGAGGGCGGTGGCCCCACGCCGACCCCGTGCGAGGGCCCCGACTGCGACGATCCGGGCGGCCCGGACCCGGGCGGCAACCCCGGCGGCAACGACGACTGCCAGACCGGCATCGATCTGAGCCCTGGCGGCAGCGCCAAGGGCAACAGCAAGAAGGCCAGCAACAACACGAGCGTCCACTGGTCGTGCGCGGCGAGCGATGGCCCGGCGGTCATCTACCGCGTGCACATCGAGGGCCGCCACAAGCTGGTCGTCGACATGACCGCGCCCTCGTTCGACGCCGTGGTGGGGCTCTACCGCGCCGCCTCGGACGGCTGGCTCTGCGACTCGGTCAACGAGCTCGAGTGCTCCGACGACAGCGAGGGCAACACCGGCAAGGGCCACATCGAGGCCATCGTCGACACCGGCGACTACGGCATCATGGTCGGCGGCTACGAGCCCAACGACAAGGGCGACTTCGAGATCAAGACCCGCCTCGAGGACGCCCCGAGCCTCTCCACGATCTGCAGCGGCGCCCACTCGCTCGTGTCCGGCACCAAGAGCACCGACCTCATCGCGGGGGACGGCTCCAATTTCCGCGCGAGCTGCGGCAACAGCGAGGGCGGCGAGTCGCTCTTCAAGTTCGACCTCAAGCAGCGCTCGCGCGTGCGCGTCGGCGGCAAGGTCGCCGGCGGCAGCAACGTGGTCGTCTCGCTGCGCACGCGCTGCGACGACGCGACCAGCGAGGTCGCGTGCTCGGCCACCTGGCACATCGACGGCGTGTCGTGGACCGGCATCCGCGACGCCGGCAACTACACGCTGTTCGTCGACTCGAGCGACCCGGCCCTCACCGGCACCGCCGAGGCGACGATGGACATCGCGGCGGACGGCGGAGACGGCGCGGTCGAGTCCGACAGCTGCACGAGCGCCAAAGCGCTGCAGACCTCGGGCACCTTCAACTTCGACACCCTGCACGCCAAGGCCGACACCAAGGCGAGCTGCGCGAGCGACGGCGCCGCCGACCTCGTCTACAAGCTCGACGTCAAGGTCAAGAGCCGCATCTTCTTCTCGGCCACCGAGGACGAGGGCCGCCACGTGGTGGCGATCCAGAAGGCCTGCGGCGACACCAAGGGCGAGCTCTCGTGCGATCTGGTCGCCCAGAGCAAGGGCGTCGACGCCACCCTCGATCCCGGCAGCTACTTCGTGATCGTCAAGGGCAAGGGCAAGGACGACTTCGGTCGCGCCAAGATGTCGGTCAAGCTGCGCGAGCTCGCGCCGGCGCAGGCCGCGTGCAAGGCGGCCACCAAGCTCGTCGCCGGCACCGCGGTCAAGGACTCCACCAAGGACGCGCCCGACCGGTTCGCCTCGCAAGGCTGCGGCGGTCAGATCGCCCAGCAGTCGAGCGGCGACAAGGTCTACCAGTTCACGCTCAAGGAGAAGTCGAAGGTCAATCTGCAGCTGAAGGGTGGCACGTTCTACAACGCGATCATGTCGCTGCGCTCCGACTGCAGCGACCCGACCCGCAACGAGATCGTCTGCTCGAACACCTACAGCAAGACCATCGACCGCGAGCTCGATCCGGGCACCTACTACGTGGTGGTCGACGGGTATGGCGTGAAGAGCGAGGGCGACTTCAACCTCGAGCTCACGACCAAGCCGGTGAAGTGAACACGCGCGAGCTCCGGGCCGCGCTGCTCTCCTTCTACGAAGGCGCCGCCCGGGATCTCCCGTGGCGGCGCACCCGTGATCCGTGGGCGATCTGGGTCTCGGAGGTGATGCTGCAGCAGACGCGCGTCGAGACCGTGATCCCGTACTGGGAGCGGTTCCTCGCGCGGTTCCCCACGCTGACGGCCGCCGCCGACGCGCCGGTCGACGACGTGCTCACGCTGTGGAGCGGCCTCGGCTACTACCGGCGCGCACGGCTGCTGCACGCGGGCGCGATCCACGTGCGCGACGTGCACGGCGGGGTCGTGCCGGACGAACCGGAGGCCATTCGTGGGATCCCCGGCGTGGGCGCGTATACGACGGGCGCGATCGCGAGCTTCGCGTTCCAGAAGCCCGAGCCCCTGGTGGATGGCAACGTCGCGCGCGTGCTGTGCCGGGTGTTCGGGATCGAGAGCGATCCGCGGCGCGGAGCCGGCCAAGCCGAGGTGTGGCGACGCGCCGGTGAGCTCGTGGTGGGAGAGCGCCCCGACGCGCTCAACAATGCCCTGATGGAGCTCGGCGCCACGGTGTGCGCGCCGACCCGGCCGCGGTGCCTCGTGTGCCCCTGGCGAGAGGCGTGCGTGGCGCGACGCGAGGGCCGCGCCGAGGAGCTGCCCGTGCGCACGGAGAAGGCTGCACGACCGCGCGTGGAGGAGATCGCGCTGGTCGTGCAGCGCCGCGGGCAACTCGTGCTCGTGCAGCGCAAGAAGCAGGGCCTCTACGGCGGCCTCTGGGAGGCGCCCCGGGTCCCCGCCCGCGACCTCACCACCGCCTGCGAGCAGGTGGGCCGCGCGCTCGGGGGAATGGTGTCGGCCGAGGGAGGCGAGGGCCGCGTGGTCGAGCACGTGCTCACCCACCGCGAGCTCCACGTGCGCGTGTTCGAGGCCGAGATCGACCGGGACCCCGCGCTCCAGCCCAACGACACGTGGGACGCCGTCGCGCTGGTGGAGCACGCCGAGGGACGTGGCATCTCCACGCTCGCGCGCAAGGTGCTCGCGGCTACGCCGGACAGAAGAAGTGGGCCCGACGCAGCCGGCGATCCTCCTCCTCGAGCCCCAGCGCGAAGTCCGCGGCGAGCCCGATCGCGTCCGTGAGCATGCCGGCGGCGAGCGGTTCGCGGCCGCCGACCAGGAGCGCACCCATGCGCCACGCAGGACTCTCGAGCGGGAACACCCAGGCGCGCGCGCCCTCGAGGTGCGCCGAGAGCGCGTGCGGCACCGCGATCACGCGGGTGTCGAGGTCGAGGTCGTGGCCGAGCAGCTTTACGAGGGCGCGGTCGAGCAGGTTGGCCGAGAGCGGATCGACCGGCGCGAGCGCGCCCCGTGGACCCCGCCCGAAGCGCGGCCCGAGCACGACCGCCGCCGGGCGACCGAGGCGCGCCGAGGCCTCTCGCGCCAGGTTCTGCGGCTCGAACGGGTCGAGCAGGCGCACCCTCGCGTACACGCCGCTGTCGGGCGTGGTGCGCGGATGCGCGGGGGCAGCACGGCGGACGACGGCCATCGCCCTCGTGAACGGACCAAGGCTTGCGGGGTGAAGCTCAGGCCGAGCGAGAGCTACAGGGACCCGAGCGAAGTAGCTTCGCTCGGGACGCGCCCCCATGGGCGCGCGCCGGCCGCAGGCCAAAACTAGAGCCCGCGGCGGAACATGCGGGCGTAGTGCTCGCTCACCTCAGCGCCGCCGAGCTGGGTGAAGAACGTGCTGTACGACATCCAGATGGCGATGCCGTTGAGGTCGCGGAACACCGGCGGGAGGTAGATCGGCGCCTTGACCACGCCGTCGTGCGCGCGAGAGGCGAGCACCGGGATGTCCTCGTGCTCGATCTTGCCGACGAACAGGAACGGGATGAGCTCGGGGCGGTCGTGCTCGATGCACGCCCGGATGAAGGCGTAGTTGAGGACGATGCCCTTGCTGTAACAGAGGTCCTTGGTGAAGGGCGCGCCGCCGGTGGTGGTGCCGCCGCGGAAGATGCGGCGGGTGGCGTTGAAGCACTCCTCTTCTTCGTAGCCCTCGGTGCGATACCAGTCGAAGACCTGCGCGAAGTCGGCGCCGTCCTCGGCCTTGTCGACGGCGATCACGCGGTCGTTGAGCCGGCGCGCGCGGCGCGGATACGTGCGGAAGGTGAAGATCTCGAGGAGCGCCGCGAGGCCCTCCTGCGCAGCAGTGGTGCGCGGCGGGCCCTTGGCGAGCCAGCGGGCGACGGGCTGCGCCTGCCCGTTGAGCGACGTGGCGAGGTGCACCCAGCCCTCGTGCACCTCGAAGAGGTCGATGTCGCGCATCGAGAACATCGCGCCGGTGCGGATCTTCAGGTAATCGCTGCCGGCCGCGGCGTCGGCGAAGATGCCGTCGTCCTCGGAGACGCGCACCGTGTCCTCGCCGAAGTAGCTCGTGAGGCGGTGGTTGAGGATGTCGACGGCCTTGCGCGCGGGGACGTCCCGCGGGCTCGGTGGGCCGAGCTCGTCCTGCAGGTTGGTGAGCAGGCCGTAGAGCACGTGAGCGCTGTCGCGCACGGTGGTCTTGCCGTCCGGGTACTTGTCCTTGGGCGAGCCGTAGAGCTTGCGCGAGAAGGCGTAGAAGATGTTGGTGCCGCGCGCCTCGAGCATGCGCACGACGTCGCGGTACTGCACCGCGGTGGCGATGAGGATCTGCCCGAGCTGGTCGCCCTTGAGCTCTCGCGCCGCGTCGCGCGCGATCTCGTCGAACTCGGCCGCCTTCTGCCGCGGGTCGAACCCGAGATCGACGGTGCCGTAGTGCTCGGGCCCGACGACCGGCACGTCCTTGAACCGCGAGGCGCGGAACTTCTCGAAGATGGTGGGATCCCAGCGGAGGGAGTTCAACACCCGGATCGGCCTCTGAGCGTCGACGATTCGCTGGGAGAGCGTGGCGACGATCTCCTTGTACGAGCGCCACGGACCGGCGACCGGCAACGGCGGGATCGAGGGGACGGGGTTCATGTCGACGTCGTTCGCGACGAAGTCGACGATGGGCGCATCCCGGTCGGCTTCACCCGCGACCACGGCATTCGGGGCCACCGGAGGCAGGACGACCGGCGGCTCTTCGACCACGGCCGGGTCGGCTGTGCCAGCACCGGCCGAAGACGATTCGCCGGCCTCGCGCGCGGCCGCCGCTGCGCGTTCGCGGGAAGCGTCTCCGCGGGCCATCGGCCATTTACATAGGCGAAATCGGCGTTTCTTGCAACGACAATGTCACTTTCCACCCTCCTCAGGCGGCCGATCGGGGCGGAGACCGAACAGGCTCTTGAGGCGTTCCAGCATCACGCTGCGCGTCTCTTTGCGTCGATCGTCGTCGGGGCTGCGGGCCTCGAGCTTGGCCGCGAGCTCGGTCTGGCGCGTGGCGAGGATGTCGCTCAGGGCCTCGGCCACCTCGGGGTGACGCGAGAGAGTCGCGCGGAAGCTCGGCTCGTCTAGCACGAACGTGCGGGTGGCCCCGGCGGTGAGCACCGTGGCGGTGCGCGCGGCGCCGGTCACGAGGGACATCTCACCGAAGAACTGACCCGCGCCGAGCCGGAACAGCTCCCGGCGATCGTCGGCGGAGGTGACGATGGCCTCGCCCTCGAGGATGACGTGCATCGAGCGGCCCGGGTCGCCGGCGCGCACGATGACCTCGCCCGCGGCGTAGAGGTGCTCGTGCCCGTGCAGCGCGATGTCGGCGACCGCCTCCTCGCTGAGCGGCGCGAACAGCTCGCACTTCTGGAGCATCCGCACCCGCGCGTCCTGGTCCACCACGGCGTCGCGGGCGGGCGCGAGGTGCAGCGTGCGGGTGGGGAACGGGAACGCGAGGCCGCTCCGCGCGAACGCGTACCAGAGCCGCGCGCGCACGTCGGCGTCGACCAGCTCGAAGTCCTCGCCGCGGCGGGTCCAGTAGCGGAACTGGTAGGCGACGCCGCTGTCGCGGAACGCGCTCACGATCACCATCGGCGCGGGCTCGGGCTCGATGCCGGCGACGTCGCGGATGGCCTCGAGCACCGCCTGCTTCACGAGCTCGGGCGGCGCGTCGTAGGTGGCGTCGAAGTCCACGTCGCGGCGGAACGAGCGCTCGCCGTGGCCGTAGTTGGTGACGGTCTTGGTGACGAACTCGTTGTTGGGCACGAGGTGGTCGACGCCGTCGTTGGAGCGCAGCGTGGTGGTGCGCCAGCTCGTCGCGAGGACGCGGCCGCGCCGCTCGAACGACTGCACCTGCACGATGTCGCCCACCTCGAAGGGCCGCGCATACTGCACGAGCACGCCCGCCCCCACCTGCCGCAGCACCTCGGCCACGGCGGCGCCGATGCCGCCGACGACGACCGCGCCCGAAGCGAGCACCCCGAAGGTGGTGACGCCGCCCGCGCGGAGGCCGATGAGCGACGCCACGAGGAACGTGACGCCGAGGAGGCTGTACCGGATCATCGGGCGCAGCGGGCGCTTGCCGTTGCGGCCGAGCACGAAGTCGGCGACCAGGACGAAGCTGGTCTGCGCGACCGCGAGGGCGAGGGCGACCGCCGAGAGCAGCTTGAAGAGGCGATCGATCTCGGATTCGCCCAGGGGCGCGAGACACCGGGCGCCGCTGATGACCAGGTAGAACCAGGCGAGCGACGAGGAGAGCCGGAGCGACTTCTTGAGCTCGGTGTGGAGGACGCTCGTGAGGAGCGCGTCCCCCGCGAGGATGAGCAGCGCGAGGATGGGCCCGAGGACCCCGACGTCGTCCAGCAGCCGGTGCCAGGGATCGATGTGGAAGGGCAGGTTCATCACCGACACCCGCGCTTGACGGGGACGCCCACGGTGTTACCACGAAAGACGTCCCTTCTGCCCTGCTCGTCAGGTCGCCATTCGATGATCCCCGATGAGGTCGACCAGGGGGCCCGCGTCGTTCCGTTGTGCAAGCCCGGGGTTCTTCGCCGGGAAGCCTGAAGGTGCGACAACCAAGGCCCCCACCTAGCGTTCTCGCTAGGGGTTCATCACGGCACACCAACGGCAACGGCGGTTGGGATGTTGTTTTTGTTCACTTGGCGATGTCGATCGGAGCGCCGGGGGTCGCCTCGCCGATGCGGATGCGGCGGCCGCCGCCGATGCCCGTCAGGCGCACCACCGTGCCCGGCTGATCCGGCCAGCGGATCTCGACCGCCTTCGGCGAGCACGAGGCGCCGAGGCCGAAGGTGAGCGCCGTGTCGTGCTGCATGCCGAAGTGGCCATAGCCGCCGAGGAGCTCCTTGGTGATCACCCGCGACGTGCCGCGGTCGTCGACCACCACGCGCACCCGCGCGCCGATGCCCGCGCCGTTCGAGCCGCCCTTGCCCTTGCCGGCGAGGGCGATCTGCAAGAAGCCGTTCTTCTGCGCGCCGTCGTTCAGGGTGTTCTCGTAGAAGTGCACCTCGTTGCCGTTGGTGTAGATCTTCCCGCAGTCGCGCGCGGTGGAGCTGCCGACCACCACGTCGAGGTCGCCGTCGCGGTCGAAGTCGGCGATCGCGATGCCGACCGTGCACGGGTGGTGCAGGCCGATCGCCTCGCCGACCTCCTCGAACGTGCCCGGCGCGTCGTGCTTCTGACGGTAGACGAGCGCGTAGTTGTCCGGGTAGTCGCTCGCGCCGACGATGAGATCGTCGAGGCCATCGAGGTCGAGGTCGGCATGCGCGACCATGATCCCGCCCTCGTTCCAGTCGCCGCCCACGTGCTTCCAGTCGAGGCCGGTGGCCGGACGCCCCGGCCGCGTGAAGTGGATCGCGGCGTCCGCCGTGGGGCCGTCGTTCACGAGGAGCTCCGACTGGTCCGACGACTCGCCGATGTGCCAGTGCTTGATCTCGGCGCTGTAGAGGTCGGCCTTGCCGTCGCCGTTGAGGTCGCCGCAGGTGGTGGTGAAGGTGTTGCCGTTGTTGCGCCACGGCTTCGCGTCCTGGGCCGCGTTCCACAGACCGGGGCTGCAGCCCGTGCGCGGCTTGGGGATCGTGGTCGGGCACTTCCCCGCGCCCTCGTTCGCGCAGTAGCAGCGGTAGAACTCGTTGTCGGAGTAGTCGACGTTCGCGTCTCCGGCGAACCCCGAGGCCTTGCCCACCTCCTGGAACGCGGTGCCCGCGAGGTTCTTGTAGAGCAGGTTCGACTGACGCCCGTACGCCGAGACGAGCAGCTCGGGGTAGCCGTCGCCGTCGAGATCGCAGGCCGTCACGCCGTAGGCCGGCCGGTGGTTCAGGCCCGCGTCGAAGCCGGAGTTCTGGGTCTCGAGGCCCGAGCCCGCGGTGCCGTCCTTGAACGTGCCGTCGCCGACGCCCTTGAAGAGCCGCGCTTGGACGCCAGCGTAGCCCCCGCCGTAGCTGCGATACCAGAAGCCCACGAACAGATCGGGCACACCATCGTGGTCGACGTCGGTGAAGGTCGCGCTGGTGGTCGGCGGGAGGATGTCGCCCGGGATCTTCTGCACGTCGGAGAGCGGCGCGAGGGTGAACTTGCCCTTGCCGTCGTTGAGCAGGATCTCGTTGCGGTCGCCGAGGTCCTTGTCGAGCGCGGTGGGCTCGCCGTAGTTCGCGCCGGTGAACAGATCGAGGTCGCCGTCGCCGTCGACGTCCGCCGCGACCGCGAGCTGCGCTGAGCGGAGCTTGCCGTCCGCGGGCGGGGCCGTGGGGCGCACCGCGCCGAAGCCGCTCGCCTCGGTCTCGTCCACGAAGTGCCGACCGCCACCGGGCTTGGGGCGGTTCATGAGCACCCGCCCCGCCGACCGGGGGTTCTTGGGGTCGATGCGCCCCGGCCCGCCCTGCACGAGCAGGTCGGGGTAGCCGTCGCCGTCGAGATCGAGGGCCTGCAGGTGGTTGCCGTGAACGTCCAGGTGGTCCTTGTCGAGGTCCCACGCGGCGGTCTTCTTCACGAAGCCGAGCTTGCCCGTGCCGGTGATCCCGTCGCATTTGCCGGCCAGATCGGCCTTCAACGGCGCGGGGCCTTCGCCCAGCAAGGTGGTGAGCTCGTCTACGCCGGTCTCCTGCTCCGGAGTGGGAGCAGGTGTGTCGGACTTGGAGGAGCAGCTGGCGAGGACGAAGGCGGTGGAAAGGAAGAGACGGCGCATGTCGCTCCGAGGATACCTCCGTCGCGGTTCGCTGCTACCTTTCGAAGACCATGGGAGGACGGTGGGGAAGGGTGGGCGTGGTGCGCTTCGGCGTCTGCATCGTCCTCGCGGGCTGCGCGGTCGGCGAATCGGGCGTGGATACCACCGGCGACGGCAGCCCGAGAGACACGAGCACGGCCGACGACGCGACGGCCGAGACGACCGACGGGGCGAAGGCCGACTCGACCGCAGACGCGACGGACGCCGCGACGGACACGACCGTGGACACGCTCGTCTCGGACGGCCCACCCCCCGACACTACCCCTGACGCGACCGACGCGGCGAGCGATGCGCCCGCGGACGCGCCCGATGCCGGTGGAGACGCGGGCACCACGCTCGGCCTCGTCGCGAGC
This sequence comes from Myxococcales bacterium, assembly GCA_016794445.1. Taxonomy (GTDB): domain Bacteria; phylum Myxococcota_A; class Polyangia; order Polyangiales; family JADJMO01; genus JADJMO01. Next base: position 18,488 of record JAEUKC010000349.1, read on the forward strand.
GTCACCGCCGGCACCTACCACTCCTGCGCGCGGCTGACCGACGGCTCGGTCAAGTGCTGGGGCTACAACTTCTACGGCCAGGTGGGCGACGGCACGACCACCAGCCAGGCTTCTCCGAGGACCGTGCTCGGCCTGTTGAGCGGCACGCTCACCGCGCTCCGCGTGACCGCCGGCGGCAACCACTCGTGCGCTCGGCTCTCCGACGAGACCGTGCGCTGCTGGGGCTCGAGCTCGATGGGCCAGATCGGCGACGGCACCCTGGTCACCAAGCCGAGCCCGGTGTCACCGACCGGGCTCACCAAGGTCGCCGAGATCGTCGCCGGGCAGGACCACACCTGCGCGCGCCTGACCGACGCCACCGTCAAGTGCTGGGGTAGCAACGCCTACGGGCAACTCGGGATCGGCACCCTGGTCGACAAGTCGGTTCCTACTGCCATTGCTGCCATCACCAACGCGGCGCAGGTCTCGGCCGGGGCGCGGAACACCTGCCTCCGCCTCGCCACCGGCACCGTCAGCTGCTTCGGTGACAACGCCTACGGGCAGATCGGCGACGGCACCCTCGTCGATCGCACCGCACCCAAGGCCGTGACCGGCGTGACCGGCGCGACCGATCTCGCGGTCGGCGCGAACCACGCCTGCGCGCTCATCGGCACTGGCGCCACGAGCTCGGTGAAGTGCTGGGGCTACAACTTCTACGGCCAGCTCGGCGACGGCACGACCACCAACCGGTCGACGGCGGTCACCGTGAGCGGCCTCACCAACGTCGTCGAGATCACCGCCGGCGACAGCCACACCTGCGCCCGCCTCGCCGACAGCTCGGTCAAGTGCTGGGGCTACGGGTTCTACGGCCAGATCGGCGACGCGGCGACCACCAACCGGTCGTTGCCCACCGTCGTGAGCGGGCTCACGACCGCGCTCGATCTGGACGCCGGCCGCTACCACTCGTGCGCGCGCCTGAGCGGCAACACCGCGGTGTGCTGGGGCTACAACGTGTACGGGTCGCTCGGCGACGGGACCAAGGCGAACAAGTCCACCCCGAGTCCCGTCGCGCCCTGAAGGCTCGCTCCGTTCACTACTTCGTGACGCGGATCGGGTAGGCGACGGTGAGCTTCTGCCCCGTCTTCGGGAACGTGAGCGCCCCCGCGGCCTTGTCGATGCACGCGAGGAACGCGGCGTCCGAGACGCCCTCGCCTTCGGGCTTGGTGGAGAGGTTCGCGACCGTGCCGTCCTCCTTCACGTCGAACCGCAGCTTCAGGGTGCCATCGGCCTTCGCCGCGTGCTCCTCGACGCACTTCTTCATCGCGCCGCGCGCGCTGCGCATGACCGCCTTGATCTCGCGGGGGCGCAGGTTCGTGGTGAGCGGGACGGCGATCGGCGCGGTCGGCAGCTCGGTCAGGGCCGCGAGCGCCTTCTGCACGTCGGGCAGCTGCGCCTCGCGCGGCGCGCCGACCAGGACGACCGGGGGCGCGCCCGGGCGCGACTTGACCGCCACGAGGCCCGCCCCCTTCTCGAGCCGGGCGATCACCTCGGCGCTCGGCAGCGGGAGGTGGGCGTCGTAGCGGGCGGGGATCTTGTGCGCCCCGAGGTCGAAGAAGAACACGACCAGCGACTTGTCGAGGCGCGCGCGCTCCGCCGCGATCGCGGTCCAGGAGCCGTGCCGCGACGACGAGGTGTGCCCGGAGAGGTGGTCGTCGCAGAGCGGGCAGGCCTCGCGGGCCTTCGCGCGCACGGCCTCGACCACCGCGAACGTGCCGAGCTCGTCGGGCTCCGACGGGGCGCCGAACTGCAGGAGGTCGACCTTCAGCTTGCCGTCGTGCACGGGGAAGAACGGCGTCAGGGCGCGGGCGAACGGCGCCACCGGCGCACCCCCGTCGTCGTCACGCAGGGACTTCTGCGCGCTGCCGGTGACCAGCTTCTGCAGCAGCGCGTCGGCCGCCTCGTCGAAGCGCCAGGGGTGCTTGTCGACGCGCTTCTCGAGCAGCCCCTCGACGGTGGTGATCGCCGCCTCGCGATCGCCGAGGGCGTCCTTGGCCCGCGCGAGGGCCAGCGTGGCCTCGTCGCGGAGATCGTCCGAGAGCGTCGCGTCGCCGAGCCCCGCCTCGAGGGTCGCGCGCGCCTCCCCGAGGGACTTGCCGACGTCGACGTTGCGAATGGCCTGCTCGACCTCGAGGGCGACCTTCGAGACGGGCGCGGCCGAGGGCACGGCGCTCGGCGCGGCGCCGGCCTCGGTGGGGGTCGCCTCGGGCTGGCCGAGGCAGCCGGTGAAGAGGGCGGTGACTGCGGTGAGGGTGACGAGGTGCTTCATGGTTCGAATCTCCTGTCGCGCATCCGGCGTCGACCCACTCATCCTGCGTCCCGACCTTGTTCGCATCTTGTTCGCCACTTCACCGTTCGGTCACCGGGTGAACCGGTAGCCGCCGCCGCGCACGGTCACGAGGTGCGCGGGCGCGCGCGGATCGACCTCGATCTTGCTGCGCAGCCGGTTGACGAAGTTGTCGACCGTGCGCTCGGTGCCGTAGTAGTCGGCGCCCCAGACGCCATCGAGGATCTGCTGCCGCGTGAGCAGCGCGCCCTCGTGACGCAGCAGGAACTCGAGCAGCTTCATCTCGTGCGCGGTGACCTCGAGCGCGACGCCGTCGCGGGTCAGCCGATGGGCGCGGAAGTCGGCCTCCACGGCGCCGATCCGCACGATCTCCTGGGCGGCGCGGCGCGCGCGCGGCCTCCGCAGCGCGGCCTCGAGGCGCGCCAGGAGCTCGGCCACCCCGAACGGCTTGGTCACGTAGTCGTCGGCGCCCACGCGGAGGCCGCGCACCTTGTCGTGTTCCTCGCCCTTGGCGGTCAGCATCACGATCGGCACGTCGGCGTCGCGCCGGCGGATCTCCTCGCAGATCTCGAAGCCGTTCATGCCCGGCAGCATGAGATCGAGGAGCACGAGGTCGGGGTGCTCGGCGAGCGCCATCGCGAGGCCGTCCGGGCCGGTCTTGGCCACCAGCACCCGGTAGCCCTCGGAGCGCAGCGTCTTCTCGAGGCCCATGCGGAGGATCGGATCGTCCTCGACCACCAGCACCGTCTCCATGCGCGTCACGTGTACCTCCCGAGCGCGACGACGAAGGTCGCGCCACCCCCTCGAGTGTCCTCGATCCAAGCGCGGCCGGCGTGGGCCGTGGCCACGTGGGCGACCAGCGAGAGCCCGATGCCGCTGCCCTCGGTCGCCGCCGAGAGCCGCGCGTCCCCTCGCTCGAACGGCTGGAACACGCGACGCCGATCTTTGCGCGCGACGCCGGGTCCGTGGTCCTCGACGCGGATCTCGAGCTCGCTTTCGGTCGAGCTGAGCCGCACTACGCAGGGGCTCTTCGGCGCATATTTCCGGGCATTCGCGAGCAGGTTGTCGAGCGCGAGGCGGAGCTGGTCGGCGTCCACGTCGGCCTCCGTCGGCGGGAGCTCGCGCTCGATCACGGCGTCGGGGAACCGGGCCGCGAAGTCGTCCAGCGCCGCGCCGAGCACCACGGCCACGTCGACCCGCTTGCGCGTGGCCACCGACCGACCGGCGGCGAGGCGACCGAAGCCGAGCAGGCGCTCCACCGTTTCGCCCATGCGCCGCGACTCCGAGGCGATCGCGGCGAAGAGCTCCGGCTGTTCGGCGCCGGTCACGCGCCCTTGCTCGAGCAGCTCGGCGAGCATGCGGATCGAGGCGATCGGCGTGCGCAGCTCGTGGGACACCGTGCTCACGAAGTCGGTGCGCAGCGCCGCATTCTGGCGCTCGCGTCGGAGCCGCGCCACCGTGAGCCACGCGCCGAGCAGCGCGAGCGCGGCGCCGACGACCGCGATGGCGCCGAGGACGAGCCGGCTCCGCGTCGTCGCCCGCACGAGGGCCGCCGGGTCTCGGTGCTCGACGTGCACCCCGAGGGTCGGCGTGATCCGCGCCCAGGCCGTCGGCGGGTCGATCCGCGCGGCGCTCGGCGGCGCGAGTCGGAAGCGCAGGCCGGTGGTCGATCGGCTCGCCAGCCACGCGCCCATCGCGGCGGGCCCGACGAACACGCCGACGAGGCGACCGTCACCGAGCCGCCGCGCCCGCGCGAGGCCGCCGTCGACGCGGACCGTCGTCACCGGGCCGATCACGCCGCGGAGTGCGCGGTCCCACGCCGGATCGAGCATCACCGCCGCGAGATCGGGCGAGACGCCCGTGGTCGCGTCGAGCAGCGCGACGACCGTGGGCCGCCCTGCACGAAGCGCGTCGGCGCGCACCGCGGCCCGCTCGGTGCCCGAGAGGCGCGCCTGGTGCTGGCGGATCCACGGCTCGAGCACCGCCGTGTCGAGGGGACCCATGGGATCCAGCGCGAGCACCGGGAACAGGAAGCGCCCCGAGGGACCGCGCGCGTGCACGCACGCCAAGAGCGCGGCTCCCCGATCGTGGGTGTCGAGCGCGGCGCGACACGTGGGGCTCGGCGGGCCGTCGTCGTGCGCGGGCCCCTCGTCGGCGAACAGCGGCGCGCGCAGCCGCAACGGGCTCGCGTCGAAGACGAAGGGGTCCCCGGCGAGCGGGGTCGAGAGGCCCCGGAGCGCGCCCAGGATCGCGAGGTCGTCGCCGGTCACCGCGGTCGTCGCGAGCGAGGCGCCGAGGCCGTCGAGTGCGGCCTCCAGATCGAGCGCCGCTGCGCGCGCCGCCGCCTCGACGGCCGTCGCCGCCTCGCGACGCACGGCGGCCTCCTCGCCGCGCAGGGCGCGCAGGCCGAGTAGCGTCAAGGCGAGCGCCGGCAACGCCGCGAGGATCGCGAGCAGCCAGGCGTCTCGGAGCCGCACCTCGGTCAGCACGGCTCCGATCCTGCCTCGGCCAGGTCACCGCCATGTCACGGCGGCGGGAGCTAGTTGCCGGTCAGGTCGAACTGCTCGAGGTGGTACTCCTTGTGGGGTACCAGCAGGATCTGGCGCTGGTAGCGGCGCTCGCTCTCGCGCAGGGCCTCGCGCTCGTCGGTCTTGAGCACGTCGACCACCGAGGGGTGGGCGTTCACGATCACCTTGAACCCGGGCAGGCTCTGCCGCTCGCGGCGGATCTGGCGGAGGATCTCGTAGGCGATGGTGGTGCGCGACTGCAGGTGGCCGGTGCCATCGCAGTAGAAGCAGGGCTCGTTGAGCATGCGGCCCAGCGACTCGCGCGTGCGCTTGCGGGTCATCTCGACGAGGCCGAGCTCGCTGATGCGGTTGATGCTGGTCTTGGCCTTGTCGGCGAGCAGCGCCTGCTCGAGCGCGCGGTAGACCTTCTCGCGGTTGCCCGACTTCTCCATGTCGATGAGGTCGAGCACGATGAGGCCGCCGATGTTGCGGAAGCGGAGCTGGTAGGCGATCTCCTGCACGGCCTCGAGGTTGGTCTGGAGGATGGTGTCCTCCGGATCCTTGTTGCCCTTGCCGACGAAGCGACCGCTGTTCACGTCGATCGCGGTGAGCGCCTCGGCCTGGTCGATGATGAGGTAGCCGCCGCTCTCGAGCGGGACCTTGCGGGAGAGCGCGCGGGCGATCTCGTCCTCGAGCCCGTAGGCGTCGAAGATCGGCTCCTCCTTGTCGTAGAGCTCGATCTGCGCGGCGCGCTCCGGCATGAACATCTCGATGAAGCGCTGCAGGCGCTGGTACTGCTCGCGGTCGTCGATGACGATCTTCTCGACGTCGTCGGTGAACATGTCGCGCGCGGTGCGGAGCACGACGTCGAGCTCGCTGTAGAGCACCGCCGGCGCGCGCACGCCCGACTCCTTCTTCTTGGCGATCTCGCCCCACAGGCGGACGAGGTAGCCGACGTCGCTCTTGAGGTGCTTCTTGGTGAGGCCCTCGGCGACCGTGCGCACGATGAGGCCGCCCTGCGGGGGCTTCATCGCGTCGATGGCCTCGCGGAGGCGACGGCGCTCGACGTCGTTGCCGATGCGGCGCGAGACGCCCACGTGCTCGACGGTCGGCATGTACACGACGTAGCGGCCGGGCAGCGAGATGTGGCTCGAGACGCGCGCGCCCTTGGTGCCGATCGGGTCCTTGGTCACCTGGACGATGACCTCCTGGCCCTCCTTGACGACCTCGTTGATCGGGGTCGTGCGGGCGAGGCGCAGGCCGCCCTCCTTGGGCGGCGGCTTGTCGCCGCGGTCGCGGCCTCCGCCTTCGCGGCCTCCGCCCTCGCGACCCCGACCGCGATCTCGCCCGCGCTCGCCGCGGCCACGACCGCGCTCGCGGCCCTCGCGCGCGGCAGGCTTGGCCGGCGTGGCGTCTCCGACGGTGAAGCCGAACTCGGCGGCGATCTCCGGGTCCACCTCGACGGCGGCCGCAGCGACGGCGACGTCCTTCGAGGGATCGATCGGCGCCGCGGGCTCGGCCTTGGGCCTGCCACGCGTCCGCGGGGCCTTGGGCGCTCCGCCCTCGACACCCTCGGCGCCGTCCACGGCCCCTTCGGCGGCCTCCGCGCCGCCCTCCGGACCTTCCTCGCCGTCCACCTCGGCGCCCTCGACCAGCTCGGCGACCGCGCCGCCCTCGGCGTTGACGTCGGTGATGATCTCCTTGCGCTTCGAGCCCCCACGACCGCCGCGACGACGGCG
>JAEUKC010000369.1:0-7051 GCA_016794445.1 Myxococcales bacterium
CGGTGGTCCCATCACGGCCATCAAGTCGCCGTACACGCTCCAGGCGGTCACCGAGGGCCTCGCCAAGGCGGGCACGCTCTACGCCGACCTCGAGACCGACATGGGCAAGATCTCCTGCAAGCTGCTCGACGACAAGGCGCCGGTCGCGGTCGCCAACTTCGTGGGCCTCGCCCGCGGGATCCAGCCGTTCAAGGACCCGGTCGGCGGCTCCTGGGTCCGGCGCCCGGCCTACGACGGCGTCGTGTTCCACCGCGTGGTCAAGGGGTTCATGATCCAGGGCGGCGACCCGAGCGGCATGGGCACGGGCGACCCGGGCTACGTGTTCGCCGACGAGGTCTGGCCGGGCAGCAAGCACGACCACGCGGGGCAGCTGTGCATGGCCAACAAGGGTCCCAACACCAACGGCATGCAGTTCTTCATCACCGACGGCGCGGCCCCCTGGCTCGACGGCGGCTACACGATCTTCGGCGAGTGCAGCCCCGAGGAGACCATCCACAAGATCGGCAACACCCCGGTGCAGGGCGAGACGCCCGTCACCAAGCCCCGTATCACCAAGGTCGTCATCCGCCGCGAGTGAGCACCATGAGCACCGACTTCCCCGCCCAGATCTTCCGCGAGTACGACATTCGCGGGCACGCCGAGCGCCACCTCTCGAGCGATCTGTTCGAGGGGATCGGCTACGCGTTCCGCACGCTGTTCCCCGAGGGCGCGCGCCCCAAGGTGGCCGTCGGGCGCGACTGCCGCCTCTCCTCGCCGCGCCTGTTCGAGGCGCTGGTCGAGGGGCTCGTGGCCGCGGGCGTCGACGTGGTCGACGTCGGCATCGGCCCGACCCCGATGCTCTACTTCAGCGTGCACCACCTCGGCGTCGACGGCGGCCTCATGATCACCGGCAGCCACAACCCGGGCGACGAGAACGGCGTCAAGATGCTGCGCCGAAGCGGCTCGATCTACGGCGTCGAGATCCAGGCCCTGCGCGCCCACGTCGAGGCCGGCGTGCGCATGAAGGGCGAGCATCGCGGCACGGTCGAGCGCTGGGACCCGGAGCCCGCGTACGTCGACACCATGCGCGAGAAGATCGTGCTGAAGCAGAAGATCTCGGTGGTGGTCGACGCCGGCAACGGGGCGGGGGGGCCGCTCGCGCTCGCCGCCTTCAAGGCGGTCGGCCTCGAGCCCGTCGCGCTCCACTGCGACATGGACGGGCGCTTCCCCCACCACCACCCCGACCCGACCCAGCCGGAGAACGTCGCGGAGCTCATCGCCAAGGTGAAGGAGACCAAGGCGCAGGTGGGCCTCGCGTTCGACGGTGACGCCGACCGCCTCGGCGCCATCGACGCCGACGGCAGCATCGTGTGGGGCGACCGCCTGCTCACCCTGTTCGCGCGCGACATCCTCCGCGACCACCCGGGCGGCGCGATCCTCGGCGAGGTGAAGTGCTCGCAGACCCTCTACGACGACATCGCCAAGCACGGCGGCCGGCCCATCATGTGGAAGACGGGCCACTCGCTCATCAAGGCCAAGATGAAGGAGGAGCACGCGCTGCTCGCCGGCGAGATGAGCGGCCACCTGTTCTTCGCCGACCGCTATTTCGGCTACGACGACGCGATCTACGCCGCGCTGCGGCTCGTCGAGATCCTCGCGCGCGAGGGCAAGACCATCGGCGAGCTGCTCGCCGATCTGCCGAAGACCTTCGTCACCCCCGAGATCCGGGTCGACTGCCCCGACGCGCTCAAGTTCCGCATCGTGGACGCCGTCCGCAACAAGTTCCGCGCGGCCATCGGCGGGAGCGTCGACGGCCTCGCGGTGCGTGAAGTGGTCGACGTGGACGGCGCGCGCATCCTGTTCGACCACGGCTGGGGCCTCGTGCGGGCCTCCAACACCGGGCCGGTGCTCGTGGTGCGCTTCGAGGCCGACACCGAGGCGCGCCGCGACGCGCTGCGCGCCGCCGTCGAGGGCGCCATCGAGGAGGCGAAAGCCTCGCTGTGAAGAAGAAGAAGGCGGCGCGGAGTGCGGAGGAGGCGGCGCCGCCGCCGGTCCGCTGCGTCGGCTTGACCAAGCGCTTCGGCGAGCACACCGTGCTCGACGGCGTCGACCTCGACTGCAAGGAGCGCGAGACCAACGTCATCATCGGCGGCTCCGGCGCCGGCAAGACGACGCTGCTGCGCCTGCTCATCGGGCTCGAGAAGCCCACCTCGGGGCGCGTCGAGATCGACGGCGTCGACATCGCCCCGCTGAGCGAGCGGGCGCTCAACGAGGTGCGCCACAAGTTCGGGATGTGCTTCCAGTACGCGGCGCTGCTCGACTCGCTCACCATCTTCGACAACGTGGCGTTCCCGCTGCGCGAGCACACGAGCCTCTCCGAGAAGGAGATCCGCGCGAAGGTGCGCGACAAGCTCGTCGCGCTCGGGCTCGAGACGCGGGTCGAGGACCTGTATCCGGCCGAGGTCAGCGGCGGCATGCGCAAGCGCGTGGGGCTCGCGCGCGCCCTCATGCTCGACCCGAAGATCATCATCTACGACGAGCCCACGAGCGGCCTCGATCCGATCACGACCCACACGGTCGACGAGATGATCGAGCAGGCGCGCCGGGATTTCGGCGTGACCAACGTGGTGATCTCGCACGACATGGCCTCCACGTTCCGCATCGCCCACCGCGTGCACGTGCTCGTGCGCGGCAAGATCGTGGCGAGCGGCACCCCGCAAGAGGTGCTCGAGTGCGGGCGCGACGACGTGCGCGAGTTCATCGAGGCGAGCGGCGTCGACACGGCGAACGTGCACCGCATCGGCAAGGACAGCGCGGACGCCCCGGCCGCGAGCCAGCCGCACGTGGAGCTCCCGACGGGGGAGCCGCCCACGGGGGAGCCACCCACGGGGGAGGCGCCCGCCGGGCCCTGACTCAGCCGGTGAGGTAGGCGAGGGCCTGGGGCTCGTCGTCGAACACCTGCAGGGTGACCCCGGCCTCCGCGGCGTACCTGTGCACCTGCAGCTTGCCGACGGCGAGGCGCACGAGGTACGCGCTCTTCTCGAAGCGCTGGGTGAAGGCATTGAGGGTGCGGCGGCGCCGGGCCTCGGCGGCCTCGTCCTCGTCCGCGTTGCGCAGGCCAGCGCGGCGTAGATCGACGAGCAACAGGGTCGTTCCCGGGTCGATGGCGTGTGCAGACAGCAGCTCCTGGAACACCGACAGCGCGCCGTCACCGGGGGCGGGGCTGAGTCGCTCCGTGGCGCGGCGGGCCACGATCAGGCGGCGCTGCGGGTCGTACTCCAGGGTCCAGTCGACGATGGTTCCGTCGTCGATGCGAGAGAGCATGATCGACCGATGCCTTCGGGGAGGGCGTGGTTGCGTCAGGCGGCCTCGGAGCTGGACCACACGGGCTGCCCGATCATGGGGGCGAGCGTCTCCGGTCCCTGACCGATCCAGTGCACCCGGTCGCGGTGGCGGGACGGCGCGTCCGACGGGTGCAGCTGACCGTGGAGCCACACCTCCTCGATCGCGAGGTCCGGGTCCGAGACGAGGCGCGCGACGACCTCGGCCGCGTCGACGCAGGCCTTGCCCTCGCCGCGCTGCACCTTGGCCGCGCACAGGTGCACCGTCACCACCGACTCCGACGGGCTCCGGACGACGACCTCGTAGTGGTAGTACTGCCAGGGCACGCCGCCTCGCAGGTTGAGGATCTCCTCGTCGGGGGCGATGGTCTGGCGGAGCAGCATGCGCAGGTCGTGGGCGTCGCCGCGGCAGCGGAAGGCCATGAGGAGGGGCCCTGACGCGCACCAGCGCTCGAAGTCGGGGTCGGGGACGAACTCGCTCGTGTGGCGGCGGTAGACCCCGATCCCCCAGTAGACGAGGAGGCACGTGAGGAGCGCGAAGAGCGGCTCGAGCACGAACATTCCCCTTGTTCTGGAGCCTTTCCTCAGGTTGGGCAAGGGGATTCCGCGGGTTTTCCACAGGAAAGGATTCCGCGCACTTGCGATTCCGGGGGAAAATGGCTTGCGCGAGCCCCCGGGGCAGCCTAGTTCTTGTCGGGTCACTACCGGCGTGTCCTCTGGCGCGCCGCCTCCGGGCTGGTCCCGGGTGCGGTTCGAGCGAGGCGCAACCCCCGCCGGGAGCGTACCCCCCATGCAGCTCCGCAAGCTCGAGATCCTCGGGTTCAAGTCCTTCAACGATCGCACGGTCATCAAGTTCGACCACGACGTCACGGGCATCGTCGGCCCGAACGGTTGCGGCAAGTCGAACATCGTCGACGCGATCCGTTGGTGCATGGGCGAGCAGAGCGCCAAGCACCTCCGCGGCCGGGCCATGGAGGACGTCATCTTCAACGGCAGCGAGACGCGCAGCGGCGCGGGCTTCGCCGAGGTCACGCTCACCTTCGAGAACAAGGACGGCCTCGCCCCGGTCGAGTACCGGGACTACCCCGAGATCGCCGTCACCCGCCGCCTGCACCGCGACGGCGAGAGCGAGTACCTGATCAACAAGACGCAGGTCCGCCTCAAGGACATCACCGACCTGTTCCTCGGCACCGGCGCGGGCACCAAGGCCTACTCGATCATCGAGCAGGGCAAGGTCGGCCTCATCGTCTCGAGCAAGCCCGAGGACCGGCGCATGCTCATCGAGGAGGCGGCCGGCATCACCAAGTACAAGAGCAAGCGCAAGCAGGCCGAGCGCAAGATGGAGCTCACCCAGCAGAACCTGCTGCGCGTCGGCGACATCGTCACCGAGCTCGAGAAGAACCTCGGCTCGCTCGAGCGCCAGGCCAAGAAGGCCGAGCGCTACCTCTCCTACCGCCGCGAGCAGGACGACCTCGTCCTCCACGAGGCCGCCCACAAGTTCCTCGGCATCGTCGCGACGCAGAAGTTCGTGCAGGTCGCCCTCGGGGAGTGGACCGACGCCGCCGACCAGCGCCGCACGGCCCTCGTCACCCGCGAGGCCGAGCTCGAGGGCCTGCGCCTCGCCTCGCTCGAGGCCGAGCACGCGCTCGAGCTCGTGCAGCAGGAGAGCATCGCCAAGGACAAGGAGGTCTCCGCCCTCGAGGCCGAGATCGCCCGCGCCCGCGACAACCTGCAGACCATCAAGGCCCGCGAGGCCGACGCCGCCCGCGAGCTCGAGGGCGTGAGCCGCGAGCGCGACGCCCTGCGCGGCGAGCAGGAGCGGTTCGCCGCCGAGCTCGCCTCCCGCCGCGACGACGACGAGGCCGCCGAGGCCGCGCTGCTCGTCGACGACGAGCGCATGCAGGAGTCGCTGGCCCGCCTCGAGGAGGCCGACCGTCGCCTGGCCGAGCTCCGCCGCAAGAGCAGCGAGCTCGCCGCCCGCATCGCCCGCTCCGAAGCGGCCCTCGCCGGGTTCGACCGCCGCAAGAACGACGTCCTCGTCCGCCGCGAGAAGCTGCAGGCCGAGCGCGAGGACCTCGAGGGCCGTCAGCTCGAGCTCGTCGCGCGCCAGGCCGAGCTCTCCCGCGCCGTCGACGACCTCCGCCACGGCAAGACCACCAGCGTCACCGAGCGCGAGGCCCAGGAGCAGCGGCTCACCCAGCTCAAGCGCGACGTCATCGAGAGCGAGAAGCTCCTCGACACCAACAAGCACGACCTGCAGCGCGCGCGCTCGCGCATGCACGCGCTCCTCGAGGTGCAGTCGCGCCTCGAGGGCGTCGGCCTCGGCGTCCGCGCGGTCATCCACCGCCGCGACCCGGGCGTGCTCGGCATGCTCGCCGATCTGGTCGAGCCGCCGCCCGAGCTCACCCAGGCCCTCGCCGCCGCGCTCGGCGACCACCTGCAGACCCTGGTCGTGACCGACGAGGCCAAGGCCATCGAACTCGCCCACTGGCTGCGCGACGAGAAGAAGGGGCGCGCCGCGTTCCTCCCGCGCGCGGGCCGCCACCTCGGCGAGAACGTGGCCGCGCTCCCGGCCGACCTGCTCGAGAGCGGCGACGCGCTCGGGTACTTCGCCGACCTCGTGAAGATCCGGCCCGACGACCAGGAGATCGTCCGCGCGGTGCTCGGCGACATCGTCGTCGCGCGCGACTTCGAGGCCGCCCACCGCGTCCGCGAGCGCCTCGCCGATCGCCCGCCGCACGCGGTCGTCACCCTCGAGGGCGAGGTGTTCCACCGCGACGGCCGCGTCGTCGCCGGCGAGCACGAGCAGGTCGCCGCGGGCATGCTCGACAGCAAGCGCGAGACCCGCGAGCTGTCCGAGGTGGTCGCGCGGCTCGACGTCGTCGTCACCGACCTCGTCCAGAAGCACCAGGCCCTGCGCGCGCAGATCAGCGAGACGCAGACGGCCCTCGACGCCGCCCGCCGCAGCGAGCACCAGGGCGAGCTCGCGCTCGTCTCGGCCGAGAAGGACCTCCGCGCGACGGACAACGATCTCTCCCGCGCGCGCCAGCGCCTCGAGACCCTCGTCGGCGAGACCCAGGACCTCGCCGAGCAGCTCGCCGAGGCCGAGGGCGAGCAGGGCGACGCCCGCGCCGACCTCGCCACGGCCTACGACGAGAAGACCGCGATCGAAGGGCAGGGCGAGGACGCCCAGCGCGACGCCGACGACAAGCGCCAGGAGGTCGAGGCGCGCCGCAGCGTGGTCACCGAGCGCAAGATCCAGGTCGCGCGCGCCAAGGAGAAGACGCGTGGCATCGAGGGCGCCCTCGAGCGCCTGTCGCGGTCGATGGTCGAGCTCGGGACGCGCGAAGACCGCCTCCGCGAGGAGCTCCTCGGCGGCGCGCGTCGCCAGGGCGAGCTCGCCGGCTTCCTCGTCGCGAGCCGCGAGCGCCTCGAGGGGCTCGTCACCGTGGCCCAGGCGCTGCGTGACGCTCTCGTGGAGAAGAAGGCGCTGCACGAGGCCGCCCGCGCGGCGATGGGCGCGCACGAGGCCGAGCTCAAGCAGCTGCGCACGGCGGCCGACGAGGCCGAGAAGACCCGCGTGCGCTACGAGATGCAGGACCGCGAGCTCAACATCGCGCGCCGCAACCTGCTCGACTCGGTGCGCGAGAAGTTCCGCGGCCTCGACCTCGCCCGCGTCATCGGCGACTACCACCTGCGCGAGATCCCGGGCGAGGAGCACCGCGCCCGCA
>JAEUKC010000439.1:0-9975 GCA_016794445.1 Myxococcales bacterium
GATCGAGCAGCTCGGCGGCCCGCTCGAAGTCGCGGAGCTCGATCAGCACGCGCGCGACGGTCGAGAACCAGCGTCCCTGCGCGCTGTCTGGCTCGGTTGGGTCCGGGGTCACCCCGCGGGCGAGCGCCCACGCGGCGCCGGGGTCGCGGTGCTCCGCGGTCATCGCCACGTGCAGCGCGCGCCCGTCGAGTCGCCGCGGGTACCGACGCAGGACTCGGAGGTCGAGCCGGTGGCTCAGCCGGGCGTCGCCGAGACGCACGGCGAGCCGGCTCGCGAACAGGAGGTTGTCGAGGCCCGACCAGGTCGCCGGCGGGGAGAAGTCGGCGAAGCGCCCGTGGATCGCGAGCACCTGGCCCTGGTCGTAGAGCGCCTCCAGGGCCTCGCGTTCGACGGTGCTCGGCTCCCTCGGGTCCACCGCCGACGAGAGAGCCGCGACCGAAGGACGCTGTCAACGCCTGTTCCGCTCGCGCCGAGCTACTCGTACCGGAGCGCCTCCACCGGATCCAGCTGCGCGCCGCTGCGGGCGGGGAACACGCCGCTCAGGATCCCGACCACGCAGGCCGACCCGAACGCCACCGCGGCGATCCACGGCGAGAACTGCACCGGGATGGCCGGCGCGAAGCGGTGCACCGTCATGATGATCGCGACCCCGAGCCCGAGCCCGACGCCGCCGCCGCACACGCTGATCAGCACGCTCTCGAGGAGGAACTGCCAGAGGATGTCCGCGCGCGTGGCGCCCATCGCGCGGCGCACGCCGATCTCGCGGGTGCGCTCGCGCACCGAGACCAGCATGATGTTCATGATCCCGATCCCGCCGACCAGGAGCGAGATGGAGGCGATGCAGAGGAGCACCCAGGTCATGGCCGAGGTGATCGTGTTGAACGTCTGCAGGAGGTCGTCCTGGCTCTGGATGGTGACCACGTGCTCACCGTTGCGGCGGCGGGCGAGGATCTCCTCGACCTGCGCCATCGCCTGGCCGACGTCCTCCTTGGCGCGCGCCGCCGTGATGACGCTGCCGATGTCGTCCTTGCCGAACAGGTCCTGCGCGGCCGTGGCGGGGATGAACACGAGGTCGTCGAGGTCGAAGCCGAGAGAGGTGCCCTTGGCCTCCATGATCCCGACCACGCGGAAGCGCCCCTCGGCGATGCGCACCGGCTTGCCGAGCGCGGGCTCCTCGCCGAACAGCTCGCGGACCACCGTGCGGCCGAGCACCACCACGCGCCGGCGGCCGTCGAGGTCCTCCTGGCGGACGAACTCGCCGATCGCCACGTGCATGTTGCGCAGGTCGGCGAAGCTCGGGCCGACGCCGATGACCGACACGTCGCGGGTTCGGCCCTGGTAGCGCACCGAGCCACCGCCCTGCACCACGGGCGAGACCGCGCGGAGCAGCGTGCCCTGCCGCTCGAGCGCGCGCACGTCGTCGAGCGTCAGCGGCTTGGTGCTGGAGAGCGGCGGGCCGCCCATGCCCTTGGTCTCGCGCTTGCCGGCGGTGACGATGAGGAGGTTCGTGCCGATGCCGCCGATCGTGTCGTCGAGGTACTTGCGCGCGCCGTCGCCGACGCTCACGAGCAGGGTCACCGCGAGCACCCCGATGATCACGCCGAGCATGGTGAGCGACGCGCGCACCTTGTTGGCGACCAGCGCCGCGAACGCGGAGCGGAGGTACTCGATCATGGCAACCCCGCGGGCGGCCCGTCGTACTCGACCTGGCCGTCGACCAGCCGGACGACCCGGCGGGTGCGCCGCGCGATCTCGAGGTCGTGGGTCACGAGCACCACGGTCGACCCCATCTCGCGGTTCAGGTCCTCGAACAGGTCGACGATCTCGCGCCCCACCTTCTGGTCGAGGTTGCCGGTGGGCTCGTCGCCGAGGATCAGCTCGGGCTTGTGCACGATGGCGCGCGCGATCGCCACGCGCTGGCGCTCGCCGCCGGAGAGGCGCTCGGGGTGGGCGTCGAGCCGGTGCCCGAGGCGCACCCGCTCGAGGGCCGCGCGCGCCCGCGCCCTCCGCTCGCGCACCCCGACGCCGGCGTAGCGCAGCGGCAGCGCCACGTTGTCGATCGCGGTCGTGTGCGGCAACAGGTGGAACGCCTGGAACACGAAGCCGATCGTGCGGTTGCGGAGCGCCGCGAGCTCGGAGTCGCCGAGCGCGCCGACGTCCCAGCCGGCGAGCCGGTAGGTGCCGCTGGTCGGCGTGTCGAGGCAGCCGATCTGGTAGAGCAGCGTGCTCTTGCCCGAGCCGGAGGGCCCGATGATCGCGACGTATTCGCCGCGGTCGATCGAGAACGTGAGGCCGCGCAGAACGTCGACCGTCTGGTCGCCGACCACGAAGCTCCGCCGCACGTCGGCGAGCTCGATCAGCGCCTCGGCCTCGCGCGCGACGGCGCTCACAGCTTCCCCACGAGCTGCCCGCTCGGCTTCTCGGGCTCGAACGAGACCTTGGCGCCGTCCTTGAGGCCCGGCATCGCGGCGTCGAGCACGACGAGGTCGCCAGGCACGACGCCCGACTTCACCTCGACGGTCTCCCAGGTCGCGATCCCCACCTCCACCTTGCGCTTCTTCGCGACGCCGGCGTCCACCACGTAGACGCTGCGGTCGGTGCCGCGCCCGAGCACGGCGGAGGGCGGCACCCACACGACGTCGGCGCGGGTCGAGACGACGACGTCGACGTCGACGCTCATGCCGACGCGCAGCCGCGGCTCGTTGCCGAGGGCGAAGCGCAGCGAGATGCTGCGGTTGCCGCGGAGATCCTTCTGCACCATCGGCGAGATCTCGGTGACGGAGCCGAACAGCCGCTCGGGGAACGCGTCGAACGCGAGCTCGGCGCGCAGCCCGAGGGCGAGCTTGCCGAGGTCCATCTCGTCGAAGTCGGCGTCCACGTGCATCGCGCTCGTGTCGGCGAGCACGAGCAGCGGCGCGCCGCCCGGCAGGATCTCGCCCTCCTCGGTGGCGGTCGAGAGCACGAGCCCGGCGAACGGCGCGGAGACGGTGGCCTTCTTGAGCGTGAGGCGCGCGAGCGCGGCGTTGGCCGCCCCCTGCGCGATGCCCACCTCGGCGACCTTGATGCCCTTCTTGGCGGCCTCCTCCTGCGCCTCGACCGCGTCGACGTCCTTGCCCGGCATCGCGCCGACGGCGCCGAGCTGCTTCGCGAGCGCGGCGTTCTTGCTCACGACGGCGGCGCTCGCCTCGGCCTGCGCGGCCTGCGCCTTGCCGAGCATCACGCCGACCTCCGCGATGCGCAGGCGGTAGGACAGGTCCTGCGGGTCGAACGACACGAGCGCCTCGCCCGCGGCGACCTTGTCGCCTCGACGGTGGTGCAGCTTCACGACCGAGCCGCCGAGCTCCGCCCGCAGGGTGACCTCGCGGAAGGCCCCCACCCGACCCGCGGCCGACGAGGTGACGAGGTCGCGGACCGTCCCCTTGGCGACGCGGTGGACCTGCACCTTCACGGCGTCGGGCCCCGAGGTGGCGCGGAATCGGTAGAAGGCGAAGGCCGCGACGGCGAGGGCGAGGATCCAGAACGCCGCCTTGGTCGAGCGCCGCCGGAGAGGGGTGCGCTGCGCGGTCGACATGCCCCCTTTCTCAGCAAATCACGGACCCGCCGAACGCGGCCGCGAACCGGGTCCGGAGGGTGCAGCCGCTGCGCCCCACGAAGCCGCTGCAGGGTGGGGGGTTACTTGATCACCGGCCGGCACACGCCGCCGACGCACTGCTCGCCGGTCAGGCACTCGGCGGGCGACGAGCACGGCTTGCGCTCGACCTTGGTGACCCACTGCGCGATGTGGTTGCCGCTCGCGAGGTCCTGGAACGGCAGCCAGAACGCCGGCGCGCTCGGGTCGACGCCCGACGACGCCTTGCTCGGGTCGATCGCGGTCATCCAGATCTGCGCCGTCTTTCCGTCGGCGGAGCGCAGGCCGTACGCGCGGCGGCTCGAGAACGTGAGCCAGAGCAGCTGGCCGGACTTGTACTTCTGGACCACCGGCGTCCACTTGGGCCACGAGTCACCGCCGGTCGAGGCGTTGGCGAGCTTGACCGGCGTGCCCCCTGCGCCCGCGACCAGGTACACGAGCGCATCCTTGGAGTCGTACGAGTTGGTGTTGCCAGGCGACCGGTTGAACGCGACCCACGTGCCGTCGGGCGAGAACGCCGGGTAGAAGTTGTTCTGCCCGCCGAAAGGCACCAGCGTCTTGCCGGGGCCCCACTTGCTGCCAGATAGTGTCAGGGTCTCGAGCGACGAGCTGTCCACGCCCGTCGCGCCGCAGAACGGCGGCAGGCACGGCGGCGCGCTCGAGGGCTTGGCGTAGACGATGGTCTTGCCGTCCGGCGACCAGTCCGGCTGCGCGCCCGGGTTCACCAGCGGGTCGACGATGGCCGCCCCGGTCTTGGCGTCGCGGAGGGCCGTCGTGATGCCGTTGGAGGTCACGATCTGCGAGCCGTCGGGCGAGAACGAGAAGAAGTTCGAGCCGCCGCCCCCGAACGTGCTGCCCTGCGCGTACACGAGCGCGCGCGTCGCGACGTCGAACACCTTGTACGGAGAGGGCGAGGGGATGTCCAAGCCGACGCTGATGCGC
Organism: Myxococcales bacterium; assembly: GCA_016794445.1. Taxonomy (GTDB): domain Bacteria; phylum Myxococcota_A; class Polyangia; order Polyangiales; family JADJMO01; genus JADJMO01. The sequence goes on from JAEUKC010000439.1 coordinate 4,571, forward strand.
TTGCCGGTGCGCGAGAGCACGTGGCAGCCCACGCAGGTGCCCGCGCCCGCGAGCGGCGCGTTGAGGTAGACCTCGCCGGCCTTGCCGCTGACGCCGAACTCGTAGCGCATCGTCGCGCCGGCCCCGGCGTTCCAGTAGTAGATGCCGCCGAGGATGTCCTCCTGACCGAAGGAGATCTTCTGCGAGGCCGAGACGCCCACCTTGCCGGGGGCCGCGCCGTCGACGCCGCGGAGCGTGTAGGTGACCGGGTCCTTGCCGCGACCGTTCTCGGCGACCAGCTTCCACACCGTGGCGTCGGGCGTGTAGACGCAGCCGCCGCCGACCGCGGTGCACCCGAGGTAGACCTTGAGGTCGATCCCGCCACCCACGAACGCGAGCTCGAACAGCGAGTTGCCGTTGGGCATGAAGTGCAGCTCGAGCACGTTCATGTTGGGCGGCACGACGGTGTTGTTGGCCGGGTAGACGAAGCTCGGCGCGCGCGCCGGGTCGACCGTGCCCCCGAACTTGGTGGGGGCGTCGGCCGCGGTGCCCGGCGTGACGATGGTGACCGGGTTGCGCACGTCCACGCTGGTCTCGACCGTGAGGCCGCGGGCCGAGGCGCGCACCATCGTCTTGCCCACCTTCGCCGCGGTGAGCTTGTTGCCGGCGAACGTGCCGATCGAGGGGTCGAGCAGCGACCAGCCCGCCTCCGCCGTGATGTCGGTCGTGGTGCCGTCGGCGTTGAGCAGCTCGAGGAAGTACTCCGTCGTCGTCGGCTTGCCGCCGACCAGCATGGTCACGAGGTCGCCCGGCGTGATGCGCATCGGCGACGCGATGCCGTCGGCCGGCGCGTCGACGATCGTGGTCCCGTCGCCGCCGATCTCGAACCCCGTGCCCACGTCGACCGGGAGGCCGTCGTCGCCGAGCGCGACGTCGCCCAGGCTGCCATCGAGCTTGCCCGGGTTGGCCGTGTCGTCCTTGCTGGCAGAACACCCGAGCGTCACGAGCACGAAGAGAGAAGCGAAGAGCGAGCGGCGCATGGCGACGATCTTGCAGACGTCGTGCGATTTGTCGAGCAGGAGCACCGCGTGGTTCCGCCGCGCCCGCGATCCAGTATGAGAGGAACGGGATGGGGTTCGTGCACGTGACGCTGGGCGACGTGACGCAGCTCCGCGCGGACGCGATCGCCTACTCGACGGACCGCAGCCTCTCGCGAGGGGGTCAGCTCACCGCCGCGTTCGAGCGCCGGGTCGAGGGGTTCGCCGAGGCCTACGCCGCCCTGCGCGCCCGCGTGCGGCCCGAGAAGCCACGGCCCGGTACCTCGTTCTTCCTCCCGCTGGAGGGCCGTCCCTGCGGGGTGGTCGTCACCGTCGCCACGGGAGACGCGAGCCCCCGCGCCGAGCGCGCCTACGCAGCCGTCGAGGGTGCGCTCCGCAGCGCGGCCGAGCACCTCGAAGCCGCCGGCGTCCCTCGCCCGTGGCGCATCGCGTTGCCCACGTTCCTCACCGGCGACGGCGGCGCGCGGCACGACCGGCTGGCGGTCGCCGAGCCGCAGATCGAGGCGGCCCACGACTTCCTCGAGCGCGAGCCCGACAGCGACGTGGCGTTCGTGCCTTACACCGAGGGCACCTACCAGGTGTGGCTGGAGGCGCGGCGCCGCGTCGAAACGCGCCGCGGGATCGCCCTCGATCCGACGATCGAGCCGGAGCCCGCGCTGGTGAACGCCGTGCGCCGCGGCGAGTGCGTGCTGTTCGTCGGGTCGGGCACCTCGCTCGGCTCCGGCCTGCCCACCTGGTCGGGCCTCGTCGGCGAGCTCGAGACGGCGCTCGAGATCCCGATGGAGCACCGCCACCGCGACCTCGATCACTTCCTCGACCTCGCGCAGTGGTACCGCGACGAGGGTCGCTCTCCGAGCCTCGAGGACCTGCTCCGGGCGCGGTTCTCCGTCTCCGCGAGCGGCGCGCGACCGACCCTCACGCACTACCTCCTCACCGCGCTGCCGATCCGCCACTTCGTCACGACCAACTACGACGACCTGCTCGAGACCGCGCTCGAGGCCCTCCGCGTGCACCCGATCCGCGTCGTGCGCGAGGAGGACGTGGCGCGCACCGGCGCCCGCGACGGTCGCTTCGTCGTGAAGTTCCACGGCTGCGCGGCCACCCCGGGCAGCGAGTTCGTCCTCTCGCGCGACGACTACGACGACTTCTTCCGCACGCGGCCGGCGATGGCGCTGCTGCTCGAGGGGCTCCTGCTCAACCAGACGTTCTTCTTCGTGGGCTACGGCCTGCGCGACCCGGATTTCCGGCAGATCCACCACCGCATCGCCCACATGCTGCAAGGGGCGAAGCGCCCGGCGTTCGCCACCACGTTCGACCGCGTCACCCCGCAGGCGCGCACGCAGTGGCAGAAGAAGCAGCTCTCGCTGGTGTCGATCCCCGGCGCCGACGACCTCGCGAAGGCGCGCCACCTCGACCGCTACCTCGACCGCCTCGGCGAGCGCGTGGCCCAGGATCCGCAGCTGTTCCTCGCGGAGGACGTCGAGCGCCCCGACCCCGATCCGCTCGCGCGCCTCCGCGCGACCCTCCTCGAGGTGGCGCAGGTGACGATCGGAACCGTCCGCCAGGTCGAGACGCTCTCGGCGAGCGACGCGCGGACCCTCGCCGACGTCCTGCGCTTCCTCACGCGGCGCGGGTTCCGCGGGCACTCGCCGGCCCAGCTCGCCCAGCTGTTCACCGACCTCGCCCGCCACCCCGGGCTCTCGGAGCAGGAACGCCTCGCCCTGCTGGTCTCTGCGCTCCGGCACACCGAGGGCCTCCACCAGGCCGAGGCCCTCCGCACCCTCATCGCACGGCGCTAGGCGTAGCCCTTCGTGAAGAGGCGGCGCGCGCTCGCCTGTCGCTCCGGCTCGGTCTGCTGCTGCCAGCCGAGGCTGTCGGCGAGCCGATCGTAGACGTTGAACAGGAAGCAGACGTGGAGCGCGTCCTCGAGCGCCTCGTCGCTCACGCCCGCCGCGCGGACCTTCGCGGCGTCGGCCGGCCCCACCGCGTCGGGCATCAGCGTGACCGTCGCGAGGAAGGCCAGCGTGGCGCGAAAGCCCGGCGAGATGGGGGCCGTCTCGGGGTCCCGGAGCACCGCCTGCGTGCGCTCCTCCCCTTCGCACAGCGCCGCGACCGCGGCGTGGGCGCGCGTTCAGAAGAGGCACTGGTTCAGCTCGGAGACGAACGCCGCCATCAGCTCGCGCTCGCCGACCGACCACGACGAAGGGCCGCGCATCACCGCCTGCGTGAGCGCGTTGTGGTGCTCGCCGAAGAACGAGGGTCGATACATCAGCGTGCGCACCACGTCGGGGAGGCGTCCCCCGGAGACCGCACGCACCACGGCGATGAGGAGGCGGGCGCGCACACCCTCGCCGCGCTCGACGTTGGAGAGCCTCATCCCCGCACCGCCCGGAGGCCGGCGTGCAACCGGTGGAGCGCGGCCCCGAGCGAGGACGCGACGACGATCTCGAAGAGCACGTCCTCGTCGTGCCGGTCGCGGAGCGCCGCGAAGTCAGCGTCGGTCACGGTGTGGGGGGCGTCGTGGATCTTGTCGACCAGCGGACGCAGGTGCGCGGGGACGTCGCGCCGCGTGGCGACCGCCGCGCGCAGCCGGGCGTCGGTGTGACCGGGGCCGTCGAGGACCGCCCGTTCGAGCGCGGCGCGGAGCTTGCCGTAGCGATCCATCGGCCCAGTGTCCCACGAACCCGCTGCGTCTCCACGCGGGTTCTGCAGCGCTGAGCCCGGTGGAGGGGCGCGAACCTCGGGTGGCACCCCGGTTGCTGATCGGAGGACATGAAGCGCCTCCTCGTCCTCGGCGCAGGTACCGCCGGCACCATCTTCGCCAACCGGATGCGCAAGCACCTGCCCGACCGGTGGACGATCAGCGTCGTCGACGGAGACCCGGTCCACGTCTACCAGCCAGGTCTCCTGTTCCTGCCGCTCGGCGCGCACGACGAGCACCGCATCACGCGGCCGCGCGCGCGCACGCTCGACGTCGAGTGGGTCCGCGAAGAGGTGTACCGCGTCGACGCCGACAAGAAGCAGGTCACGCTGCTCGACGACACCGTCCTGTCGTACGACGTCCTCGTCATCGCCTCGGGCGCGCGCCCGCGGCCCGACCTCGTCCGTGGTCTCGTGGGCGAGGACTGGCACCGCGATGCCTTCGACTTCTACACGCTCGGCGGCGCCCAGGCGCTGCGCCACGCGATCGCCAGGTTCCGTGCCGGGCGGTTCGTCGTGCAGATCGTGGAGCCGCCCGTGAAGGCGCCGTTCGCCGCCCTCGAGCTCTGTTTCCTCGCCGACGAGCTGTTCCGGCAGCGCGGCACCCGCAAGGACATCGAGATCACGCTCACCACGGCCTACCCCGCCACCTTCGAGTGGCCGCTCGCGGCGCAGACCTTCGGCCGCCTGCTCGAGGCGCGCGACATCCGCGTGCAGACCAGCGTGTTCACCAAGGAGATCGACCGCGACGCGCGCGTGATCCGCACCATCGAGGGGCGGGAGCTGCCCTACGATCTCCTCGTCGCCATCCCTCCCCACTCCGGCGCCGCGTTCATCGAGCGCTCCGGCATCGGCGACGACCTCGCGTTCGTGCCCACCGACCCGAAGACCCTCGGGGCCAAGCACCTGCACGAGGTGTTCGTGCTCGGCGACGCGACCGACCTCGACGTCCCCAAGGTCGGCTCGGTCGCCCACTACCAGGCCGAGCTCCTCGTCGACAACCTCGTCCGTCACCTGCACAAGAAGCCGCTGCTGGGCAGCTACGAGGGCCACGCGAGCTACTTCGTCGAGACGGGCGGCGGCAAGGCGCTGCTCGTGGACTACGACCATGACCACGAGCCGCACGTGGGCTACTTCCCGACCGGCGTCGGGCCGATCCCGATGCTGAAGGAGAGCCGCCTCGCGCACCACGGCAAGCGGGCGTTCCGCTTCCTGTACTGGAGCGGCCTCCTGCCCGGCCGTCCGTTCCCGGTCGGCGCGCAGCCGCTGGGCAAGCCGAGCGTGCCGATCTTCTAGTAACCTCGACGGATGTCCGTCCTCTCCGAAGCGGAGCGCGCCGCGATCCTGAAGGCGCCCCGCCCGCGCCGTGACCTGCCGATCCTCGCCCAGGGTCCGCGGAAGCTGCCGCTCGAGGCCGAGACCCGCGAGATCGACCGGTTCTACCGGCCCGTGTACGCGGTGTGGGAGGTGACCCTCGCCTGCGATCTCTCGTGTCGCCATTGTGGCTCGCGGGCGGGGCACGCCCGCCCCGACGAGCTCACCACCGCCGAGTGCCTCGACGTCATCGATCAGCTCGCCGACCTCGGCACCATGGAGATCGTCTTCATCGGCGGCGAGGTCTACCTGCGCGAGGACTGGCTCGACCTCATCCGTCACACGCGCAAGAAG
>JAEUKC010000447.1:0-11046 GCA_016794445.1 Myxococcales bacterium
CGCGGCCCGGCTGCCCCGGGGGGGGGCCCGGGGGCGGCCCCCCCGGCCGGGGGGTGGGGGCGGGGGCGCCCGCCGCGGGGTCGCCACCTGGCCCCCCGCGCGCCCGGTCTCTGCGCGGTGGCGTCGGCGCCCGCAGCGGTGTCGCCACCTGGCCCCCCGCGCGCCCGGTCTCTGCGAGGTGGCGTCGGCGCCCGCAGCGGTGTCGCCACCTGGCCCCCCGCGCGTCGCACCGCAGCGGCGTCAGCCGCCGAAGCCCGCGTCGGGCAGAGGCGGAGGCGTGCCCGGTCCGCCCCCCGGTCCGCCCCCCGGACCGCTGGGCACGCACGCACGGATGCCGAGACCGATGGGCTGGCAGCGCTGGCCGGTCGGGCACTCAGCGTCCGACGTACAGAGGCGTGTGCTCCCGCCGCCGCCCGGGGACGGGCCGGTGCCGCACGTCGACGCGCACTTGGCGCTCCCGCCCGTGGTGCCGATGGTGAGGCAGCAGACCTGTCCGGTGGGGCAGGCCGCACCGCTCGAGCACGAGAGGGTGACGCCACCGCTGCAGGTGCCCTTCGTCTTGCAACTCGCCGTGGCGCCGCCCGGTCCACCGGTCGCGACGCAGCACTCCTGCGTGGCCGAGTCGCAGGTGGCGCTGCCGCAGGTGATTGGCTTGGGCCCGCTGTCCACGCCGGTGTCCGTCGGGGGCACGCCGCTGTCCGTCGGGGGCACGCCGCTGTCCACCGGGGGGACGGCGCTGTCCGTCGGTGGCAGGCCGCTGTCGAACGGGGGAGGCACTGCGCTGTCGGAGACGATCGCGTCGGGGAAGCTGATGTCCTCCACGACGACCGCGTCCTCACCCGGGATGCCCGTGTCGCCAGCTCCGGTGTCGAAGGTCGAGTCCGTCGATCCATCGACGGCGCTGTCGCCGAGCGCGCCATCCTCCACGGGGAGATCGTCGAACGCGGTGCGGGCGCCACAGCCGACGAGCGGCAGGACCCACAACAAGGTTCCGAAGCGCAAGGTTCCGAAGCGGTTCATGGTGTCTCCTCTAGCCCCATCCCGTACCCGATGGGTTCGTACAGCAGACACCGCGTTCGGCCGGAACGTCCGCGCCGGAAGATTCGGCCGGCGCCCCGCACGCGCGAGCCCCACGAGGCGAATCGTCGCAACAAAAAGCGAATCGCCAGAGCGTGAGGACGCCCCGGCGATTCGACCAGCGAGCGCTGGCGACTACTCCTTGTCGAGCTTGCCGACGAGGCTCAGGGTGAAGAACGCACCCATGTACTTGAAGTGCGGGCGCACGCGCATGTCGACCTTGTACCAGCCGGCGTTGCCCTCGACCTCGCTGACGATGATCTGCGCCTGACGGAGCGGACGCTTGCCACGGACGGCGGGGGTGACGCTGTCCATGTCGGCGACGTACTGGCCGATCCAGGTGTTGAGCTCGCGCTCCAGATCGCCGCGCTCCTTCCAGGTTCCGATCTGCTCGCGCTGCAGCACCTTGAGGTAGTGCGCGATGCGGCAGACGACGAACATGTACGGGAGCTGGGTGGAGAGGCGGTAGTTGAGCTCCGCCTCCTTGCCCTCGGGCGACTGGCCGAAGTACTTCGGCTTCTGGCAGGAGTTGGCCGAGAAGAACGCCGCGTTGTCCGAATCCTTGCGGAAGCAGAGGGCGATGAACCCCTCCTCGGACAGCTCGAACTCACGACGCTCCGAGATCAGGACCTCGGTCGGGACCTTGGTCTGGGTCTCGCCCATCGCCTGGTACTGGTGCAGCGGGAGGTTCTCCACCGCGCCACCCGCCTGCGGACCGATGATGTTCGGGCACCAGCGGTACTTGGCGAACGACTCCGCGATGCGGGTCGCGAAGGCGTACGTGGTGTTGCCCCAGAGGTAGGCGTCGTGGTTGCCCGTCGACTGCTCCTCGTAGTTGAACGACTTCACCGGCACGGTCATCTGGCCGTACGGCAGGCGGAGCAGGAAGCGCGGGAGGAGCAGGCCGACGTAGCGGGCGTCCTCGGTCTCGCGGAACGACTGCCACTTGGTGTACTGCGGGCCCTCGAAGATCGACTTGAGATCCTTGAGGTTCGGCAGGTTGAGGAAGTTCTTCTCGTTGAAGAACTGCGGCCCGGCCGCCGCGAAGAACGGCGCGTGCGCCATCGTGGCGACGGACGCGACGTTGGCGAGGAGCTGCACGTCCTGCGGGCCGGGGCCGAACTCGTAGTTGGCGAAGATGGAGCCGATCGGCTTGCCGCCGAACTGGCCGTACTCCGCGGTGTACGCGATGCGGTAGAGGCCGCTCTTGGTGATCTCGGGGGCGTCCTCGAAATCGGTCTGCAGATCGTCCTTGCTGCAGTTGAGCAGCTCGATCTTGATGTTCTCGCGGAAGTCCGTGCGGTCGATGGTGAACTTGAGGCCGCGCCACGCGGACTCGAGCTTCTGGAACGCCGGGTTGTGGAGGATCTCGTCGAGCTGCCTGGAGAGCTTGGCGTCGATCTCGGCGATCAGCGCGTCGGCGAAGGCCTTGTCGACCTTGTCGGAGGCGCGGTTCGGGGCGAGGAGCTCCGCGATGAAGGCCTGGACGCCGCGCTTGGCGACCTCATAGCCCTCGTCGGTCGGCGTGAGCTTGGTCTCGCTGAGGATGTCGTCGAGGAGGGAGACCTCGGTGGAGGCGGCCGCGCCGCCGCCGGCCTGCTGCTGTTCGCTCATGGATCAGGTTCCTTCCTTCAGGCCGAGCTCCGCCATCAGCTTCTCGCGACCTGCCTGGTCGCCGAGGAGGTTCTGGATCTTCTTGCGGAACGCGGGGACGTTGCCGAGCGGGCCCTTGAGGGCCGTCAGCGCGTGACGGAGCTCCATCAGCTTCTTGAGCTCGGGCACCTGCTCGGCGACCGCCTCGGGACCGAAGTCGCTCAGCTTCTTGAACTTGAGGTTGACGTTGAGGTTCGCGTCCTTCTCGCCGGAGAGGACGTCGGGGACGCTCATGGTCAGCGAGAGGTTCTGCTCGGCGAGGACCTGGGTGAAGTTGTCCTTGTCGACGTTGATCGGCTTGCGCTCCTCGAGCGGACGGGGATCCGGCCGACCGGTGTAGTCACCGATGAAGAGCATCTTCAGCGGGAGCTCGACCTCGGCCTGGGCATTGCCCGTCGCCGGCTTGTACGTGATGTTCACGCGCTCCTGCGGAGCGACCGAACCTTCTTTCGCCATGAAACCTGCTCCCCTCTATAGGTGGTGCCGAACGGTCTTCTACAGTCTCGAGTCGTATCGAGTGGTGTATCGATCCGAGGGTCTCGAGTCGAGCACGGCGGGTCGAGCCAGCCGAGTCGAGCGAGAGAGTGTCGCTCACTTCTTCCAAAACCGGAATGGCTTTCGCGTACCGGCCGGGAGGGCTTGATTCAGCCCGCCAGACGCAGTGCAGCAGCCGGATCCAGCCTGCAGAGTCTGTCGAACAACTCAGCCTTTCGTGACGCTGCGGCCTCCGCCTCCTTGCCCTGGGTGGGCAGGCTGGCGAGCAACGTCGCGTAAATCGCGGCGCAAACGGAGGGTTCCCAGGCCTCGAGGCCCCGCTGGTCGGCCTCGACCGCCAGCGCCTCGAGCATGGGCCGGGCGATGTCCGACTTGCCGCCCTCGACCGCGAGCTGGGCCACCTCCAGCCGAGCTCGGAAGCGGGCGCGAGCGTCCGCTGCACGGCCGGCCAGTTGGTGCGCGAGCGCAAGCCCCTCACCGGCCTTGCCCCCCTGGACGAGGCTGCGCGCCTCCTCGAACCGCTTCTTCACCTCGGCGTCTTCCTCGGAGATCGCTGCGGAGCCACCGCCGCCCCCACCGCCACCACCACCGCCGCCGCCGCCGTGCTTGCCGGTCTCGCCCTCGAGCCAGGCCTTGGTGGCAGCGTCGCAGAACGGCGTGCCGTCGGCGAAGGTGAGGTTCACGACCGAGGGAACGCGCTGCACGAAGCGGGTGACCTCCTGGCCGACCACCTCGCGAGCGCCCATGAACAGCGCACCGAGGGCGTCCATCGCGACGGCGACCAGCCGGTGCATGTCGAGCCAGAACAGGTAGGTGTTGCAGGCGTCCTCGGCCGCCATCAGGAGGTCCATCCACTTCTGGTTGTCGAGGGCGGTCTGCACGCGCTTGCGGATGTCCGCGGGGGGCACCGGGATGCGCGTCTTGCCATCCGTCGCGGGCGGCGGCTGGAGCACGCCGAGCCACGTTCCGGCGCGCGCCACGCGGTAGGCGGTCGACATCGCCGGGTCACCTCGGCGCATCATCTTCGAGAGCTCGACCAGCGTCTTTCCACACTCGCGCACCGTGACGATCGGGTCGTCGCCGCTCGCGCTCGGGACCGCGACGGCCGGCCCGGACGAGGTGGGCTCGGGGGCCGAGGGCGCGCGCGTGGGCTCAGGAGGTGGTGGCGCGGCGGCGGGCGGCGGCGCGGCGGGCGCGGCGGGCGCCTCGGCGGGAATGGCGCGCACCTTGTTGCGCCAGAGCCCACGCAGCTTGTTGATGCCCGGGTAGGCGTCACCGAGCTTCTCGGCGAGGGCGCCGTCGAGCTTGGAGAGCACGTCGTCGGTGAGCTTGACCGCCTCACCATCGCTCGCCTCGACGTCCTTGTTCTCGAGGTGGGAGGTGCACTGATCGGTGAGCCACGTGATGAGGTTGGCGCGCCCGCGGGCTCGCTTCGCCTCGGGCCACATCGTGGCCCAGTGCCCGTCGACGAGGCCCTGCAGCACCGACATCCCCTCGGCGAAGCCGCGATAGCCGTCCTGGTGCATGCGCGCGACGCAGAGCCACGCGGCGACGCGGAGATCCTTGGCCTGGTTGGTCAGGATCGCGACCGCCTGGGCGTCGACCTCGCGCCAGTTGGGCGTGCCGCCCGACAGCGCGGTGAGCTTGTCCATCTCGGCCTTGAGCTGCTCGAACTCGGGAGCGAAGCTCACGTCAGCGCCGGAGGGGAGGTCTCCGGCGATGGCAGCGACGAGCGGAGTGACGCGGGACTGGATGTCTTCGAGCAGGGCCATGCGCCCGAGAGGTCAGCGGGGACGCGGGCGAAATGCAATAGAAGACTGCTACCGCGGAGGGGCTACTGCGCGAGGACCTGGGCGAGCTGCGCCACCGTCACGTCGGGTCGCTGCAGCGCGGCGACCACGTGGGGGGGCATGCTGGCGGCGATCGTCCGCGGATCGGTCTGCGGGGAGACGGTCAGGTCACAACAATGATCCGAGTCAGGGTCGGGGCGGTAGAGCTCGCCGACCGTGGCCGAGGGCGGGTCGCCGAGCTGCATGCGGAGCACGCCGGACATGCCGTCGAACGACCAGAATGAGGTGGGGACCGTGCCGCGCCAGCGCGCCGCCGAGCGCACGAGATCCAGCCAGAACGCGGCGGCGGCCGGGCCGCCCGCGCCGAGCGGGAAGCGGAACGAGAGCGGGGTCTCGGGCTGCTCACGGCCGCGAAAGCCCTCGACGCAACCGAGGATGGTGGAGACCGCGTGGAGCGGACCGGCGCCCCCCTGGGGATAGACGATCCCGAACGCGGTCTGGTGCGGGGTGGTGCTCGCCCACTGGTGGTACTCGCGGTGGGCGCCCTCGATCTCGTCGAGGCGCGGCGGCATCACGCGCGCGAGCCAGGCCTCGAGCTCCGCCTGGCTGCGCACCTGGTCGGCGCCGAACGAAGCCGCGGTCGCCGACTCGAGGAAGTCGCCGAGGAGCAGCGGCAGGAGGTGCGGCAGGTGCGCGAACCCACGCGCCTCGAGCGGCACGCAGACGCAGAGCGGGAACTTGCGCCCCACGGCGTCGCGGCTCGGGCGGAACAGGCCCACCAGGACCCGCCCGTTCGACTTCGGCGCGCGGAAGACGAAGGCGAGGGGCTGCCCCGTGTCGTAGGCCGCCGCGAACGCCGAGCCGTAGCGGTCCCCGGCGATGGCGAGGCCGTCCGTGAGGAACTGCTCGAACGCGGGGATGGGCTCGTCGTAGGCCCGGACGTGGAGGAAATCCCCGAGGGTCGGCACCTTGCCGAACCCAGCGACTTGGCTGCTCATGTTTGCTCGTGCGCTCCGCCGCCCCTGCCCGCTGGACTCATTTTCCGAGGGGAGTACCTGCCCCGATGATGACGCGGGGGCAAGTGAGAGTTCGGAAGATCGTGTCGTCGAAGGGGTGCTCCTTGCGAGAAGGGCGCAGCTCCATGCGGACGTAGGCCTTGGGGGCCTTGAGCTCCCAGGTGGCGATGAGGGGCACGGGGGCCCCCGGCTTGTGGGCGAGCCCGGGCTTGATGGTGGCCGCCTCGAGCAGGCGGAACATCCCGAAATCACCCTGACGCGTGATCTCCTCGTCGAGCTGGTTGATGCCGCGGACCTTGATCCGGCCGCCGCGCTGCGTCGGCTCCTTGGCGGGCCACTGCACCTTGAGCCACTGCTCCGGCTCGTTGCGGTAGGTCTTGCTCGCGCCGTCGATCTCGAAGGTGACCTCGGAGATGTCCTCGCTCACCGAGTGGAGGTTGATCTCGAACTCCACCACCGGCGCCTCGACCGGCCCCTTCGCGGGGAACGCGGCGGCGGTGATGGCCGCCGACTTCTTGAGGCAGGTGAGCAGGGCCGGGGTGTAGGGGATCGCGGACTTGAACCGGACCGCGGGGACGAACGCGTCACCCTGGCGCTCGAGGGTCCCCTTGAGGTTGGCCTCGTAGAAGCCCCAGAGCACGCCGTCCTTCGGCTTGAAGAACTCACCGAAGTCCTGCACGGACGCGTCCGTCGTGGAGTTGGGGTTGAAGGGGTAGAGGGTCGAGAGCTGGGTGTTCCACTTCTTCCAGACCGTGGGCTCCCAGAGCCCCGCCTGACCGCCGCCGACGTCCTTGCCGATGGCCTGCCACGCGAGCGCGATCGGCCGCATGAGCAGCGGAGAGAGCAGCGGGCGCGTGAAGCCGTCCTGCTCGGCGAGCAGCGCGCTCGTCGTGCGATAGGCGTTCTCGAGCTCACCAGCCAGCGCCTTGCCGTCCGGCATGGCCTTGGTGTCCTTGAGGTCCGTGAGCAGGCCGATGAGCTTGCCGAGGACCGCCTGGTACTGCGCGAGGCCGGTGGAGGGAGGCGGGTCGCCTTCCTTCGGGGGGTTCTCGGGCACGGCGAACCGGGTCATCGGGCGGAACGCCACCTCGACCGGCGAGAGCGGCCGACCCTTCGGCTTCTCGGGACCTTGCTGGGGGTTCAGGCCGAGCGTCTGGTCGATCTTGGCCTCGACCTGCTTCTTGCCCTTCTCGAGCAGCTCCTCGGCGACGTTGCCGGCCGTGCCCTTCGGGGCCACGAGCTCGAGGCGCGTGTTCTCGTCGAGCGTGCGCAGGAGGCGCAGATACGGCCACTCGGTCTCGGAGAGCGCCGACAGCTCGTCGAGCGCCTTGATCGAGTTCTCCGGCGACTGCACCTCGATGCTGGCGATGAAGTCGTGCCAGGCCGCCTGGTAGCGGTCGAAGTAGAGCTTGCGGAGGTTGTTGACCGCCTTCTTGATGTCCTCGTCGTTGGACTTGGCGTTGTCGCCGAGCACCCACTTCTCGGCCGCGAGCTGGTCCTGCTTGACCGTGAGGAGCTCACGCACCCGGAGCCAGCCGAGCTTGGTGTACGCGCCGTCGACCGTGGTGGTCTTCTTGGACGTGACGAACGGCGTGACCGACCCGTAGAACAGCTGGTCGAAGCGGATGGCCGCGATCTCGAAGTTGGCGTCGCGGACGAGCGCCTCGTACTCGCGGTCGACCTGGGGGACCTGCAAGAGCGACGAGCGCGTGCGGCTCACCATCGTGCGGTCGATCTTCCACGGCGGGATCTCGCCGCGCTTGACGAGCTCGACGTAGAACTCGACGTGCGGCTTGAGGTTGTCCTCGAGCGGCTGCGACACCGGGGCCCGCAGCGCGGCGATCCACAGCTTGGTGAGGCGCGGCACGACCCAGCCCACGTCGAGGTGGGAGAGCTCCATGTCGCTCATCATCAGGTAGACCTTGAGGTCGTCGTAGCTGCGGTTGAACGCCTCGCCCTTCTGGGCGCTGGCCGGGTCGATCGACTTGAGGCGACCGTCGAGGAGGGCGCGGGTCGGGTCGGCGAAGCCCACCTTGAGCTGCGCGACGTAGACCGAGCGGGCCGAGGGGTAGAGCCGCTCGCCGACGTACATGCCCCACCGCATGTCGAGGTCGGCGCCCTTGGCGCGCCAGTTGTCGAGCTTGCGCAGCTGACCGAGGAGCGCGTCGAGCCGCTTGGCCTTCTGCTCGGGCGGGCTCGGGTCGCTCCACACGACCTTGCTCGCGTCGGTGGCCATGGCCTTGGTCTCGTCGACCAGGGTCATGTTGCGGGAGAACGTGCACGACGATGGCACGATGAGCACGAGCGCGATGCCGATGGCGGCCGCCGCGTAGGCGAGCCGGCGCAGGCGCTGCCGACGGAGCTCGCGCGCGGTGCGGGCGGCCACGTCCTGGTCGGGGAACACGATCTTCTTGAAGAAGTCGGTGACGAAGTAGCTCTTGGACTCGGTCGTGGCCTCCTTCGGGGTCTCCGAGGGGCGCAGGCCGAACGCGCGCGCCATGCTGCCGAGCACGCGGTCCATGGGGCGGCCCTCCTGGGTGCCGCTCGTGAAGTAGAACCCGCGGAAGATCGGCGGCTCCGAGTAGGTGTTCTTCTCGAACAGCCCACCGACGAAGTCGACCAGGTTCTGCTTGAGGGTCTCGAACTCGAGGGGGAACTGGTAGATCTTGGCGCGCGCCTCGTCGTTGCGCTCCTTGCCGATGCGCTTGACCGCGCGGGCGTGGAGCGACTTCACGAGGGTCTCGATCTCGACCTCGGTCGAGCGACCGGCGTTCTCGAGGGTCTCGCCGAGCGAGAACGAGGCGCCCCAGATCTGGCCGCGCTCGCTCTTGCGGAGGTCGGCGAAGAACTCGACGAAGCCGCCGACCAGGTCGGTCTTGGTGAACATCACGTAGACCGGCACGATCATCTCGAGGCGGGTCATCACCTCGTCGACGCGCGCGCGGAGCTTCTTCGCGTACTCGTCGACCTGCTCCTCGTTGGCGTTGGCGAGGTCGGTGAGGCTGATCGCCACGATGACGCCGTTGAGGGGCTTCTTCGTGCGGTAGCGCTTGAGCATGTCGAGGAAGGCGAGCCACTCCTCGTAGTCGTCCTTCTCGGTCGTGTAGCGACCGGCGGTGTCGAGGAGGATGGCCTCGTTGGTGAACCACCAGTCGCAGTTGCGGGTGCCGCCGACGCCCTTGATGCCGCCGCCGCGCGGGTCGAGGAACGGGAAGTTGAGCCCGGAGGCCTTGAGCGCGGTGGTCTTGCCGGCGCCCGGGGGGCCGATGATCATGTACCAGGGCAGCGCGTAGAGGGCCTCGGCGCCCTTCACCCCGCCGAGCTTGCTCGACTTGAGCGAGGCGAGCCCCTGGGTGAACTGCAGCTGCAGGGCGGCGATCTCGGCCCGACGATCGGGCCGCGCGTTCATCGCCTGCTGCTCGGCCTGACGGAGCAGCTCACGCTCGAGGGCGCGGGCGGCGCGCTTGGCGCGCATCCTCCGGTAGACGAGCACCGCCACCACGAGGAGGCCGACGGCGACGCTGGCGAGCACCTTCGTGAGGAAGGCAAGCTTCAAGAAATACCCGGCCACCCAGACGAGGGCGAGCAGGAATGCGGCTAGGAAATAGATCCACATGGTTCTGCTCGGTTATTTCGGGGCCGTCTTCTCGGCCTGTTGATCCATCGTCTTGACGGCGTCGTCCGTGCTCGATCCGAGGACGAGCTTGAGGACGAAGAAGGCGACCAGGGCGAGGCCCAGGCAGCCTATGGCGAGGGCGAGGATGGGAGCGTCGCCGCGGGACATTCCGCGACCACTGTCCTTCGGCTCGCCGTGGGGACTGATGTTCTCGCCGCCCGGGAGGGCGCGGGCGAGGAGCGCGGCGCCGCGCTCGGTCATCGCGAGCAGCCCGTCGCCGTCGTTGCGGACGGCGTAGACGCCCTGGAAGCCGAGCGCGAGGCACAGGTAGTAGATCTGGAAGACGTGCGCGCGGTTCGGCTCTCTCGAGAGCTGATCCATCTTGGTGAAGAAGCCCTCACCGGCGGTGTTCTCGTTGTAATACGTGAGCTGGAGCGGCCGCCCCATCCACTGCTGCCGGCCTGGCCACGGCGAGCGGAGGATCTGCTCGTCGATGAACGCGACCAGCGCGTACTTGGCGTCGGCCACGTCGGCCTCGGGGATGCCGGCCTCCTGGGCCTTGCGCGCCATGTTGTCGAACAGCGTCTCGATGCGCCGGGCGAGCACCTCGGGGGAGGGCAGGTCACGCGCCGACGAAAGCTGACTCGCTAGCGTCAGGACGTCGGAGCAGACCCAGTACATCTTGTCGAGCATGGTGGGGATTCCAGAAACGGGGTTACGCTGCGGGTTCGGAGCGGAGGACCGGACAGGGACGGTCCGGGAGCGACAAAGCAGAAAGAAGGCCTACTGGAGGTTCGCGGGGTCGACGGCGTAGAGCTGGAAGTCGACCGTCGCGGCAGGGTCGACCGGGTGGTACAGCGCTATGCTCCCGCTGGAAGCGATGTCGGGCCAAAACTCCGGCGTCCGCACCACCTTGAAGAAGGTCAAACCAGGCTTGATCGGCAGGGCGCCGGGCGGCCGGTACTCGAGCTCGACCCGGGCGCCGTTGATGGCCGAGTTGAGGATCGCGCCGATCTGACCCCAGGACGCGATCTTCATCAGCTTGGGCAGCCGGTCGCGCACGTTGGCCTCGGGCATGGTGCCCGAGCAGGCGAGGAACAGCTCGTAGCGGAGGACCTGCGGGTCCTCGAGGCGGCCGAGGTACATGCCGTCGTCGCGGCGCTGCAGCGGGATCTGGATGTACCGCTCGGCGATGACCGCGTTGAGCAGCTGGGTGGCCCGCGCGAACATCGGCTCGAACACCTCGCCGAGGTCGAGGAAGTTGAACTTGGGGATGGTGGTCGGGTCGCCGTCGACCGCGAACGTGCAGAGCTGCCCGATGAGCTGGGCGAGCACCAGGTACGCATCTTCGGGCGAGCTGTGCCCCTGGTCGACCACGTGCGAGAACGGCGGGATCAGG
>JAEUKC010000450.1:0-23189 GCA_016794445.1 Myxococcales bacterium
CGGTGGTGGCTGCTCGAGGTTGGGTCGTGGACGCCTAGAACGGGGTTGAGCAGCGCGACCCGCACGCCTGGTGCCCCAGCGCGGAGTACCCCGGCCGCTTCGACGTTGTCCGTCGTGGCAGGCTTGGTGACACTCGCGTGCCGGTCGAAGTCGCATGAAGCGCCCCTTCGTCCGCCTCCGCTTGGCTGCAGTCGTTCCGCTGCTCGTGCTCGTCGCGATCGGCACTGGCTGCGAGCGGAAAGCGCCGGAAGCGACCGAGCAGGTCCCCCCCGTCGAACCCACGTCGAAGCCGAAGGTCGTTGCCCCGAAGGCCATCAAGGTCAAGGAAGCGAGCGAGCCGCCGCCACCGCCGACTGCGAGCGTAGACACGCCGACGATCAACGCACCGAAGGTCGTGAACGTGCTGCACACACCGGGCGCGTTCTGGTCGCCTTGGAAGATCCCCGGCTTGAACGAGCTGCCGATTCCGGCCAGCCTGCCCTCGGTGATCCCGCTCCCCAGCGTGGTGCCGTGGCCAACGAACATCGCCTTGCCGACCGCCACAGTGCCGACTCCCCCATCGCCGACGGCTCCGTCGCCGACGGCGGCGCCGGTCCCTGGGAAGAAGGCGCCCCTCGTGATCCTCTACGGCACCGACTACTGCGCCGCCTGCAAGCAGGGACAGGCGTACATGAAATCGCGGGGCATCGCGTACACCTTCAAGGACGTCGGGGATTCGGCCGCGAGCACTGAGATGGCGACCAAGGTCAAGAAGGCCGGTCAGAAGGAGGGGGCGATCCCCGTGACCGACGTCGAAGGCGACCTGTTGGTCGGCTGGAGCGACCAGTCCTTCGACAAGCTGTACGACGAGAAGGCAAAGTAGCAGCGATGGCGGCCGATCGTGAGAACGAGCTGCCTGATTGGATGAGCCCGGCCGGCGGGAAGAAGAAGTGGGCCGACTGGATCGAGCGGCAGGCGGCTCGCTGTCGCAAGCGGGCGCGCGACTGGTACGCGTCGCGCAAGCAAACGGCCACGGTCGCGACCACGGCCGAGTGGAGGTTGGCGATCTTGAACGCCGCGAAGGCCTGCGGCGGTCGTGGACACTTCTCCCAGCTGCCGCTCTCGTTGGAACTGCCCGCGACGGACGCCCGATACCCGTCCCTCGAGCACCTGCGCGGCCCAGCGGACTGCACCGTCGCTATCGAGCTCCGCGTCGTCAACGACATGAAGACGATCCTCTCCGAGGCTGAGTTCCGGGACATGTTGGGGCACCTCGTCCACACCTTGAGCGTGCCGCCTGTGCAGGTCGCCGACGATTGGTGCTGCGCCAGGGACTTCGGCGGGCCAGAGGGGAGGTTGCCGTGATCTCCGCGTGTGG
This sequence comes from Myxococcales bacterium, assembly GCA_016794445.1. GTDB lineage: Bacteria > Myxococcota_A > Polyangia > Polyangiales > JADJMO01 > JADJMO01. The sequence goes on from JAEUKC010000450.1 coordinate 1,358, forward strand.
TCGCGCAGTCTTTGGCCACGCGTCGATCTCGAACCCGTCAGCAGGGCAGGTCGGGCGGTGGCCGCGGTCCGGGCACCGGCTTCGGCGTGCACACCTGACCCTTGTTGGTGCCGGAGAATCCGTGGCCGTCGCAGAAGGGCTGGTCCTTCACGTCGTCGTCGTAGCGCTGGAACTCGCAGCGACAATGCGAGGGCGAGGTCGACGAGGCCACGGTGGTGGTCTGGAGGGGTCAGGCGCTTGTTCTTTCCATCGACCTCGTCGAGAAACAACGCCCGTTGCCGGTCGGTCACGCTGGTGCCTCGCAGCAGCCAATCGAGCGCGGCCTGCTGCTTGGCCTCCTTGGCGAGCGCCGCCACGAGGGCGCCGACGCTCCCGCCATGGGAACGCGCGGCCTCTTGCTCGAGGATTCGCTGCGTTTCGCAATCGACGGAGATCGAGAACGTCGGCTTGCCAGACCGCTTCTTCACGGGCTGGATGATGACACACGTCGGTGGCGCCGACGCCCTGCGGGGGCGACAACCTACCTCGGCGACGAACTCTCGCTCGAGGCGCGAGTCGCTCGGGACGGGGGCGGAATATGCAGGCGGAGTCGAATCTGGATGCAGGCGGAGTCGACTCTGGACGCGGGCGGAGTCGACTCTGGACCCGGGCGGAGTCGACTCTGGACCCGGGCGGAGTCGACTCTGGACGCGGAGCGGAGACGGTGACGCCGACAGCTGCGGTGGACCCGAAGGCCCACCGACAGTGGTCGGGGCGAGAGGATTTGCTCTGCTCCTGTACGGAGTCCACGCAGTGGACGGAGTACAGGTGCAGCAGAAGCCTCGAGCTGAGGTCGTGGGCCCGGAGGCCCACCGACAGTAGTCGGGGCGAGAGGATTTGCTCTGCTCCTGTACGGAGTCCACGAAGTGGACGGAGTACAGGTGCAGCAGAAGCCTCGAGCTGTGGTCGTGGGCCCGAAGGCCCACCGACAGTGGTCGGGGCGAGAGGATTTGCGCTGCTCCTGTACGGAGTCCACGCAGTGGACGGAGTACAGGTGCAGCAGAAGCGCTCGAGACCAGGTCGAGCGCTCCGCGCTTCGACAATGGTCGGGGCGAGAGGATTTGAACCTCCGACTCCTCGGTCCCGAACCGAGTGCGCTACCAGGCTGCGCTACGCCCCGAATCCCGCCTCGTCGACGGGGCGCGGGTTGTCGCATTCGGACGGTCCCTTGTCAACCCCGACACGACTGATACCCCTCCGGAGGCGGTGACTCCCCAGCTCTCCCTCCTCCGCTGGCTCGGCCCCTGGGCCGGCGACCACGCCACCCCGCGCGCCATCCCGCGCGAGCAGCGCCTGCTCCCCACGCCCCGCGGCCCCATGCGGGTCTACCGCTACCGCCCCCACGGCGAGCCGCGCGGCGCCTACCTCGTGGCGCCCGGCATCCACTTCCTGGGCGCCGACGACCCGCGGTTCGACCGCTTCTGCCGCATCCTCGCGCGCGCCGGCTTCCTCGTGGACGCGCCGTTCCTCCCCGACCACGTGGCCATGAAGATCGCCGCCACCGCGACCGACGATCTGGCCCTGGCCTTCGACGCCCTCGAGCGCGAGCACCCCCACCCCGCCCTCTTCAGCATCTCCTTCGGCTCGCTGCCCGCCATCGGCCTCGCGGCGCGACCCTCTCACGCCGAACGGGTGGGCGGCGTCGTCCTCTTCGGCGGCTTCTGCGAGTTCCGCCCGACCCTGCGCTTCTGCCTCACCGGCCGCGCGACCTTCGAGGGCCAGACGCTCGCGCTCCCGCACGACCCGCTCAACGCTCCCGTCGTCTGGCTCCACCTGCTCGATCTGCTCGACCTCCCGTGCGACCGTGTCGTCGTCGAGCGCGCGCTGCGGGAGATGGTCCACCGCACGTGGGGCAAGAAGGAGCTCAAGGTGAAGGGCGCGCGCGACCCCATCGCGCACGACATCGCCCAGCACCTCTCCCCCGACGACCGCCGCGTCTTCCTCCTCGGCTGCGGCCTCTCCGGCGACGACCCGCTGCCCCACCTCGAGGCCGCGCTCGACGGCGCCGGCGACGCCTTCGCGTTCGCCGATCCGCGCCCGCACCTGCCGAACGTGCGCGCCCCGCTCACCGTCGTCCACGGCCGCGAGGACGACGTCATCCCGTGGTTCGAGGCCGAAAAACTCGTCGCCGCGCGCAGCGGCCTCCCGACGCGCAAGATCGTCACCGGGCTCTACGCCCACACCGGCGCGTCGCTCCCGACCCCCGCGGAGCTCGTCGGCGAGCTCACGGCCATGGTGGGCCTCCTCGGCGTGCTCGCGCGACCTACGGGACGATGACCACCTTGCCGATCGCGCGCCGCTCCCCGAGCGTGGCGATCGCCGAGCCGCCCTCGTCGAGCGGCACCCGCGAGTCCACGCGCGGACGCAGCACCCCGCGGCCCAGCATCGCGAGCAGCTGGTCGAGCGACTCGTGGACCACGTGCGGGTCCTTCTCGAGGTAGGCGCCCCAGTACACGCCGATCACCACCGCGTTCTTCACGAGCAGCAGGTTCGCGGGCACCTGCGGGATGCGGCCGCTCGCGTAGCCGATCGTCAGCAGCCGCCCCTCGGTCGCGAGGCAGCGCACGCTCGCGTCGAACAGGTCGCCGCCCACCGGGTCGAAGATCACGTCCGCGCCCTTGCCGCCGGTCAGCTCCTTCACGCGGGCCTTCACGTCCTCGCGGCCCGTGTGGATCACCTCGTGCGCGCCGTGGCCGTGCACCACCGCGAGCTTCTCGTCCGAAGACGCCGTCGCGATCACCCGCGCCCCGAGCGCGCGCCCCACCTCGACCGCGGCGAGCCCCACGCCGCCGGCCGCGCCGTGCACCACGAGCACCTCGTCGCGCCGCAGCCCTGCGCGCCGCGCGAGCGCCACGTGCGCCGTGCCGTACGCGACCGGGAAGCCCGCGGCGACCGCGAAGTCCACGCCCTCGGGCATCCGGTGCACGCGGCCGACCGGGGCCACCGCCTCCTCGGCGAACGCGCCGATGCGCAGCATCGCGACCACCGGGTCGCCGACCGCGAACGCGCGCACGTCGGCGCCGACCTCGAGGATCTCGCCCGCGGCCTCGCTCCCCGGCACGAACGGCAGCGCCGGCTTCTCCTGGTAGGCGCCGCGGATCACCAGCGTGTCCGCGAAGTTCACGCCGGCCGCGCGCACGCGGATGCGCACGTCGGAGGGACCCACGGGAGGTGACGGGAGGTCCTGGACCGAGAGGCCGGAGAGGCCGGTGAGCTCCGTGCAGACGAGCGCGCGCATGTGGCGCGAGCCTTCCACGAAGCTCCGTTGGACGCGAGGCTCGCCATCGCGAGCCTTCGCCACTAGGGTCGCGGCATGCGCGCCCTCGTCGTCGTCTCGCTGGCCATCTCCACCGCGTTGGGCCTCGCCGTCGCCTGCACGCCGCCGGTCGCCCCGCCGAAGGAGCCCCCGCCGACCACCGCGTCCGCGAGCGCGAGCGGCGCGCCCTCCGACACCCTCGAGTCGACCGACCTCGTCGAGGGCACGGGGCCCGAGGTCAAGAAGGGCTCGGCGATCTCCGTCGAGTACACGGGCATGCTCACCGACGGCACCGTGTTCGACAGCTCCAAGGGCTCGGGCAAGTCGTTCACGTTCATCGTCGGCAACGGCACCGTCATCCGCGGGTGGGACCTCGGCGTGATCGGCATGAAGAAGGGCGGCAAGCGCAAGCTCGTGATCCCGCCGCGCCTCGGGTACGGCGAGGCCGGGTCGCCCCCGAAGATCCCGGGTCACGCCACGCTGGTCTTCGAGATCGAACTCGTGCACATCGTCGAGTGATCGCCGGCATCGAGCCGCCGGAAGCGCGCCTTCATGGCCCGCAGATCGTCCCAGGACTCGTCCGTCCGTCGGCCCGGGTCGGGAGAAGGGCGGACCCGCTCGGCGAAGGCGACCAGCTCGAAGAGACGGGCGATTCGCTCGGCCGGCGTGAGGCGCGCGGCGGCCTGACGCTGACGCGTCCGCAGCTCCGAGAGGAGGCGCGCGCGAAGCGCCGGATCGACCTTCGGCCAGAGATCCACGCCCTCCATGATGCGGTCGTGCGCGGGCGCCGTCAAAGTCCGCGCCCGGTCCGTCGTCGAGTGATTGCCCGCGCCGTCGTGTCCGGCGACGATGGCGTCATGCGACTCGCCCCCCTCGCCTTCGTCCTCCTCGCCGGCTGCGGCGCCAAGCTGGTCAAGCTCGAGCCGGGCACCGTGCAGTGCAAGAGCGGGCCGCACGCGGGGCTCGCGATCACCATCGCCGCCGACAAGGTGGTGTTCACGCCAGCGACGGGCGCGCCGATCACGCGCCTCGTGAAGGCGTGGCCGCAGGACAAGTGGCCCAACCTGTGCCCCGCCGGGATGCAGGCCATCCGCCCGGAGGTCGTCGAGCTCGGGCCGGACCCGCTCGTCCTCGGTGGGGTGGAGATCAAGCTCCCCTTGCTCGTCGCCGACTGCCGCGGCGGCACGTCGGTCTCGCTGAAGCCGACCGATCCGCAAGGGGGTGCATCGGGCCCCGAGGTCGCCCGCTGCGAGCGCTGAATCCGTAGCGTCAGGGCGGGAACGCCGCCGTCCGGAAGTCCACCGTCCAGTCCGCGGTGGGGATGTTCTTCATGAACAGCCCGACGAACGTGGAGAACAGCGCGTCACCGAGGCTGATGCCACCCGTGGCCCCGGCGGGCCGCGTCACCCACGCCTTGATCTGCGCGATCTTCTTCTCGTCGGTGGGGTTCACCTCGACCTTCACCGCGAGGTAGTACGCCGACGGGCCGTTCTTGAGCCGGAAGCGCTCGGCGATGGGGTGGTCCACGAGCTCCGTGCAGGCGCGGTGCACGCCGATCATGTTGATCTTCGACTTCGCCGAGCCGCCGTCGACGCTGACCTTGTAGACCTCGTTCCAGAGGTCGTAGACGAACGTGCAGGTGTGCGCCGTGAGCACGATGGGGTCGCCGCCGCCGTTCGGGATCACGTAGCCGCGCATCAGCACGGTGACCGTGGTGCCCTTGGAGATCTTCGCCTTCATGGTCGCGTTGTCGAGCGCGTCCTTGAACTCGAAGGTCCCCCGCAGCATGTCCTTCTTGTCGCCGCCCCAGCTGAAGGTGGCCTTGCGCACGCCGAGCTGCGCCACCGCCGTCGTCGCGAGGAGCCCCGCCGCGAGGCCGAGGGCCAGCGCCCGAGACTTCACGGCGTCGCCCCCGTGCGAATGGGCAGGAAGCCGATGGAGTTGGCGAGGGACAGCGTGAAGCCGCCGACGTTGGTGCTGATGCGCACGCCGAGGTTGAAGTTGAGGTCGATCGGCACGCGGGCGAAGCCGCTGTAGCCGCGCGCCGGATCGGTCACGTCGCGCCGGCTGCCGAGGACGAAGAAGCCCGCCGAGCCGTAGAGATCGATGCCGTAGATCGAGCGGGTGCCGCGGTAGAGCGGGATGCGGTACTCGGCGAGCGCGCGCGCCGCGAGCTCCTCGTAGCGCATCTCGACCACGTTGGTGCGCAGGAGCGAGGGCGAAGGCCGGCGGTCGAAGTTGAGGTCGAGCACCCGATCCGGGAGGAACTCGGAGAGATCGCCCACGAAGAAGCGCATGAAGAACGGCGCGTCGCCGAACGCCGATCCGAGGAAGCCGTCGAGGCGCAGCACGTGCCCGCGGCCGAGCGGGAACCAGAAGCTCCCGTGCACCTGCAGGCGCAGGAAGGTGTAGTCGCTGGCCAGCGTGGGCACGCCGAAGTCGGCCCCCACCTCCACGTGGCGGCCGAGCGTGGGCAGGAACGGGTCGTCGCGCGTGTCGTGGTCGAGCTCGACCGAGAAGAACGTGAGGTACGACCGGTTCGGCAGCAGGTGGAAATCGATCGGCTCGATGTCGAGGCCACGACGGTGCGAGGCGGCGCGCGGGATCTCGGCGTCGATCCCCTCGAGGTGGAACGCGCCGCGGAACCGCACCGAGGTGGAGAGGTCGTACCCGAGGGCGATCTCCCCGCCGAAGCGCCGGTACTTGAGCACCGCGTAGTCGGTGGTCTCGGTCTCGCCGGGCGGCGGCTCGTAGCGCACGTCGCGGGTGCCGAAGAAGTCGCGGCCGTCGTTGTAGAGGAGCGTCGTCCCGACGATCCACTTGCTGCCGAGGAACGAGGGGTCGACGAAGCGGATGCGGTAGGCGCTCTGGCGGTCGGCCACGGCGAGCGCGCCGCCGAGGGCGATGCCGGTGCCGAGGAAGTTGTTCTCGGCGAAGTCGACGCCGCCGTACGCGGTCAGCGGGCGCGACTTACCCTCGGCGGAGGCGTCGGCCGAGAGCCCCATCCAGAGGTCGTTGATGACGATGGTGTTGCGCTCGACGACGTCGATGTTGAGGATGACGACGCCGCGCCGCGGGCCCTTGGAGAGCGAGATCTCGACGTGGCTGAAGTACCCCGTGCCGAGCAGGCGGTAGCGGGTGAGCTCGAGGCGCTGGTCCTCGACGTCGATCTCGTCGCCCGGTCGGAACGGGACGTGGCGCAGGATGACGCGGCTCAACGTGCGCTTGTTGCCCCGGATGCGGACCGACTCGAGCTCGTAGCGCACGCCGAGCTTGGAGCCCCCCTCGACGGGCGGACAGGCCTCGGGCGCCGGCTCGGGCTCTGGCTCCGGTGTGACCGACGCGGACGGCGCCGTGGACACCGAGGCCGACGGCGCGACCGAGGCCGACGGCACCGCGCTCGACGCCGAGGCCGCGGGCTTCGCGCCGGCCTGGGCCCCCGCCCGGCGCTGCGCGAGGAAGGGCACCACGACGAGCGCGAGCGCGATCGCGAGGGAGCTTCGAGCGCGCCGCACGGCCCTGCAACCTAGCACCCCGGCCCTCCGAGCGGGGCATTCTCGGCAGCGGTCGAACCCGCCTTTCTTCGCCCGCGCCGCCGTGGTTCTCCTCGTCGGTGCCCGAGGACATGACCACCGCGCTGGCGGCCGACGTCGCCCTGCCCGATCCGACCGCGGAGACCCCGCGCCTCCCGCTCGATCGCCAGATCGGGGAGAGCCTGCCCCGCCTCGTCGCGGTCATGCGCCGCCTGCTCGCCAGGGACGGCTGCCCCTGGGATCGCGAGCAGACCGCCGACAGCATCAAGCGCTACGTCGTCGAGGAGGCCTGCGAGGTCGTCGACGCCATCGAGGCCAAGGACCCGACCCACCTGCGCGAGGAGCTCGGCGACCTGATGCTCCAGGTGGTGTTCCTCGCCGAGATCGGCCGCCGCGAGGGGAATTTCGGCCCCGACGACGTGGTCACCGGGATCGTCGACAAGCTCGTGCGCCGTCACCCGCACGTGTTCGGCGACGTCACCGTGGGCGACGCGGCCGAGGTGCTGCGCAACTGGGAGAAGCAGAAGACCGTGGAGAAGGGCGACCGCGGCCTCCTCGACGGCGTGCCGCGCTCGCTCTCCGCGCTCACCCGCGCCCAGCGCGTGGGCGAGAAGGTGGGCCGCGTGGGCTTCGACTGGCCCGACGCCGAGGGCCCCCGCGCCAAGGTCACCGAGGAGCTCCGCGAGCTCGACGAGGCCATCGCGAGCAAGGACCCGCGGGCCATCGAGGAGGAGCTCGGCGACACGCTGTTCGCCCTGGTCAACCTCGCGCGCCACCTGCCCGCCGAGGGCTCGGCGGGGGTCGACGCCGAGGGCGCCCTCCGCCGCACCATCGACAAGTTCACCACCCGCTTCGCGCACGTCGAGCGGCGCGTCCGCGAGGAGCACGGCGGCTTCTCGGGCAACCCCACGCTCGAGCAGATGGATCGCTACTGGGACGAAGCCAAGAGGACCGGCCGATGAACCTCGCCCGCGCCATCGCCGACCGGACGCACGTCCGCACCTCCGAGGACGAGGCCGACCGCGTCGCCTACGCGCGCGACCTCTGGCCGCGGCACCTCCTCGCGCTGCGCGAAGGGCGCCCCGCGGGCGAGCGCCCCGCGTGCGTCGTCTGGCCGACCACCACCGAGGAGGTCTCCAGCGTCGTCCGCTTCTGCGCGGCGGAGGGCGTGCCCCTCGTGCCGTACGGCGCCGGCAGCGGCGTGTGCGGGGGCATCCTCCCGGACGCCCGCACCGTGGTCCTCGATCTCAAGCGCATGTTGCGCTGGCGCGCCTTCGACCGCGAGTCCCCCACGCTCGACGTCGAGGCGGGCGCGATGGGCATCACGCTCGAGCAAGACGTGCAGCGCGAGGGCTTCACGATCGGGCACTTCCCCTCGTCGATCCTGTGCAGCACCGTCGGCGGCTGGGTCGCGGCCCGCGGCGCCGGTCAGGCCAGCGGCAAGTACGGCAAGATCGAGGACATGGTCGTCGACCTCGAGCTGGTCGACGGGCGCGGCGAGGTCTCGCGCCTGCACCGCCGGCGGCGCGGCGGTGATCTCGTGCCGCTGGTGATCGGCAGCGAGGGCACGCTCGGCGTCATCACGTCCGCGCGGCTGCGCCTGCACGCGGCCCCCGCGGCGCAGGGCTTCGCGAGCTACGCCTTCCGCACGACCGAGGAGGGCTGGGAGGCGATCCGCACGCTGTTCCAGGCGGGCCTCCGCCCCGCGGTGGCGCGCCTCTACGACCCGTTCGACGCGGCCATCGCGCGCATGGGCGGCGTGAAGAAGCACACGAGCAAGGCGGGGCCCACCACACCCGGGGCGAGCGCGCGCGCCCTCCGCTCCGTGCTCTCGTCGCCCGCCGCGCTCAACGGCCTCATCGATTCCCTCGAGGGCCACGTGCCCGGCGACCGCTTCGACGCGATGCTCGTGCTCGTCTTCGAGGGCACCTCCGACGAGGTGCACGCCGGGGTCGCCGCGGCGCGCGCGCTCCTCCGCAACAAGGGCAAGGACCTGGGCGAAGGCCCGGCGCAGCGCTGGCTCGTGCACCGCTACGCCGTCTCCTACCGGCAGCCGCCCTCGATCCGCGCCGGCCTGTTCATCGACACGATGGAGGTCGCCGCGCCGTGGTCGCGCCTCGGCGAGCTCTACCGCTCCGTGCGCGAGACGCTCGGGCGCCGCGTGTTCGTGATGGCGCACCTCTCGCACGCCTACCCCGACGGGTGCTCCATCTACTTCACCTTCGCGGGCGCCGCGGGCGAAGGCGCCGGGGAGCGCTACGACCAGGCCTGGAGCGAGGCGCTCGGCGCCGCCATCGCCGCGGGCGGCACGCTCTCCCACCACCACGGCGTCGGCCGCAGCAAGGCCCCCCGGCTCGGCGCGGAGCTCGGCGTCGGCGTCGACCTCGTGCGCATGCTGCAGCGCGCCTTCGACCCGCACCACATCTGCAACCCGGGCAACCTCGTCCCCGACCTGCCGCCCCACCCCGGCGCGCCGCGCGCGTCGCTGCCACTTGCTGCCACGGCCGACGCCGAGAGCCTCCTCGTGCACGCCCCCGCCACCGCGACCCTCGCCGAGGTCGAGGCCGCCGCGCGCTCGATCGGCGCCTCGCTGCGCCTCGATGCCCTCGATGGGACGGTCGGCGCGTACGTCGACGCGGGCTGCCCCGGCGCCGTCGATCCGTTCACCGACCCCGTCGATCACGCCCTCGCCGGGCTCGACGCGGAGCTGCCCGACGGGCGCATCCTGCGCGTCCGCCCCTGCCCGCGCCGCGCGGTGGGCCCGGACCTCATGGCCCTCGTCGAGGGCGCCGAGGGCCGCTTCCTCCGGCCCCTCGCCGCGCACCTGCGCGTGCACCCGACCGGCGCCCGCGCGGTGTCGGTCGGCGCCCTCGACGTCGACCGCTCGCCGCCCGTCACCGCGGGGGAGCGAGCCCTGTTCGATCACGTACAACGAGAGGTCGGAACCCGATGAGTGACCCGCGGACGGCGTGGCGTGAGGAGATCCCCCCGGGCGAAGAGGCCCTCCACGAGGCCCTCGCCCAGCGGCTGCGCGCGATGGCCGAGGCGCGCGATCGGGGTTCGGCGCGCCGCATCCTGCACCTCAAGCCGCACGTCGGCGTCGAGGCGCGGTTCGTGGTGCGCGACGACGTGCCCGAGGAGCTGCGCGTCGGTCTGTTCGCGACGGCGGGCACGCACCGCGCGCTCGTGCGCTTCTCGAACGGCGGCACCGCGCGGCAGTCCGACGCGAAGCCCGACGTGCGCGGCATCGCGCTCAAGATCTTCGGCGTCCCCGGCCCGAAGCTCATCCCCGGCCTCGAAGACGCCGAGACCCAGGATTTCCTGATGATCCTCGCGTCGGCCGTGCCGTTCCGCGACGCACAGGAGTTCGTCACGCTGGTGACCGCCGCCGCGAGCCCCGCGACGGCGCTGTTCAAGCTGATCGGCGGCCTCGGCTTCTCGCGCACGTTCCAGGTGCTCGGCGCCCTGCGCAAGGGCATGAGCGAGATCGTCCCGAGCCTCGCGACGGCCACCTACCACACCGCGCTCCCGCTGCGATTCGGGCCGTTCGCCGCCAAGCTCCGCCTCGCGCCCACGACGACCGAGGCCGGCCCCGTCGACCCGTCACCTTCCCGTTACAGAGAAGACCTCGCGCGCCGGATCGCCAAGGCGCCCCTCGCGTGGGAGCTCTCCGCGCAGCTCTTCACGGACGCCGCGACGACCCCCATCGAGGACCCGACGGTCGAGTGGCAGGGCCCGTTCGTGCCCCTCGCGCGCCTGGAAATCCCGCGGCAAGACGTGGCCACCGCGGCCGGCGCGAAGCTCGAGGCCGCCATCGAGGCGATGTCGTTCGACCCCTGGCACGCGCTCGTGGAGCACCGCCCCCTCGGTGGCATGATGCGCGCCCGCAACGCGGCCTACCGCGTCTCCACCCAGGCGCGCGCCGCCACGTCCGAGGCTTCCGTCGCAGACGGCGTGCCGTGGGTCCTCGACCCACCCGCGTGATATCGTCGGAGACATGAGTCGAGCCCCCTGGTTCGGCGCGCTGCTCGGCCTCGCCGCGGCTGCCGCCGTCACCCTTCCTTCGTCGCGCGCCAACGCCCTCCTCGCCTGCGACCCCGACCCGACGGCCATGAAGTGCTGCACGGCGCTCGGGTCCAAGCTGCTCGACGGCGCGTTCAAGGACAGCAAGGGGCGCACGGGCTACGAGCTCGTCACGGCGAAGCTGTTCCGGCGCGGCGGCACCGGTGGGTGTCACGGCACGAGCACGGCGCCCGCCACGGTGGCCGACGCGTACACCTGCGACACGGTCTCGGGCTCGTTCGCCGACACGGCGAAGTACCTCGAGAAGCTCGACTTCAAGTGGGCGCAGTCCGCGGCCGACTCCTCGCCCCCCGGCGGCGACCCAGCCTTCCCCGGTCACCCGAAGAACGGCCTGATCTTCGACCTCGGCGGCCCGTCGAACCAGGTCGTCGTGTTCCCGACCATCGACCACGGCCCGAACCCGTTCGAGTCGATCGAGTACAACGTCTGGCTCACCGACAACCCCGACGCCACCGACTACGTCCTGTACAAGGACGTCATCGCCGGCAAGGTCGACCCGACCAAGTGGAACGAGGCGGTCGTCCTGCGCGGCTACAAGGAGGGCTGGGACGCGGCGATGATCGCGGACGGCGTGGTGTTCGTGTATGGCCTGCCGTGCGGGATCAATTTCCGCTACGTCTCGGTCGGCGCCGGCAACAGCGGCAACCCCGCGGCCGAGTGCAAGTTCATCGACGGCGACAACGAGCTCGACGCGGTCGCCGGCCTCACCGAGGGCGGCGAGGGCATCTGCCCCGACCGCGACAAGGACGGCTACGCCGACTGCGCGTGCGCCGCGGACAAGACCCTCTGCGACTGCGTCGACGACCCGGCCAAAGACCCGGACGCCGCCAAGATCCACCCCTTCGCGGCCGAGGGCTGCGGCTCCACCAAGGATCTCAACTGCGACGGCAAGCTCGGCGTCTGCCCCGACGGCAAGTACTGCCGCGAGAACGGGTGTCGCAAGGCCTGCATCACCGGCGAGTTCAAGTGCGAGGCCGGCACCACCTGCGACAAGAAGACGGAGACGGTCGACGGCGGCGCCACCATCCCGCCGCTCTGCATGCCCGCGCCGTGCGACGGCTCGAAGTTCTGCGAGGTCGGCGAGTACTGCATCAAGGGCAAGTGCGTCGACCCGTGCGCCGACGCCAAGTGCCCCATCGGCCAGAAGTGCGTGAGCGGCGAGTGCGTCGATCCGTGCACCACCATCAAGTGCCCCACGGGGCAGTTCTGCACCAACGGCGAGTGCGTGCCCAAGTGCAGCTGCCTCGCGGTGAGCCCCTGCAAGGATCCGGCGCCGGTGTGCGCCAAGGGTGGCTCGAGCGACGGCAAGTGCGTGCCCAAGGGCTGTGACACCGTCACCTGCCCCGCCGGTCAGCACTGCGAGACCGACCCCTCTGGCATCGGCGTCTGCAAGGGCGCGTGCGACGGCGTGGTCTGCCCCATCGGTCGCAAGTGCGTCGACGGCAAGTGCAGCGACCCCTGCAGCAGCGTCACCTGCACCGACGGCGTGTGCTTCGACGGCACCTGCATGGACCCCGAGTGCGTCGGCGTCGTCTGCGAGAGCGGCAAGAAGTGCGTGAAGGGCACGTGCGTCGAGGACGTCGAGATCGGCGGCGAGGTCTGCCTCGGCTGCGACGACTCCGGCGTGGACAGCGGCCTCGGCGACGCGAGCACGGGCGACACCGACCCGGGCCTCGGCGCGGCGGCCCCCGAGCAGGGCGGCTGCGGCTGCACCACGGTCGGCACCGGCGCCACGTTCTCCGGCCTGACGATGGCCGCCCTCGCCCTCACCGCGGCGCTGGGTCGTCGCCGCCGGCGGAGCTCCTGAGAGGCTAGGTCGAGCGCGGCGAGCCTGTCGATCCATTCCCCGGCTATCAATCCCCCCGGCTGAATGAAGCCCCCCGGGCTGAAGCCCGGGGCACCGACGGCGGGGGCAAGCCCACCTCCGGCGGGCTCCAGCTCGACGCACGGAGGGCCGCATTTCCAGCCTCGCTGCTGCCAGACACGGCCTGCACTTCGCGAGCCCGCCTGGCGGGCTTCCGCGGCAGTCGGTGCCCCGGGCTTCAGCCCGGGGGGCCCTCATGGGCGGTAGCGCCCGCGAGCCTGCGGCGCGTCGTCTCGATGGCGAGCGGGCTCCGGTCGCAGCCGATCGCGTGCCTCCCGAGGCGCGCGGCGACCGCGAGCGTGGTGCCGCTGCCGCAGAAGAAATCGCCGACCCACGCGCCCTCGTCGCTCGACGCGCGCACGATCCGCTCGAGGAGCTTCTCCGGCTTCTGGTGTGGGTAGCCGGTGGTCTCGCGGGTGAGCGGGGTGTTGGCGGCCATCGCGGGGACGTCGGTCCACACCGTGCCGAGGCGGCGCCCCTCGTCGAGGTAGTAGCGGTAGTCCTTGCCGCGCACCGTGCGCACCCGGAAGCGGCGACCGTCCGGGTCGACGTGGCGGAAGTGGGTGGCCGCGCTGCCCTCGGCGAACGGCTCGCGCAGGGTGTCGCCGTGGAAGACGAACTCGGCCGACGACGCGGGGCGCGCGTCGCGGGTGTAGACGAGGATGGTCTGGTGGGTGGCGCCCCACGTGAGCCGACTGCGCGCGCCGTTGCCGGGCACCCAGACGATCTCGCCCCGGAACGCGCCGCGCCCGAAGACGCCGTCGCAGAGCACCTTCGCGTCGTGCACCGCGCGGTGGTCGAGGTGCAGGTAGAGCGTGCCGCGCGGATCGAGGAGCTCGCGGAACAGCGCGACGCGCGGGCGCAGGGCCGCGAGGAACGCGTCGATGCCGGTGAACTCGTCGTCGTACGCCGCCGTGCTCACGTCGGCCCGCGCCTCGCCGCGCCGCGTGCGCGCGCCGTGCACGACGCCGACCCCGAACGGCGGATCGACGTAGACGAGCTGACAGCGCACCCCCTCTTCGAGGAAACGCGCGCACAGCGCGAGGTTGTCGCCCTCTTCGACGCGGACGGTCACGGCCCGACGAGCATGGCCACGAGCTCGCTCGGGGGCACCGCCACGCGCGGCGCGGGCTTCGGCAGCCAGCCCCACTGCGGGCCGCCACCGTCGCACCCGCGCGCGTACTCCTCGGCCTCGCAGGCGATGCGCACGTGGATGTGGTCGTCGTGCGGCAGCGAGTCCCCCGGCTGCTGCATCACGGTCTGCGCCTTCTGCACGAGCGCGGACGGCTCACCGAGGGCCATGGCGTGCTCGACGAGGAGCGCCTCGAGCACCCGCGAGATGAAGATCCACTGCACGTGGGCCTGCTTGGTCTCGACCAGGCTCTTGATGAAGAGCCACTGGCGCGCGGTGTCGAAGCGCACGAAGCGACCGGCCGAGGAAACGCCGAGGCCGTCGGGGCCGATCTTCACGAAGTCGGGGTTGGGGATCGGCGCGCCCTCGAGCGAGGTGACGTAGAAGAGGACGTCGACGTCGCGCCCGGTGCGGTGCGAGCGGTGGGTGGGCATCAGGGCACCACCGCCTTTGGCCGAGAGCTCGCCCATGATCACGGGCTGGGAGTTCGGGCGCGCGACCACGACCTTGGCCGACGCCTCCTCGAGCATCCCGACCAGGCGCGGCAGGCCGTAGTGGTGATCCTGGGTACGGCGCCACTCGTAGCCCTTGCCCTTCTGGGGGAGCTCCTTGCTGTCGGTGAGGAAGCCGCTGTGCGGGAGCCCGACCGAGCCGCGGATCTGCGGCGCCACGGCCGAAGGGATCGAGCATCCGGCGGCGACGACCGCGGAGAGGGCGAGGCCCCCGAAGAGAACCCGCCTCACGGCCCGACCTCCGGCTCTTCTGCGCCGGCCCCCGGGTTGCGGGGGGAGAACCCCGCGATGCGCCGCTCGACCGCCTTCACGGCCTCGATGGTGCCAAAGGTCTGGGCGAGCACCAACTTCTGCTCACGCCGCTCGACGATCCCGAGGTCCGCGAAGGCGAGGATGGCGTTCTCGAGGAACGGGCGCTGGATCGCCTCCCGCCGGGCGATCTCCCCCGACAGGAACATCCGCTTGCCGAGCGCCAGCGCCTTCTTCACGAAGTCCTTCGGTAGCACAGCGCCCTTGCGCAGGTTGCGGAGGGTGCGCGCAGCCACCCGGTAGCCCTCGATGGGCGCCGCCACCGTGGCTGCGTACAGCGCGGCGCGACGCGGCTCCGCGACCAGGAGCCCCTCGGCCTCCACCTTCACCACCCCCTGCTCGACGAGCTCGGCGAGGGTCTCCTCGAAGATGGTCTCGAAGGTGGCGTCGGCCCGGAAGATGAACTCGTACTTGAAGAGCCGCGAGAGGTGCTGCACCCGGTCGCGCACCGTCTTCATCGGCACGACCCCGCCCTCGCCCACCGCCACCACGATGAGCCCGTACGGCACGAAGAAGTGGCCGACCGAGTTCTTGGAGATGTCGAGCGACAGCCGGCGCTCGTCGGGCACCACGTACACCGCGTCGTCGCCCTCGCCCGCGTCGATCTCGATCCACCCCGCGGAGGCGAAGAGGGCGAGCGACTCGTCGAGCGCCTTGCGCGAGAACTCGCCCTTCGCCCCCTGCACCCCGCGCTGGATGCGCGCGCCCTTGCGCCGCAGGTCCTCGAGCAAGAGATCGCACCGGAGCTCGACGTCTTCGCGCCGCACGCCGCGCCCCTGCTGCGAGAGGAGACCGAGCGCGGCGAGCGCGCCGCCGGTGACCGCCGTCGCGCGGTCGATCTCGTACATGATCTGGTGGCCGAGGCGCGCCACGAGGGCCTTGCGCGGCACGAACGAAGAGCGCCCCGCCGCGGCCCGGTCCTGCTCCAGATCCGCGCGCACGGCGTCGAGCGTGAGGATCTCGCCGATCTGCATGTTCACGCGGCCGTAGCGCTCGGCGAGGACCCGGAGCGCCTTGACGAGGCCGGCCACGCTCTCCTTCTCCTTGTCGCCGCCCGAGAGCTCCGCGACGTAGCTCTTGGTCTCGACCACGCGCTCGTAGCCGATCGAGATGGGCACGAAGTAGATCGGCCTCGTGGTGGCCTCGGAGCTCGCGCGCTCGAGGGCGGCGTCGACCACCATGGCGAGCAGCCCGAGCTTCGGCGGCAGGAGCTTGCCGGTGCGCGAGCGGCCGCCCTCGAGGAAGAACTCGATGGGAAACCCCTCCTGCACGACCTTGTGCACGTAGGCGTCGAGCACGGCCTGGTAGAGCCGATCGCCCTGGAATTTCCGGCGGATGAAGAACGCGCCCGCGCGCCGGAACAGCGAGCCGAGCGGGAAGAACGAGAGGTTGTCGCCGGCCGCGATGAGCGGCACCTGCATGCCGGCCGAGAACAGCACGTAGCTCACGAACAGGTAGTCGACGTGGGACTTGTGCGAGGGCAGGAGCACGAGCGTGCCGGTCTTGGCCGCCTCCGCGAGCCGCTTGACGCCCTCCTCGTCCACCTCGAGCCCGTCGTAGATGCGGTGGAAGACCTGCCGCATGGCGGTCGCGATGGCCCGGATGACGTCGGGCTCGATCGAGGCGGCGGCCTCGCGCAGCATGGCGCGCGCCTTGGCCTCGAAGAAGATGCGCTCGGCCCTCCCGTCACCGGCGAGCTCCTCGATCACCTTGCGGACGCGCGGCGTGCGCACCACCTCGTCGATGAGGCGGTCGACCGGCTTGACCACCGGGCCGACGACCACGCGCCGCTCGCGCTCGAGGCGGCGGAGGAGCACGTAGATCGTGCGCCGGACCATCGCGTCGCTCGTGGTCGGCTCCTCGGAGGCGACCTCGCGCAGATCGAGCGGCTCCCCCGCGAGCACACGCGCGTCCTCGTAGTTGGAGAGGAACTGGCCGGCGGCGCGCAGGCTGCTCGGCCACTCGCGGGTGCCGATGAACGCGTCGACGAGCGAGCGCTCGCGGCGGTCGGGGCGGCGCGTCCAGAGGAACAGCTGGGGCACGAGGATGATCGGCGTCTCGCTCGCGCGCTGCAGCTCGAGGAGCTCGCGCACGAAGTCGTCGCCCTCGAGCTGACCGCGACCCGTGGTGGGCCGGGTGACCAGGAGCGGCGGACGCTTGAGGAACAGCGCGGCGCTCGCCCCGGCCTCGACGGCGGCGCGCAGATCGGCGCGGTCGTCCTGCCGTGTGTGGGGTCGGAACAGGCGCTGCATCCCCTTGCCGAACGGCTCGAGGATCCAGAGCCCGAGGTCGTTGGCGAAGCGGACCTCCGGGAGGTGATAGCGCTTGGTCAGGTGGTCGAGCGCGAGGAAGTCGAGCAGCGACAGGTTGCGCAGCGCGTACACGACGGTGCCGCGCGCGGCGGCGGCGCGCACGGTATCTACCCAGCGCTCGTCGACCTCGATGGCGTCGAAGAACCGGCGATACAGCCAGCGCAGCGCCGCGTTGGGCTCGTAGCGCGGGAGCGGCTCCATGGGCGGACAGTCGCCCGGGCCGCGGCGGGCGGTCAAGGAGGGGTGGAACCGGAGCGGAGGACCGGACAGGGACGGTCCGGGAGCGACCAAACAAGAACCGGAGCGGAGGACCGGACAGGGACGGTCCGGGAGCGACCAAGCAAAACGGACGAAGGCAGCGCCTTGCGAGCGCTGCCTCCGAGTCGTGGCGATGCGGCGGAACGAACGGGAAGGCTCAGGCCTTCTTGCCGCCGTTCTTCTTCTTGACGGCGCCGCGGACGACGACGACCGAGTTGCGCGAGCCGGGGACGCCGCCCTCGACGAGGACGAGGCCGGCCTCGGCGTCGATCTTGGCGATCTTGAGGTTGAGCGCCGAGACGGTCTCGTCGCCGTAGTGACCGGGCATCTTGATGTTGGGGAGCGTGCGACCGGGGGTCATGTTGGTACCGATCGAGCCGCCGTGACGGCGGTACTCGTGGGTACCGTGGGTCTGCACGAAGCCGGCGAACGACCAGCGACGGACGACACCGGTGAAGCCACGACCGCGGCTCTTGCCCTGGACGTCGACGAACTGGCCCTCCTGGAAGACCGCGTTCAGATCCACCTGGCCGCCGACCGGGTAGAGGCCGAGCTGCGACTCGTCGACGCGGAGCTCCTTGACCGTCTGCGGCGGCTCGACGTTGGCCTTCTTGAACTGGCCCGCGAGCGGCTTGGTGGTGCGGCTCGCCTTGCGCTTGCCGAGGCCCAGGATGACGGCGGTGTAGCCGTCCTTGGCCTTGGTGCGGTGACCGACGACGACGAGCGGGGTCGCCTCGATGACCGAGCAGTTGACCATGCGGTCGCCGAGGAACAGCTGGGTCGAGCCGAGCTTCTTGCCGATGAGGCCGGGGTTCTGGTTCATGTCGCACTCCTTGGTCCGCTCGACCTGGCGAGGTTGCCGGGTTGCGCCGCCGATCCTCGGGAGGAGGCGGTACGCACTCACGCGCGCGGGGGGGGCAAGTCGTAGTCGAAGCCCAGCGTCCGTCAAGGCCCAGCCGCCCGGCGAGGGCGGGCGCGAAGGAGGGTCTCGGCCAGCTCCACGAACCCGGCGCCGCGGGCCCCGTCGGTCACGAACGCGGGCGGCACCGACAGCCGGGGCACCCACGCGCGGACGTTGTCGACGCCCACCGAGAGCGGAAACGCCGCAAAACAGGCCGCGTCGTTGCCGCTGTCGCCCACGAACACCGCCCGGGCCCGCGCGGCGCCGGCGTCGATCCCGAGGCCGCGCAGGAAGTGGAGGGCGCCGCTCGCCTTGTCGTCGCCCGAGCGCGTCCCGTGGAGGTGCACGCTCGAGACCGTGACCCGCAGCCCCTCGGCGACGAGCGCGCCGCGGAGGGCCTCGATGGTGGGGAGATCGAGGTGGGCGTGCTCCCCGACGTCGAGGGTCACGTCGGTGCGTCGCGCCGCGTTGTCGTCGGCGTACCGCACGTGGGGGAACCGAGCGGCCCGCACGCGCTCGACGACCTCGAAGGGGCGCTCGGGCGTGGGGCCGAGGATCGGGGCCCGCTTGCCGACCGCGATGGCGCCGTTCTCCGCGATCACGCCGGCGACCGGCCACTGCCGCGCGAGCACGTCGGCCCACCCCGCCGGCCGCCCGGTCACCGCGACCAGGGACAGACCCGCCTCGGACAGGTCCCAGAGCGCGCCGTACGCCTCGCGCGTGAGGACGCCATGCGTGAGCAGCGTGTCGTCGAGATCGAACAGGACGACCTCGACCCGCGCCGCGCGCTCCCGGTCCAGCGCGGCGAGGGGCCTCACGCGACCTCGGCGATCACCGTCGACAGGTAGACCCCCTCGTCGAACGCCGCGGGCACCGGGTGATCGGGCCCCTGCCCCAGGCGCTCGAGCACCGTCGCGAGACGCTCCCGCCGGCGCGTGCCGATGGCGAGCGAGCGCACGAGGTCGCCCATGCGCAGCGCCTGCGAGCAGGAGCAGAGGACGAGGAGCGCGTTCGGCGCGAGAACGTCGCACGCCGACTCGATCAGGCGCTGCGTGTATTTGGCGGCCGCGTCGCGGTCGCCGCGGGTCGGCGCGAGCTTGGGCGGATCGAGGACGACGAGATCGTACTTCTCTCCCTTGGCGGCGAGCTCGGGGATCCGCTTGCGCACGTCGCCGCGCTCGAACTGCACCGCGAGACCGTTCGCCTTCGCGAGGTGCGAACCCACCTCTACCGCGCGGAGGCTGTCGTCGAGGCCGAGCACGCTGGTCGCGCCCCCGCGCGCCGCGGCGAGGCCGAGGCTGCCGACGTAGCAGTAGGCGTCGAGCACCCGGCGGCCGCGCGCGAGGAGCTCCACGCGGTCACGCAGGCCACGCTGGTCGAAGTAGTAGCCCGTCTTCTGCCCCAGATCGGTGGGGATCACGTACGAGAGGCCGCGCTCGCGGAAGCGCAGCTCGTCGACGGTGCCGCGCGTGAAAGGTGAGCCCGCGAGGTCGAAGCCCTCGGCCTTCGCGGCGGTCGCGGCGGTGCGGTCGAGGATCGCCGTCGGCCGGACGACCGCGTCGAGCGCCTCGAGCACGAGCTTCGCCCGGCGGCGCAGGCCGGCCGTGCCCACCTGCACCGAGATCGTCCCGCCGGTGCCGTCCGGTTCTCCACCGAACCGATCGACGACGAGCCCCGAGACGCCGTCGCCCTCGGCGTGCACGAGGCGGAACCCGTCGGTCGCCCCGTCGGGCAGCCCCACCGCGCGGCGCCGCGCGATCGCGGCCCGCAGGCGCTGCTCGAGCCAGGCCGGTGCGTCGAGGTCGGCCTCCTCGTCGGGCACCACGAGCCGGACGGGGATGGCCGAGCGCGCGGACCAGAACCCGCGGCCGAGCAGGTGGCCGTGCGGATCGACGACGCGGACCTCGTCCCCGGGCGCCGGCGTCGCGCCCTCCACGCGGGCGATGGCCTGGGCATAGACCCACGGATGACCCGCCCACACGGGCTGCACGTGCCCGGGACGGAGGTGGACGACCGGGACGCTGGGCATGGCGGCGCTTAGCCCCGTCGGTCCGGCCGCGCCAGCCTGTTTCGCAGAACGCCAGCTCGTGGCATAGGTGGGAGGATGCGCCGCGCGGTCCCTTTCTTCGCCCTCCTCACCCTTCCCCTCGGCTTGTTCGGCTCGGCCTCGTTCTCGGGCTGCTCCTCCGATCCCGCGCCCAATGCGGACGACGCGGGCGAAGACACCACACTCGAGGGGGACACCGCCCCCTATGAGGCGCCGGAGCTCGAAGGTGGCGGCGGGCGCGTCCTCGTCCTCCGTCTCTACGACCCGATCAAGCGCTGCTTCCTGACCCCGACCGAGATCGGCAACTTCCGCGACGGCAAGGACGGCGCGCCGGTCTGCGATCCAGGCGAGGTCTGCTACGAGCGCCCCGACGGCATCCTCGCCTACAACAAGGAGGACTGCGTCCCCGACGGTCGCTACCGCGCGAGCTGGAACAAGAGCCCCTACTCGGATCTCGGGCCCTGCGAGCCGATCAAGCGCCTGATCGACAAGTTCGACGTCATCAAGGAGTGCCCCAACACGAGCTGCATCGTCGCCCGCGACGTCGTCATCGACACGGCCAAGGGCTGCGCGACGGCGATGGAGAGCAAGGGCTGCCGCTCCACGTTCGGCGCGCCGACCAAGTGCTTCTGCAACGGCGCGCTCGCCTGGGTGCCCGCCGATTCGAAGTCCACCGCCGCGCCGCCCACGGGCTTCACGGCGTGCGACGCGGCCAGCGACCCCTGCAAGAAGGCGCTGTCGCTCGCCGACACCGCGAAGGGCTGCGCCGTCGACTCGGACGCCGGCGTCGACGCAGCGGCCGACGCAGTGGCCGACGCAGTGGCCGACGGGGGCTGACTAGCCGCGACGCTTGATGACGGTGACGGCCGGCGCGGGGGCACGCTTCTGACCCGCCTTCTTGGGGGCCGCCTTCTTCTTCGCGTCGGCGGTCGTGGCGCGCGACGGGCGCGACGCGGGCGGCGGGGGCAGCGAGGCCGCCCGGCTCGACACGAGGAGGACCGCCCGACCCCGCCGGTGCTCGGTGCGTACACGGGCGAAACCGTGCGACCGCGCGAACCCGTCGACGTCGTGCGGGTTCTGCTCCATGTGCTCGCTGAACGCGCGCCACAGCGCCTTGGCCTGATCCTCGGGCAGCGAGATCCCATCGCGCACGACGGCGAGGCGAGCATCCATGGAGGCGCACGGTATCGAGCTTCGGTCGGCGTTCAAGTCCGCCCTTGTCCGGGCCTCCGTTGACGCACGCGCGCGACTGTTCCTGGGGGTCGATCTGTTTGTCTGGTCGCTCCCGGACCGTCCCTGTCCGGTCTCCGCTCCGGTTCGCGATCGAACTCCTTGACACCTCCGCTTTCTCGTCTAGTGTGCGCGCTCCATTCAGCGCGAAGGTGGCGGAATGGCAGACGCACTAGCTTGAGGTGCTAGCGGGGCGACCCGTGGGGGTTCAAGTCCCCCCCTTCGCACAGTGAAGTAATCCAGGGGCTCCGAGGCGACTCGGGGCCCTTGGTGTTTCTGGGCCCTTCGTTCGCGAGCGCTCGTTCGCTGGCCGATCGAACGTCACGCGAACCCGGGCTTTTGTCCGCTCGCTCGGG
>JAEUKC010000034.1:0-26522 GCA_016794445.1 Myxococcales bacterium
GACCGGCGACGGCACGTTCGTCCGGAAGTGACGCCTCAGATCGAGGGGTCGACGGCGGCGACGTCGCCACCGAGCTTCGGTGACTTCTTCGGCGGCGCGATCGGCTTCGGGTGCACCGGCGCGGGCGGCGGTAGGGTCGCCTTGAGGCCTCCCGGCACCGCCGGACTGATCGTGCTCGGGACGGGTGGCACCGGCTTGACCGCGGCGGGCTCGCCCTTCACGGTCGGCGGGTGTTTCGCGGGCTCCACGACCGGCGGATCCGTCTCCAGCCCACCGAAGCCCGGCAGCGGATCGCTCGGCGAAGGCGGGGGCTTCTTGGCCTTGCTCGCGAGCCCGACGTGCGACTCCTCGGGATCGGCGTGAGCACCCGGCACCTCACGCGCCTCCGAGCACGCGAGCGCGGTGCACGCCGCGAGCAGCGCGGCCACCGTCGGCAGTCCACCCCGCACGAGGCTCGCCGTCAGCGGACGCTGCGGTCGCGCAGACACCGGGCAGGCGAGGGGCACGGGGGTGGGCTTGCGCTTGGCGCTCATGTCCTCCTCTACGTCTCAGGTCGCCAGCCGATCTGGCGAGCCAGCGAACACCGATGTAGGCCTCTCTGCGATGTGCGGCCGCATGACCCTCACGCTCCCGGATTTCGGGGATTTTGCCGGCTTCCTGGGCGTGACCGGGAGCGACGAGCTGCGGAGCGACTACCGTCCACGCTTCAACATCGCCCCGACCGATCCGCACTTCCTCCTGGTCGGTGGCACCGCGAGGACGCTGGTTCGGGGCCGCTGGGGGATGGGGCCACGCCGCACCATCAATGCCCGCGCCGAGACGGCTGGGAAGCTCGCCACCTTCCGCACCGCGCGCCGCTGCGTCGTGCCCGTCGACGGCTTCTACGAGTGGGACCCGAGCACCCGCGTGCCGCGCTGGTTCCACGGCAAGACCGCGCCGCTGCTCACGTTCGCGGGGATCCACGACGTGGCGCTCGGGTTCGCCGTGCTCACCGTCAGCGCGAATCCCCTGGTCGCGCTCGTCCACGACCGCATGCCCGCGATCCTCGCGGCCTCGGAGATCGACGCCTGGCTCGGTGGGGCCGACGTGCGCCTCGGGCCCGCGAACGACGACGTCCTGATCGCGCACGACGTCGACGACCGCGTCGGCAACGTGCGCAACGACGACCCAGCGTGCATCGCGCCGCGCACCGCCCCGATCGGTCCGCGTCAGGGGAAGCTGTTCTGACGCCGAGTTGCTTGGTCGCTCTCCGACCGTCCCCGTCCGGTCGTCCGCTCCGGGTTCGTGCTTGCCGTTCGGTGCTCGGTCGATACGCTGGGGTCCGTGCGGCCATTCCTCCTGCTCTACGCCGTGCTGGCCCTCGGCTGTGCCGAAGGGGGCACCGAGACCTCGTCACCCGACGCGCGCACGGACGCCAGGGTCGACGGCGTGGTGGACACCGACACGGTGGAGGACACGGGTTCGCTCGACAGTGGTTCGCTCGACAGTGGTTCGCTCGACACGGGCTCGCTCGACACGGGCTCGCCCGTCGACAGCGGCGCCGACCTGGGGGTCGACACGGGGCCGCTCGCCTGCCCCGAGGTCGACAAGGAGCCCAACGAGCTCGACACCAACGCGATCAAGCTCAAGGACATCGACGACTGCGACGGCAGCGGGAGCAACTTCGCCGGCGTCGTGGCGGGGGGCGCCGACCACGACGTGTTCCGCTACCGTGGCACCGACTCGTTCGGCTGCACCGTCGACCCCACGGCCTCCACGACCGACAAGGTGCGCGTGTGCATCTTCGTCCGCTGCACGTCGTTCCTCACCAAGATCAACAGCTGCCCGAAGGGGCTGCCGCAGACCTGGGGCTCCACCGGGATCGACGGCTGCTGCACCGACGGCGACAGCGGCGGCACGGTGCAGGTCGACTACACCTGCACCGACGTCGGCACCTCCGACACCGCCGACGTGTTCATGCGGGTCGACAAGCCCGGCGCCACGAGCTGCGAGAACTACTCGGTCAAGTATCACTTCTAGCGGTCGTCAGCCGGTGCCGGGGACCCGCCGCCGGTACCGCGTCGGCTTCACGAGGTACACGCGGGCCTTGGTGTGCCACAGCCAGGGGTCTTCGGCATCGTCCATCTCCTCGACGGTGGGCGAGCGCGCGAGGGCGGCCGCGAACAGCTTGGGATCGGCGCTGACGTAGATGAACGACTTGGCGAACAGCTCCTCGAGCAGCGTGTCGGGTGGAACCATCGCGAACGTGTCCTCGAGGCTCGGGACCAGCGTGGTCGAGCTGACGTCGGTGACGAAGAGCGCCTCGCCCACGGGGGCGAGCGCGACCAGGGTCTGCAGGTGGATGCTCAACATCGCCTCGCGCACCCGCGGCAGGTGGGCGAAGGGCGGGGGGAACAGGCTGGTCGCGCCGGCGGAGAGCTGGGACCACAGGCAGGTCGAAGCGCACACGTCGAAGGGGCCAGGCAACGCGCTGACCAGGGCCTCGACCGCCGGCGCGACGAGCTCGAACAGACCGCCGTGTTCGGGGTCGAAGAACGCCTCGTCGGCCGAGCGGATGGCCGCCTCGTGGGCGAACAGGCCGGAGAGGTCCAGCGTGTGGACGCGGAGGCGCGCCCGCACCTCCTCGACCTGACGGTCCACCGCCGCGGCGAGGGCCTTGTGGTCGATGTCCACGAGGTGGATCTCGGAGAACGCGCTCGCGAGGGTCCCGAGATCGACGTCGTTGCAGTTGCCGGCGCCAAGCAGGCAAAGTCGCCGCGCTTCGCCGCCTCGCGCGGCGAGGAGCTCGGAGAGGACGACCCTGTGCGCGCCGTACAGATCGGCCTCCGCGGCGGCTGCGACGTTGACCCGCTCGATGTGGCTCCGAACTCGCTCGACGGGCGCGCTGTTCTCGTCTCGATCGCTCATGCTGTTCCTCCGTCAGTCCATCTTGCGAAGCTTGCGCTGCAGCGTGCGTCGATCGATGCCGAGCAGGCGGGCCGCCTCCGTGACCACGCCTCCGGCTTGCCGCATCGCGCGCGAGATCGTGTCGCGCTCGAGCTCCTCGAGGTTGAGCGAGGGGCTCGGGCCCGGCAAGTGAGGGGCGGTGCGCGGTTCGGCCAGGACCGCCTTGGCCTCGCCGAGCAGCCGATCGAGCTCGACGGGCTTCTGCAGGAACAGATCGGCGCCCCGGCGCACGGCCGCGACCGCGAGCGGGATGTCGCCGTGCCCGGTGAGCATCACGATGACCGCCTCGGGGCACAGCGCGCGGTAGCGCTCGAGGCCGCTCAGCCCATCGGCCTGCGGCAGGCGATGGTCGAGCACGATGAGATCGACCCCCTCGTCCTCGAGCTGATGGAGCCCCTCTTGCACCGTGGCCGCCGTACGCGCGCGCAGCCCACGCCGCCGCAGGGCCGCCTGCATCGTCGTGCGGAAGGCGTGGTCGTCGTCGACCAGCAGCACCGTCTCGAGGCTACGCATCGGTCATCCTCTCGCTCGCCGCGACGTTGCCCTCGGCGTCGGCGGCCCGCAAGCTGAGCGTGACCGAGGTGCCCTCCTCCTCGGCGGCGATCTGCAGCACGGCCTGCATCTGCTCGGCGAGGAGCGAGGACACGTAGAGGCCGAGCCCCGTGCCCCCGGTCGACTCCTTGGTGGTCATGAAGGGCTCACCGATGTGGTGCAGCTCGTCGGGGCGGATCCCGAGACCGTTGTCACGGACGCGGATGACGACCCGCCGCGAGAGCACCTCGGCCTCGACGCGGATGCGGGGAGCCTCGACGCCCAGGGTCGCCTCGGCGGCGTTCTTGAGGACGTTCGCCAGGATCTGGCGCAGCCCGGTCGGGATGGTCACCGCGTAGAGGCCCGTGGGCACGTCGAGCGAGACCTCGCCGTCGAAGCCGCACACCGCGAGCTCGCGCGGCACGGTCTCCTCGAGCACCCGACTCACGTCGACGATCTCGTCGCGCGTGACGTCGCGCAGCTGCCCTCGCAAGAGAGAGATGATGTTGCTCGCGCGCTTGGCCTCCTGGGAAATGGTGCGGGAGAGCTCCTCGATCTCCGCGGAGCCGGCCTCACGACCGGCAGCCACGAGCTCGTCGCTCGCCACGACGATGGTGGCGAGCGGCGTGTTGAGCTCGTGGGCCATGCCACCCATGAGGCGCCCGAGCAGGGCAAAGCGCTGGTTGCGGTCGCTCTCCGTGCGCAGCCCCTCGAGGCGCTGGCGCCAGACGAACGCCGAGAGCCCGACGAACGCGGCGACCCCGATGAGGGCGCAGAGGTGCCCCACCCGCTGCAGCTGCGCGACCGGGACCACCGCGCTCCACCACGGCAAGGGGGGCGCGAAGGAGAGCGCGATCGCGACCGCGGCCGCGAGCAAGGCGATGCCGAGCCCCGCGGTCCGACCACAGAGCATGGCGGCCATGGCCACCTGGAACGTGAGGAACACCGCGAACGGATTGTCGACGCCCCCGGTGTAGAACAGGGCGATCCCCAGCGTGACGACGTCGGCCGCGATCTGGGGGGCGAGCATCGGTCGCCGCCGCCGCACGAGGAGGATCCACAGCAGGTTGAGCGAGCCGATGCCGAGCAAGACGAACAGCACCGGTGTGAGCGAGAGTTGAGGGAGCACCCGGCGCGCGACGACCGTCGTGCCCAGCATGCCGAACACCGCGAACCAGCGCAGGCCGATGAGCCAGTCGCCCACCGACGCGAGCAAGGGCTTGCGTCCGGCGAGCAGCAGGGTGCGTCGTCGAGCGACCGCTTGCATGGTCGGAGGCTAGGGTGGCGGGGCGTCGAGGGCTACTTGGGCGGCGGCGCCGTGGGCGCGCAGGTGGAGACCCCGGCGCCGACGATGGTGTACGTGAGGCCCGAGAGCACGGTCTTGGCGGTGCCCTTGGTGAAGTCGTACTGGGTGACCTGCGAGCCCAGGAACGGCGCCGTGAAGAGCCAGAAATCGCCGCCCCAGTGGGCGAAGGCCCAGCCCGACCCCACCGTGACCCCGGGCACGTTCTTCGAGGCGAGGAGCTTGCCGGTGGCGCGGTTGACCTCGGCCACGCGGGTCGGGGTGTCGTTGAAGAACGCGAAGAGGCGCGCCTCCCCCGTGCCCGAGAGCTCCGCGGCGGTCGCGCTCGGGTCGCCGTAGCTGCCGATGGAGGAGAGCTTGAGCGAGGTGCTGTCGATCTTCGCGATGCCCGAGCCGTCGTAGTTGGCCACGTAGAGCGTCTCGCTCGTGCTGCCGACGCCATCGGAGGCGAACGCCATGCCGAAGGTGTGGAAGCCCGCCTGATCGGGGACGAAGGAGGTCGCCTTGCAGCTCGCGTCCTTGGTGCTCACGTGGAACAGGTGCCCGTCGTTGAACAGCACCCAGCCGGTGCCCTTGCGGTCGACGGCCATCGAGAACGGCGACGCCGACGACGGGCACTTGACCTTGCCGATGCTGGTCATCGTGAGCTTCGCGGGATCGAAGCGGTAGAAGTCGTTGGTGTTGCTGATGACGTAGATCTGCTTCAGCTCTTCGGGACACTCGGGCACCGTCACCCCACCGCCGTCGGGGAGCGCGTCGAGACCGATGCCTCCGTCCGGGCCGGGGTCTCCCGCGTCGAGCGGCAACCCGCCGTCGACCCCCGCGTCGCCGCGGAGCACCGGTGCCGCGTCCTCCTTGGCGGCGCTGCAACCCGCCAGGACCAGGACCAGGATGTTGCCGGCAAGGAAGATCGGAAAACGCATGGCGGCAGTCTAGCGCCCCTTCGCCCCTGGCTGGAATGGTCACACAGGGAGCGGAGCGACGTCCGGCGAACCGGACAAAACAAAGAGGGCGCCGATCCGAGGGGAGCGGCGCCCTGGGCAAGCTTGCTCGGTCAGTGCTTCGGAGGCGCCGACGCAGACGCCGAGGCGGAGGGAGCCGCGGACGTCGACCCGGACGCGGCCACGGAGGCCGAGGCCGAGGCCGACGCCGACGCTTCGGGTGCCACGGACGCGCTGGCTTCGGGGGCCGCCGACGCGCTCGCCGGAGCTGCCGGCACGTCGAAGACACCGGGGACGACGCCCGGCGCGGAGAGCTTCACCGAGTTGCTGCCGACGGGGTAGAGGGCGTTCATCGCCTTCTGGCGCGCCGAACCCCCGAGGAAGGGGTTCGACGGGTCGGCCGGGCGTTCACCGGTGATGGACTCCATGTGCCCACGGCTCTCGGTGTCGAACATGGTGAACGCGATGAAGATCGCGAGGAAGAGGCCGGCGCTCCCGAGGATCATCGAGTGCATCCGGTGGTCGAACCACAGGTGCATGAAGATCGCCGCGACGATGGTGGCCTTGAGCGTGGCGATGACCACCGCGATGAGCAGGTTGGCCGGCCCGAAGTTCACGTAGCTCGCGCCCACCGTGATGATCGTGAAGAACATCAGGGCGCCCCAGGTGGCGAAGTACGCCGCGTAGGGCAGGACGTGCGGGACGTGGTCGCCGCCGATGGCGTGTCCGTGGTCGTGAGAGCTCATCGTTCAGCCCACCAGGTAGAGCAGGGGGAAGAGATAGATCCAGACGAGGTCGACGAGGTGCCAGTAGAGGCCGACGCCCTCGACGGGGGCGTAGTACCGGGCCGAGAAATCGCCGCGCTGGGCGCGCAGCAGGATCCACAGGATGAGCCCGATGCCGATGATGACGTGGAGGCCGTGGATGCCCGTCATCATGAAGTAGACGGCGAAGAACGTGCTCGGGTGGGGCGAGGTGAAGCCCTGCGCGGTGAAGTGCACGCCCGGCAGGAGCCCGTCGTGGATCTTGTGCTGGTACTCGAAGTACTTCACCACGAGGAAGGCGAAGGCACACAGGATGGTGACGATCAGGAAGCCGACCGTCTTGGCCTTGTCGTTCACCTGGGCCGAGCGCACCGCGAGGGCCATCGTCAGCGAGCTGAAGATGAGCACGCAGGTGTTGACCGCGCCCATCACCTTGTCGAGGTGGTGGTGCGCCTCGACGAAGCTGGAGAAGTACCAGCTGCGGTAGATGAAGAACGCGCAGAACAGGCCGCCGAAGAACAGGATCTCGGTGACCAGGAACAGCCAGATCCCCATTCGAGCAGAGTCGAACTGTTGATCCGCGGTGTCGAAGTGGTGGGCGACGTGGAAGTCGGGGGAGAGCTTCTCGTCGTTGGCCGATGCGCTCATGAGTCGGAGGCTCCGGTGGCGTTGCGGTCGTCGGAGTAGTCGTACGGGCCGTGGGTGACCCGCGGAGTGACGGGGAAGTTCTCGGTGGGGGGTGGGGTCGCGGTCTGCCACTCGAGGCTCAGGCCGCCCCAGGGGTTGTCCGGCGCGTCCGGGCCGTTCTTGAGCGAGTCGAGCAGGTTGTAGAGCGCCACGAGGAACGCGAGCCCGATGATCCAGGATCCGACCGTGGAGAACTGGTGCAGCGGCTGGAACTGGTCGAGGTAGTTGTAGTAGCGGCGCGGCATGCCGCGGCTGCCGAGGATGAACTGCGGGAAGAACGTGGCGTTGAAGCCGACGAACAGCAGCAGCGCGGAGAGCTTGCCCAGCTTGTCGCTGTACATCTTGCCGGTCAT
The DNA here is from genome assembly GCA_016794445.1 of Myxococcales bacterium. GTDB lineage: Bacteria > Myxococcota_A > Polyangia > Polyangiales > JADJMO01 > JADJMO01. The sequence continues at coordinate 7,526 of JAEUKC010000034.1, forward strand.
CTTCGGCCACCAGTGGTGGAGGCCGCCGACGAACGCCACGACGGTGCCGCCCATCATCACGTAGTGGAAGTGCGCCACGACGAAGTAGGTGTCGTGGATGTGCATGTCGGTGCCGAGCATGCCGCAGAACAGTCCGGTGAGGCCGCCGATCGCGAACAGGAACAGGAACGCCGCGGCGTAGGCCATCGGGGTCGTCCAGGCGATCGAGCTGCGCCACAGCGTGCTGATCCAGTTGAACATCTTGATGCCGGTGGGCACGGCCACGAGGAACGTGAGCGCCGAGAAGATGGTCGAGGCGAGCTCGCTCTGACCGCTCACGAACATGTGGTGGCCCCACACGAGGAAGCCGATGAGCGCGATGGCGACCGAGCTGAACGCGATCGCGCGGTAGCCGAACACCTTGCGGTGTGCGTGCACGGCGATGAGCTCGCTCGCGATGCCGAAGCCCGGGAGGATCATGATGTAGACGGCCGGGTGGCTGTAGAACCAGAAGAAGTGCTGGAACAGGACCGGGTCGCCGCCGAGCTTCGGGTCGAAGATCCCGATCTGGAAGGCCTTCTCGAAGAGGAGGAGGAGCAGGGTGATCGCGAGGACCGGCGTGGCCAGGATCTGGACGAGGCTGGTCGCGTAGGTCGCCCAGAGGAACAGCGGCAGGCGGAACCACCCCATGCCCGGCGCGCGCAGCTTGTGGATGGTGACCACGAAGTTGAGGCCGGTGAGGATCGAGCTGAAGCCCATCACGAACACGCCGAAGGTGACCGCGATGACGGCGCCGCCGGTGGTGGACGAGTAGGGGACGTAGAACGTCCAGCCGGTCTCGAGCCCGCCGAGGACGAGCGACGAGAGCGTGAAGAGCGCGCCGATCCAGTACAGGTACAAGCTCATGAGGTTGAGCTTGGGGAACGCGACGTCCTTCGCGCCGACCATGATCGGCAGGAGGAAGTTGCCGAGGGCGCCGGGCACGCTCGGGATGATGAACAAGAAGACCATGATCGCGCCGTGCAGCGTGAAGGCCTGGTTGTACATGTGGCCCGACATGAAGGTCTTCTTCGGCGTCAGGAGCTCGAGGCGCACGAGAATCGCGAAGAAACCGCCGAGCGCGAACGCGATCAGCGTGCTCACGAGGTACATCAGGCCGATGCGCTTGTGGTCGACCGTGGTGAGCCACGACCAGACGCCCGCTTCGGCGTTGATGTAGTTCTTCGCCTTGGGCGACGGGTGGTCTTCGTGGGTGCCGGGGACGGCAACTCCTTGAGCCATGACTACTTCTGCTCCTTCAGGAAGGCGATGAGCGCGTCGACTTGAGAGGGCTTGAGCTGGCCCTGGAAGGTCGGCATCACGAGGGGGAAACCTTTTACCTGCTTGGCGGTCGGCACGAGGATGCTCTCCCGGAGGTAGTTCTCGTCGACGCTGACGGTCGAGCCGTCGGCGAGCTCCTCCTTCTTGCCGAAGAGGCCTTTCATCGTCGGGCCGGTGGCCTTGCTGCCGTCGAGCGAGTGGCAGGTCGCGCAGCCCCAGCTGGCGAACAGCGCCTTGCCGCGCTGCGCCGGGGGCATCGACTTGTCCTCACCGCCGGTCTCGAGCCACTCCTTGAACTTGGTCTCGTCGAGGACCGAAACCGTGGCGAGCATGTCCGAGTGGCCGCAGGGGATGGACTCGTCCTTCGGGCACGGGTCGGCGTTGCCGCAGTACTCGGTGCAGAGCACGGTCATGTCCTTGACCTCGGTCGCCTCGAACCAGATCGAGGTGTAGAGGCCGGGCACGGCGTCCTGCTTGATGCGGAACTCGGGCACGTAGAACGAGTGGATGACGTCGACCGAGCTCATGATCAGCTTGACGGGCTTGCCCTTGGGCACGATCAGCTTGCCCGCCGAGACGGTGCCATCGGGGTACTGGAAGCTCCAGTTCCACTTCTTGGCCGTGACGTTGATCTCGAGCGCGCCGGCCGGGGCGACCTTGGCCGAGACCCAAGGCGTGAGGCCGACGAAGAACAGCACCACGAGCACGCCGAGCGGGATCGTCGTCCACACCACCTCGATGGTGGTGCTGTGATCGATCGCGCTCGTCACCTCGCCCTCCTTCTTGCGCCGGTACTTCATGAGGAAGTAGCCGGTCGGCACCATCAGGAGCAGGAAGAAGACGATGGTGGTGTAGAGCACGGTGTTCCAGGCCGTGTCGACCTGGCCGGCGAGCGTCGACGTGGCCTTGGGGAGCCAGAACGAGTCGATGTCGATTTTCGGTGCCGTCATGAGGTGATTTCCGGAGAGGGGGTGGGGGCAGGAATCTGGGCGCCGCTCAGGGACTCGTCCTTCTCTTCGAGCGCGCGCCGGCGCTCGCGACGCCACATGCGCCGCAGGAAGAAGGACATGACGAGGAGCGTCACGACGCCACCCGCACGCATCAGCCGCGTGCCGGCCAGCACGTAGGAGCGCGCGTTCGGGTCGTAGTGGTAGCAGAGCAGCATCACCCGGTCCCAGGTGGTGCCGAGCTTGCCGTCGGCGGCCTGGTTGAGGGCGAGGCGGAGGTCGCGCGCCGGGAAGGCGACGCCGTGCATGGTGACCGAGAGCTTGCCCTCGGGCGTGAACAGGAATGCGCCGGTGGAGTGCGCGTACTGCGAGGTGCCCTCGTCCCAGCGGTACTTGAAGCCGAGCATCTTGGTCAGGCGCTCGATCTCGCGGGGCGCCGCGGTGGCGAAGTCCCAGCCGTTGCCGGCGACCTCGCGGCCGTAGGCCTGCAGGTAGGCCCGGCGCTTGCGGTCGGCGAAGTTGGTCGTGTCACGCGGGTCGAAGCTGACCGTGAGGACGCGGAACTCCTTGCCCGCGGTCCACGCGAGCCCCGAGAGCCCCTGCTGCAGGCCGTTGAGGACGACCGTGCAGAGCATCGGGCACTCGTAGTACGCGAGCACGACGATGAGCGGCTTGCCGTCGCCGAGGTAGCTCCCGAGCTTCACGTCGCGACCCTCTTGGTTGCGGATCGTGATGTCGCGCGGCAGGTCGGCGCCGGCGTGGTCCTCGATCTCGATGCCGACGAGCGGCGCCGGAACGGTGTCGGGAGTCGGCTTCGCCGTGGTGTCCGCGCGCGCTTCGCCCCCGACCCCCATCGCCGGCGCTCCAAGGAGCAAGCCGGCGACGAGCGCCGCGCCGAGCGCGAAGGCTCGACCGATGGACGAAGAGGGCAGGGACATCGACTTCAGTGCTGGTGCTTGGGGGCGCTGGCGCTGGGCACAGCCGAGGTAGAACCCGCGGGAGCGGCGCTGCCCGAGGCGGCTGCGGAAGCCGACGCGCTCTGCGCGGGGGCCGGCGACGGCTCCTCGACCTTGGCGGGCTCCTTCGGGGGCTCGAGCGAGACGGGCGGCTTGGGGACGTACGGCCCGGCCTTCTCGTAGTCCTTGAGGACGAGCTCCTTCGCGCGGGCGACGGGGATGCGGACGATGCCCGCCTCCTGCTTCACCCACTGGTACTTGGTGAGCCGCGCGGTCTCGAGCGCGCGCAGGTCGCGGAGCGCCGGGTCCTCGATGTTGCCCTGCTTGGCCTCGACCTCGGCGTGGAACCGCGTGACGTAGTACGACCAGATCAGGGCGCACGACACCGCGACGGTCAACATGATGCCGATCGTGACGGCGGTGATGATCCCGGCGCGGGGCCGGTCCGGCTCGGCGACGAGCGGACCCTGATCGTCGTAGGCGATGTGGCCGTCGCCGTGCCCGTGGTCGCCGTGCCCGTGGTCGCCGTGCCCGTGGTCGCCGTGATCGTGGTCGTGATCGTGGGCAGCCTTGGCCGTCTCGTGGTGATCGTCGGCCTTCGCCGGCGGCTTCTCCGAGATCGAGACCTTGGCCTGAGGGGGCTCTTCGGCCTTGGCGTCCTTGGCCTCGGCTGCCTCGTGCTTCTCTTCGTCCTCGGCCTCGGCCGCCTCGACCGCGGCCTTCTCGGCTTCGGCTTCGCTCTTGGCCTCGGCGCCCTCGGCGCTCTTCGACGTGGCCTCTTCCTTGGCCTCTTCAGCCGCAGGCGTGCCCTCGCCGTCCTTCTTGGTGCTCTCGTCCGACACGACTCGGTGCTCCTTGCCAGCTCTCGGGAGGGCCTAGAGGTTCTCGACCTTGTGCGCCTCGGCGAGGCGCGGGTCCTTCAGCGGGAAGAGAGGGCTCGCCGCCGCCCGACGCGCGACCAGGGCGAACCCGAGTCCCGCGCAGAGGAACAGCGCGCCCACGTCACCCAGCGTGAAGTGCACGCCGTGGTGGTCGAGGTTGGGCATCACCAGCCAGTACATGTCGACGAAGTGCATGAGGAGCATCCACACGGCCATGACCGTGAGGATGGCCTTGTTGCGCTTGGTGTGGCGCGACATGAGCACCACCACCGGCACGATGAAGTGGCCGACGAGGAGGAGCAGGCTCCACTCCTTCCAGCTCTCCACCCAGCGGTGCTTGAAGAAGATGGTCTCTTCCGGGATGTTGCCGTACCAGATGAGGAAGTACTGGCTGAACGCGATGTAGGTCCAGAACACCGTGAAGCCGAAGAGCAGCTTGCCGATGTCGTGCTGGTGCTCGACGGTGCTCACCTTCTGGAGCAGCCCGGCGCTCTGCAGCTGCATGTTGATGATCGCGATCACCGAGAGGGCCGCGACGACGCCGCCGGCGAACAGGTAGACGCCGAAGATGGTGGAGTACCAGTGCGGGTCCATGCTCATGACCCAGTCGAAGCCCGCGAATGTCTGCGAGAGGGCGAAGAGGGCGAGCCCGGGGGCCGCCATGGCCTGCATCTTCTCGGTGAGCCTGGTGTCGCCCGACGAGTCCTGCTCGCGCGACTTGCTCTGGAAGAACCAGGCGAGGACCGCCCAGATCGCGAAGAACAGGACCGCGCGGCCGGTGAAGAAGCCGGTGTTGAGGTAGGCCTGCTTGGCCTTCACGATGGCGTCGTGCGCCGCGTGCTCGCCGAGCCAGTGCTCGTAGAGCGTGTGCATGTTGGGGAACACGCCCACGAAGAACAGGATCGGCGAGACCCAGAGGATCGAGGTGAGCCACTCGGCGTGGCGGCGCGGGGCGACCGACCACCCGGCGCGGGTCACGTGCTGGATCATCACGAAGAAGAGGGCGCCGAGCCCGAGGGTGGTGACCCACTCGAACGCGGTGAGGAACGAGAACGCGAAGCGCTGCTTGTCGCCCATGTAGCCGACCGCGCTGAGCGCGAGGCCGACCCCGGCGACGCCGAGCGCGAGGGTCTGGACCTTCTTGGCGGTCGCCTCGGGGAGGCGCTCGGTGTCCTTCAGGTCTTGCTGCTTGCTGCTCATGGCGTCGCGTTCTCCACCTGCGTGCCCGCCGGCACGTCCTCACTCTTGGCCTTCTGGCTGCGCTGCAGCACGCGGACCCAGGTGACGATCGCCCAGCGATCGGCCACGGGGATCTGCGGGCGGTAGCTCGGCATGTTGCCGCGACCGTTGGCGATGATGGCGTAGAGCTCGCCGTCCTTCATGGCCTTGCCGTGGTCCTCGTAGAGGGCGGGGGGCGGCGGCTTGAAGCCGCGCTTGATCACCGTGCCGTTCGAGGAACCGGTCTTGTCGTGGCAGGGCGCGCAGAAGATGTTGTAACGCTCCTCGCCACGCGCCAGCAGCTTCTCGTCGACCGTCATCGGCGGGCGCTCGAGCCACACGCCGTCGACCTTGCCCTGGAACATGCCGTCGTCCTCGTCGAGGTGACCGACGGCGACGACACCCGGGACCAGCGGGCGCATCGCGCGTCCGTCGGCGAAGAACGGGTTGCTGGACTGGGCCTTGAACTTCGGCTGGTTGTCCATGTCGGGGACGACGTTGACCGGCGGCTGGTCGCTCGGCTGCCCACGGCAGCTCGAGAGCAGCGCCAGCGCGGTGGCCCCGATGGCCAATGCTGCAGGCTTCACGGCGCCACCTCCTCGACTTCGTGCGCTCCGAGCTTCTGGAGCAGCTCGGTGACGGTCTTGCTTTCGAACTTCGGGTCCTTGGCCTCGACGGAGAGGAAGAACCGGTCGTCGCTGGCCTTGTGGAAGGAGGGGTGCTGCATGACGGGGTCGAAGAGCTTCGGCAGGCCGCAGAGGCCCCAAAGGCCGAAGAACGTGCCGAAGGCCGAGAGGAGCACGGTGAGCTCGAAGAGGATGGGGATGGACGCTTGGATGCTGAAGCCGGGCTTGCCGCTGATGTTCAGCGGGTAGTCCACGCCGCCCATCCACCACTGCATGCTGAGGGCGGTGAGGAAGCCGGTGATGGCGCCGCCGAGGACGATCCAGGGGAGGCGCGAGGGCTTGAGGCCCATCGCCTTCTCGAGGCCGTGCACCGGGAACGGCGTGTGGGCGTCGAAGTCCTTGTAGCCCTTGTCGCGGAGCGACTCGCAGGCGTGATAGAGCGCGCTCGGGGTCTCGAACCAGCCGACGACCGCCGCGCACGTCGGCGCGGCGACCACCTTGCCTCGGACCTTGGGCTTGGCCTCAGCCATGGGCCACCTCCTTCTCGTTTCCGTGATGGTCGTCGTGCCCATGCGGATCGGCGATCGGCATCACGCCCTTGACCTCGCTGATGGCGATGCCCGGCAGGAACCGGATGAACACCAGGAACAGGGTGAAGAAGAGGCCGAACGTGCCGATGAACGTCGTGATGTCGACGATCTGCGGCCGGAAGTAGCCCCAGCTCGAGGGGATGTAGTCGCGGTGGAGGCTCGAGGCGATGATGACGAAGCGCTCGAACCACATGCCGATGTTCACGAAGATCGAGAGGGCGAACATCGCGGGGATGCTCGTGCGGATCTTGCGGAACCAGAACAGCTGCGGGGTGATGACGTTGCAGCTGACCATCGTCCAGTACGCCCAGGCGTAGGGGCCGAACGCGCGGTTGATGAAGGCGTAGCGCTCGTAGACGTTGCCGGAGTACCACGCGATGAAGAACTCCATCGCGTACGCGTATCCGACCATGCTCCCCGTCGCGAGGATGATCTTGTTCATGTTCTCGAGGTGGCGCAGCGTGATGAGGTGCTCGAGGCCGTAGGCCTTGCGCACCAGCACCATCAGCGAGACCACCATCGCGAACCCGGAGAACACGGCGCCGGCGACGAAGTAGGGCGGGAAGATCGTCGTGTGCCAGCCCGGCATGATCGAGGTCGCGAAGTCGAACGACACGATCGTGTGCACGGAGAGCACGAGCGGGGTCGAGAGGCCGGCCAGGATCATGTAGGCCTTCTCGTAGTTGAGCCAGTGCCGGTGCGAGCCGCGCCAGCCCATCGCGAAGATGCCGTAGGCGATGCGGCGAGACTTGGTCGTGGCGCGGTCGCGCAGCGTGGCGAGGTCGGGCACGAGGCCGACGAACCAGAACAGGGCGGAGACGGTGCCGTAGGTGGAGACCGCGAACACGTCCCAGAGCAGCGGGCTCTTGAAGTTCGGCCAGATGGCCATCTGGTTCGGGATCGGCAGGAGCCAGTACGCGAGCCAGATACGACCGACGTGGAAGCCCGGGTAGATCAGCGCCGCCGCGACGGCGAAGAGGGTCATCGCCTCGGCCGCGCGGTTGATGCTCGTGCGCCACTTCTGCCGGAAAAGGAAGAGGATCGCGCTGATCAGCGTGCCGGCGTGGCCGATGCCGATCCAGAACACGAAGCCGGTGATGTCCCAGGCCCAGCCGACGGGGTGGTTGAGGCCCCACTCGCCGATGCCCACCCCGACGAGGTCGGAGAGCGAGGCGCCGAGGATCATCAGGCCGAAGAGCGCGAGCGCGAAGAAGACGAGCCAGCCCTTCTTGGTCTTGCCCTCGACGACGTCGCTGACGCTCTCGGTGATCGCGTTGAAGCTCTGCTTCCCCAGGATGAGGGGGGGACGCTCGACGCTCGTGAGCGTGTTGTCCACGTCACGCGGGATGAACGCGCTCACTTGTGCTCCTCCTTGCCGGCCGGATGCGAGGGAACGTTGGAACCCGCGGGCCCATGGCCACCTGCCGGAGCATGCGAGCCAGCGCCGGCGGCGGCGTGATCGCCGACCACCTTGGCGCTCGCGTCCCCGAGATCAGGGTGCGGATTGGTGACCTTGGCCAGGTACGAGAGCCGCGGCCGGATGTTGAGCTCCTCGAGGAGCACGTAGTTGCGCGGGTCGTTGGCGAGCGCCGCGACCTTGGACTTCGGGTCGTTGAGGTCGCCGAAGGTGATCGCGCCGGTCGGGCAGGCCTGCTGGCACGCCGTGACGATCTCGCCGTCGCGGACGCGACCGTCCGGGTACGACTTCTTGGCGTCGATCTTCGCCCGGTTGATGCGCTGCGCGCACCACGAGCACTTCTCCATCACACCGCGGGCCCGGACGCTGACCTCCGGGTTCATGGCCATCTGCACGGTGGCCGGCGTGTCCTTGGTGTAGTTGAAGAAGTTGAAGCGACGGACCTTGAACGGGCAGTTGTTGGCGCAGTACCGCGTGCCGATGCAGCGGTTGTAGGCCATGTCGTTGCTGCCCTCGGGGGTGTGCACCGTGGCGCCGACCGGGCAGACCTGCTCGCACGGTGCGTTCTCGCACTGCTGGCAGGTCATCGGCATGGTGATGCTCTTCGGGTCGGCCTGATCGCCCTCGAAGTAGCGGTCCATGCGGAGCCAGTGCATCTCGCGGGACTTCTGGACGCCGCGGATGCCGACGAGCGGGACGTTGTTCTCGGCCTGGCAGGCGATCATGCAGGCGTTGCAGCCCGTGCACGACTGCAGGTCGGTGACCATGCCCCACTTGTGGCCCTGGTACGGGAACGGGTACCAGAGGGCCTCGAGCGCGGGGTGCGGGTCGCTCATCTTCTCGGCGAACTTCGGGTCCGCCTTGAAGGTCGCTACATTGGCCTCGCGGATGATGGGGCGGCCTTCCATGAGGAAGTGCTCCTGCGTCCGCGCGAGGTAGCTGTGCTCGCCGCCGAGGCCGGGGCCGCCCTTGGCCGCGTTGCCCGCGACGACCTTGCCGGTCGCGCTCTGGAACAGCGGGTAGCAGTCCCAGCCGAGCTTGGTGCCGACGCGACCCGACTGCCGACGGCCGAGGCCGAGGGTGACCGCGATCGAGTCCTCGGCCTGGCCGGGGGCCACGGTGACGGGGACCGACACGCTGGCGCCGCCGACGGTGAGGTTGAGGAGCTCGCCGTCGACGACGCCGAGCTTGGCCGCGGTGGCCTTGCTCAACCAGGCGCAGTTGCCCCAGGTGAGCTTGGTCATGGGATCGGGGAGCTCGGCGAGCCACCCGTTGTTGGCGAAGCGGCCGTCGTAGGCGTGCGCGTCGACGTTGAGGGTGATCTCGTAGGCACCGCTCGGGGCGACCCACTCGTTGCCGGCCTTGGCGACCGCGGCGCCGTCGACCTTGGGGGCCTCGGGCAGGATGCCGACGTCCGCGGTGCGGATGAGCACGCCGTCGTGGAGGACGCGGCGCCACTTCTTTTCGAAGTCGGCCTCGCCGAGGACGGGCTTCCAGGTCTCGCGGACGAGGTCGTACGCGCGCTTCTTGGTGCCGAGCAGGAGGTGCACGACCTCCGCGTCCGTGCGCCCGTCGTAGAGCGGCGCGATGAGCGGCTGCACGAGCGAGAGCGTGCCGTCCTCGGAGGCGAGGTCGCTGAAGCCCTCGAGGAAGTGCGCGCGGTTGAGGTGCCACGTCGAGGCCGCGGCGGTCTCGTCGTAATGCACGCCCACGTGGACGCTGGTCGCGCTGGCCATCGCCTTGGCGAAGCCCGCGTCGGCCGGCGCGTCGTACGCCGGATTGCCACCGAGGATCAGCAGCGTGGTGACGCCCGATCCGATCTGCTTGGCGAGCTCGACCAGGGCCTTCGGGCCCTCGGGCGCGTCGTCGAACAGCGGCAGGTAGGAGACCGTCTTGCCGACGTTCTCGAGCGCCGCGTTGATCGCCGCGATCGCCGCGTGGACCGCGGGCGGCTGGTTGTTCCCGGCGACGAGGACCGAGTGGCCCTTGTTGGCGGCGAGATCCTTGGCGAGCGCCTTGACGAACTTGTTCGCCTTGTCGTCGAGCGTGCCCTTGAGGTTGGCAGCGTCGGTGACGCCGAGCTCCTTGGCGATGGCCGAGACGACGGCGCCGACGTTGGCGCTCTTGGTGCGCAGGCGGTGGTCGGCGTTGCCGCCGGTGACCGTGAACGCGCTCTCGATGGCCCACACGCGCGCCACACCGCGGACCGCGCGGGCCTCGGCGAACTGGCGCGACGCCTTGACCGGTGAGCCCTCGTTCATGAGGAAGTCGCTGTCGACCGCCACGATGACCTTGGCCTTGCTGATCTCGTAGACGGCCTCGAGTGGCTTGCCGAACGCGATGCGCGTGCCCTCGTGCGCGTTGGTGCGGTCGAACGCCTCGTAGCGCACGAACTTGGCGGCCGGCATCGCGACCTTGAGCTCCGCGAGCGCGGCCTTGAGGGTCGGCGAGCGGTGCTGATCGGTGATGATTGCGAGGCCCTTGCCGCCCTCGGCCTTGAGCCTGTCGCCGAGCGCCTTGAGCGCGGCGGCGGCGTCGTCCCAGGTCTTGACCGTGCCCTTCTCGCGGGGCGAGACGCTGCGGTCGGGGTCGTACATGTCGAGCAGGAGGCCCTGCAGGAACGTGGTCGAACCGCCGCCAGGGCACTCGGGGTGCTTGGGGTTGCCCTCGATCTTGGTGGGCCGGCCCTCGTGCGACTCGACGAGGAGGCCGATGGCCGTGCCGTACAGCTGCACCGAGGTGGCGAACTGGAGCGGGATGCCCGGGACGATCTCCTCCGGCGGCTTCGCGTACGGGACGATGTGGTCTTCGGGGCGCCGGCAGCCGGCGAGGCTCGCGAGCGCCATCGAGGCGCCCATGATCCCCATGAAGCCGCGACGACCGATGCCGGCCTCGTTCTCGGTGACCTCGGACGCACCCTCCGGGAATTCCCGGGCGAGGACATCGGAGGAGAGCGTGCCTTCGCGCTCGGCGAGGCTCCGCCAGTAGATCTTGCCGGAGAGATCCCGGCCCTGGACGACGGGTAGACGCTTGCTCATCGGTGGCACCCCGAGCAGTGGAGCGGGGGATTGACTTTGCGCCCAGCGGGCGTGACGGGCGCCTGCGCGACCGGCACGTCGTTCGGGCCCTGACCGAGGGGCTGGAAGTCCGTCTTGGCGGGCTTCCAGTCCATCTGGGTGACCGAGACGCCCGCCGGCCGGACGTGCTCGCCCGGGTTGCGGTGGCAGTCGAGGCACCACTCCATCGACAGAGACTGGGTCTGGATCACCTTGACCATCTGATCGACGCGACCGTGGCAGCTCGCGCAGCCGACGTTGGCGTTGAGGTGGGCCGAGTGATTGAAATAGACGAAATCCGGCAGCCGGTGGACCTTGACCCACTCGATGGGCTTGCCGGTCGCCCAGGACTCGCGGACCGGGAGCAGCTTGGCGCTGTCGGTCTTCACGGTCCAGTGGCAGTTCATGCACGTCTGCGTCGCCGGTACGTTGGCGTGCGCCGACTTCTCCGCCGCCGAGTGGCAGTAGCGGCAGTCCATTCCCATGTCGCCGGCGTGCAGCTTGTGGGAATAGTCGACCGGCTGCGTCGGCTGGTAACCGACGGAGAGGTGCTTGTCAGTGCCGTAATAGGTGATCGCACCTGCGGCGGCCGTGACCGTCATCAGGACGAAACCTAGGGCGATGGTGGGGACTTGGTTGGTCCAGCGCGGGAAGAGCCAGCGTCGGACGTCCCCGTTGCTCGTGCCAGGGCTTTCCACGGGCGGGGTTTTGGTCGTTGGGGGGTACGGACATCAAGGATCAACTTGCCGCGGGCCCGTGGCGTTCTGCCGCGGGCGGCGTGTGATTTCACCGTGTTGGGTCCGAAAACGGGGCGCCAAGGCTGCACCTTCGCTCGACAGAAACTGCGTTTTGCAGGGGGCGTCCTCGGGTATCGGACCGACAAAAAGACGAAGCGGGCAGGTCCCGGAGACCTGCCCGCCGATCGCCTGCGCGTTCAGTTGTTGTAGGCGCCCTGCGAGATCCAGTCGCTGAACAGCGTGATCTGCCCGCTGCTCAGGTAGGCCGCCGACGGCATCCGGGTGCCACAGGTCGTCCCGATGATGCGCTGGTAGATCTTGCTGGCCGACGGGTTGCTCGGCGTCACGTAGTTCGCGACGCAGGTCGAGGCGACGTTCACCGTGCTGGCGTAGGACCAGGAGTGACAGCCGTTGCAGCTGGCGACGTAGATCGGATTGATGTCGCTCGCGTACGAGGTTGCGGTCACCGCGGAGTCCCAGTGGGAGCCGGTCTCGAAGTTGTTGAGCGCGTCGATGGCGCGCATCGAGACGTAGTAGTTGGTGTGACGGGCGAGCCCGCCGAGGTAGAACGAGGTCGCGCCGAACCCCGTGAGGTAAGTCGTGCCTCCCGCCGCCACGCACGAGGCGTAGCTGGTGTAGCCCGCCGTCGACGCGCAGATCTGGTAGCGGACCGCGCTCGCGTCCGAGGCGGCGCTCCAGGTCGCGTAGAGGTAGTTCGCGTTCGGATTGTACCGAGTCACCGAGGGGTTGCCGCCGACCCACGTGGGCGCGGTCGCGTCCGCGTTGGTGGTGGCCGAGCTCTGGGCGACGTTGGTCGTCGTGTTGTTGACCGCCGCGGTGTCCTGCGCGCGGACCAGGAAGTAGTAGGTGGTCGAGGGCGGCAGGCCGGTGAAGCTCCTCGAGTAGGTGCTCGTGAAGGTGCCGCCGTTCGCGGTGAAGCTCGAGGTGCAGAACGTCGAGCTGGTCGAGTAGCAGACCAGGTACTTGATCGACCCGGCCGCGGTGACGTTGTCGTTCGCCGCCACCCAGTTGATCTGGATCGCACTGTCACTCAGCGCGCTGGCGCCCGAGGTGCCGGTGTACGCCGTGCCGCCCGGGAGCAGGTAGGGCGGCGTCGTGTCTGCGGTGGTCGCCCCGAGGACGTACTTGGTGTTCGACTCGGTGTTGCCAGCCTGGTCCTTGGCCCGGCAGACCCAGTAGTAGTTGGTCGACGGCGTGAGCCCCGTCGCGCGGTAGGTGGTCGCGCCCGCGCTGGTGGTGGTGACGAACGTGAGTGCGCCGCCCGAGCTCGCCGCCCGGTAGATGTCGTAGCTGATCTGACCCGCCGTGCTCACGTCGTCGGTCGCGCTCGACCAGGTGACGTCGACGGCCGAGGCGCCCGCGCCCGGGAGGGGGGGAGCGGCCGCAGCGGCGGCGGTGCAGCCCGTGAAGGTGGGCGGCGTCGTGTCGGTGACGGTCTTGGTCGTGAGGAAGGTCACGGGCTTGGCGATGTTGCCAGCCTCGTCCGTCGCCCAGACGCGCGCGTAGTAGTCGGTGAGGGGCGTGAGCCCCGTGAACTTGTAGTTGCCGGCGCCCGCGAGGCCGGTGACCGTCACCGCGCCGACCCACTTGGTGTCGCTGTCGTTGCACTTCGTGGCGGCGCTCGTCGAGAGGCAGATCGTGTAGACGATCTTGTTCGACGCGCTCACGTCGTCGGTTGCTCCGGGGAAGTTCACCGTGAGCGAGGTGGCCGAGACCGCAGAGATGGACGAGATGCCCGCGAAGGTGGGCGCGGTCGTGTCCGCCGGCGTGGAGACCGTGAGCTCCTTGACGTTCGGGTCGATGTTGCCGGCGGCATCCCGCGCGCGGACCACGTAGGTCACCTTGGCCTTCGGGAGCAGGCCGGTCACGGTGTGCGAGGTCGCGGCCGCCGCGGTCGTGTAGGTCGGCGTGCTGAAGTTGTAGCCCGAGGGGCCCCGCAGGTAGACCAGGTAGACGATGCCCGACGTCGTCGTGACGTCGTCGGTGGCGGGAGACCAGTTGAGCTGCACGCTCGTCGGCGAGAGCGCCGTCAGCGAGCTGATGCCCGCGAAGGTGGGCGGCGTCTTGTCCGGATCGGTGGTGCCCTTGGCCTCGTTCTTGTTGCTGTCGACGTTGCCGGCCTCGTCGACCGCGCGGACGACGAAGTAGTAGGTCTTCGCCGGATCGAGGCCGCTGACCGTGTAGCTCGTGTCGCCCGCGATGACGGTGCCGATCGGGGCGCTGAAGTCCTGACCGCCGGTCGAAGTGCTCATGAACACGCGGTAGACGAGCTTCTTCGGGTCGGTGACGTCGTCGGACGCCGGCGGCCAGGTGACCTGCAGCGAGGTCGGGCCGAGGGCCTTGACGGTGGGCGCCCCGCCGATGGTGGGCGGGGTGGTGTCGGCGAGCGAGGTGGCCGAGCGCTCGATCGAGTTGGACTCCCGATTGCCAGCCTCGTCGCGCGCACGGACGATGTAGTACTGGGTCTGCTTGGGCAGGAGGCCCTTCACCTGGAACGACGTGGCGCCACCCAGCGTGGAGGCCGAGGGCACGCTGAAGTCGTACGCGCCGGGGGAGTTCGCGATGTAGATGTCGTAGAAGATCCCGTCCTTCGTCGAGAAGTCGTCCGTCGCCGAGGTCCACGTGAGGTCGATGGTGCGCGCCGAGGTGCCAGTGGCCGTCGTCAGGCCCGCGAACACGGGCGGCTTGATGTCGGCGGAAGCCGCGGTCTTGGCGCTCAGCTCGACCACGTTGGTCTCGGCGTTGCCCGAGGAGTCCACGGCGCGCACGACGAAGGAGTAGACGGTCGACACGTCGAGGGCGGTCGCGGAGTACTCGGTCGTGCCGGGCAGCGTGGTCGCGACGGGCTTGGTGAAGTCGAACGTGCCGGCCGTCTTGGACTGGTAGACGCGGTAGACGATGTCCGGCGACTTGTCGAAGTTGTCGGTCGCGTCGTTCCACAGGAGCTTGACGCTGGTGCCGAGGACGGTCGCCTTCTGGACGCCAGCGAACTTGGGCGGCGTCTTGTCGAGCGTGGAGTCGTACTTCTCCTTGAGGTTCGTGTCCTCGTTGCCCGAGGCGTCGACGGCGCGGACGACCGCGTAATAGGCCTTGGCCTCGTCGAGCCCCTTCACCGTGGCAGAGAGCTCGCCCGGCGCGGTCTCGGCGGAAGGCTTGGTGAAGTCCTCCGCACCCGCCTTGTCGGAGACGTAGACGCGATACTTGATGGTGGGCGCCGCGCTACCCTTGTCGACCGCGGCGGCCCAGGACACGGCGATCGCGTCGCGATCGACACCCTTGACGGCCACCACGCCACCGAACTTCGGCGCGGTGACGTCCGCCGTCGTGACCTCCTTCTCGACGGTGTTGTCGTCCTCGTTGCCGCTCTGATCGACGGCGCGGACGACGATGAAATAGCGGGTGCCGGGGAGCAGGTCCGAGATGGTGGTCGAGACCGCTCCAGCGGGGGTGGTGGCCCAGGATTTCTTGAAATCCTGACCGCCCGTCGAAAGAGCCACATAGACGCGGTAGGCGATGCGGTCGGGAGGGGTGAGCGCGTCGCTCGCGGCATCCCAGGTCAACGCCACCTCGCTCTCGGACTTGGCCGTCGCGGTCTTGAGGCCCGCGAAGGTGGGCTTGTCGACGTCCGAGGCGCCGCCGTCGGCACCGTCCGCGCCGCCATCGCCCGGATCGAAGAGCGTCTCGTCGCTCTTGCAGGCGGCGAGCAGCGTGAGAGCCAGGGTGAAGACCGAGACCGTCGAGCGCAAAGCGAAGCGCATGTAATCCTCCACGGGTACGTCCGAGGAGTCGGACGCCGGGTGCCCCCGTTACCAAGGACTCTACTTTAGATCATGGCGGCCGGGATGGCTCGCGGTTTCCCGCAATCGGCGGAGTTCGGCGTCGATGCGGGCCACGAAGGCGGTCAGGACCACCCTGGGCCCAGACCCACCTGGCAAAAGGACACGTCGTCCCATAGGCTTGCTGAATCGTAACGCGGGCGGGGGATCCCCTACTGCTATCGAGAGCCGTCCGTTCTTTCTCAGCTGGAGTCACCCAGGTATGTCTCGAACCGCTTCCCTCGCTTTCCTCCCTGTGCTCTCCGTCGGCCTCGCCGCGCTCGGCTGTGGCGGTGACGATGGCAACAACGTCGCGTGCGGCCCCGGGACACGTCTCGAAGGCACGACGTGCGTCCCCGACGCCGTCGATGGCGCCGCCGACGGCGACGAGACGGCCACCGTGGTCAAGGGCCCGAAGTTCGACGGGATCACCTCGCTCTCGTCCGCGTCGGCCACCAGCCTGTTCGTCACCTGGAACCCGGCGACCGACGCGCTGACCGCGACCGCTCTCATCAAGTACCGCGTGTATGTCGGCACCACCGCCGGCGGTCAGAACTACTCCGCGGCCACGGTCACGTCGCCGCCGGGAGCCAGCAGCGTCCTGCTCACGGGTCTCACGCCGGGCTCCGAGTACTTCGTCGTCGTCCGGGCCGTGAACCTCCTCGGCGAGGAGGACGCCAACAAGGTCGAGAAGAGCGCCAAGGCCCTCGACGACAGCAAGGCGCCCGTGTTCGATGGCGCCACCAAGGCGGAGCCGGCCGACGGCAGCGCCGTCAAGCTCTCGTGGACCCCGGCCAAGGACGAGATCACCGCCGCCGAGGGCATCGTCTACCTGGTGTACTACGCGGCGGAAGAGGGCAAGGAGAACCTCACCGTCCCCTCCTTCGTGAGCGCACCCGGTGCGAGCTCGATCGTCGTCAAGGGCCTGCCCAAGCCGAAGACCAAGTACTTCTTCAAGGTGCGGGCGCGGGACGCCGCGGGGAACATCGACGCCAACAAGGTGGAGGTCTCCGCCGAGTCGGGCCCCGACGTCGCACCGCCCACGTTCGCCGGCTGCTCGGACGTCACGACGAAGGATGCCGTCTCCGTCACCGTCCGTTGGAACCCGGCGATCGACGACGTGACCCCGCAGGGGGCGCTCCGCTACAACGTCTACGGCGGGAAGGACGCGAAGAGCGTCGACTTCACCAAGCCGCTCGCCACCTTCACGGGCGGCGACAACGGGCTCGTGAGCGGGCTCAAGCCCTCGACCGAGTACTTCTTCGTCTGCAAGGCCCAGGACGCGGCCGACAACGAGGACGACAACAAGTCGGTGTGGGTGGCGAAGACCCTCGAGGACGGCACGCCGCCGAACTTCCTGGGGCTCGAGAGCGTCACCAACGTGACCGCCACGACCGCCGACCTCGCGTGGAAGGACGCCATCGACGACAAGTCCGCCACGGCCGACATCGTCTACGACGTCTACCAGGCCACCGTCGCCGGTGGGCAGGACTTCACGCTGCCGCCCTTCGCCACGAGCGAGAAGGGCGCCACCAAGATGACCCTCACGGGTCTCTCGCCTGCCACCAAGCTGTTCTGGGTCGTCCGCGCCCGTGACGCCGCCGGCAACCGCGACTCCAACAAGGCCGAGAAGACCGGGACCACCGCCGTCAGCTTCTCGCTGAACATCCAGACCATCTTCACGGCCAACTGCGCGACCGGGACGTGCCACCGCGGCACCACGCCCGCCGCGGGCCTCAGCCTGGTCGAGGGCGTCGCCTACACCAACATCGTCGGCGTGGCCGCGTCGGGCAAGGCCGGCGCGATTCGCATCGTCAAGAGCAACAGCACCAACAGCTATCTCTACCAGAAGTCGATCAACGCCCCGGGCATCGTCGGCGAGCTCATGCCGCCGCCCGCGTCGGGTGGTTCGCTCACCTCGGCAGAGAAGGACCTCATCAAGGCCTGGATCGATCAAGGCGCGCTCAACAACTGAGCCCGCTTGGGGTAAGGTGCACGGCTCCATGGCTTCTCCTCACCGCGCCGCTCGGGTCGGCTTGTTCGTCCTCGTGCCGACCACGGCTCTGGTCGCGTGCACCTTCGTCAACGGCTTCGACGACGTGAAGCCGCTCACCGCGAAGGACACCGGCACCGTCACGGACTCGGTCGTCGCCGAGACGGACCTCGACACCGGCACCGTCACCGACTCCGGGGTCGACACGCCCGTCGACACCGGGCCGGTCGACCGCGGTCTCGTGGTGGTCAGCGGCCAAGTCGCGGGGGACGCCGGGCTCGGTCAGCCCGTGCTCTCGGTCCTCGATCCCGCCGACGGCAAGCGGCTCGGCACCGACGAGAAGATCACGGTGGTGGCCGCCCGCTACGACGGGGCGCACGACCGCTGGTATCTCTGGATCAACAAGACGGGCACCTCGTTCGATCCGGTCTCCACCACCGAGGTGGAGCTGCAGATCCGCACGTTCGACCGGACCAAGTCCACGTGGACCACGCTCTCCACGCTCAAGGTGCCCACCATCGTCGACGAGGCGACCAGCACGGTCCTCAAGGATCGCGTGGCCTATGTCTCCTACACGACCGCGACCACGTTCGAGCTCACCGTCATCGACACCACCTCGCCCTCGGCTCCCAAGGTCATCTCGCCCGGCCTCGCGTTGACCGTTCCTCCGATCGGCGTCATCGGCACACCGGCGCCGACGGGCGGTGGCACGGTGAACATGCTCAGCGTGACCAGCGGCGCGGGCTGCACAGGGGGCGTCTGCAAGGTCGCCATCCAGCGCGCGACGGTGCCGGCGGCGCCCAATCCAGCCACCAACAGCGGCACCAAGCAGGTGGCAGACACCCTCGACATCGCCGCCGGCCAGCCCGCCTGGGGCTCGTTCTACAACGGCGGCTCGCCGCAGGATCTGCTCATGGTCCCGCCGACCGGCGCCGCGACCAAGGCCACGCTGCTCCGCCTCAACCCCGTCAACAACGACCCCGTCACGGGCACCACGCCGGTCGCCTTCACGGTCGCGAAGAACACGCTGCGCTCGCTCACCGTCTCGGAATGCCTCAAGACGGCCTTCGTCACCGATCTCAACGGCACACAGGTCTATGGCGTCCCGCTCGCCTTCGACGGCACGCCCAACGTCTTCGGCCTCGGCCGCTCCGGTCAGCGTCTCTACTTCGAGCCGTACACCCACTCCGTGCTCGCCCCCTACCGCGCCAGCGCGGTCGCGTTCGAGATCGCGGCGCTCGAGGTCACGGGCACCGACAAGGCGCCCGTCTTCAAGAAGCGGGCGAGTACCTCGTGGAACCCGCCCGCCGACCTGCAACCGATCCTGCTCGCCGTGAAGGCTCCGAACGACTTCCCCTGTCCGTGAGGCGCAGGTCCTTGAGGCGCAGGTCCCCGAGGCGCAGTCCCTGACGCGCCGTCCCTGACGCGCAGTCCCTGACGC
>JAEUKC010000072.1:0-4165 GCA_016794445.1 Myxococcales bacterium
CGCCGCCGGCCTGGTTCGGCCAGGGGCCCGCTCGACCGAGTGCGACGACCGCTTCGTCTTCGACGAGGAGCACGGCGTGTTCCTCGTGGCCGACGCCCTGGGCCCCTCCTACGGCGGCTACCACTTGCCGATTGCCCTCGACGCAGCGCTCGCGGCGGTCTGCCGAGGCGTCGCCGGATCGACGGAGACCGACGCCCAGGCCCGTCTGCGCGCGGGCGTCGCAGCCGGTGCCGCGTTGCTCGACGAGGCCCAGCGCGCCTATGCGACCACGCTGGCCGCACAGCCGAACTTCGGTTCGAACCGGATGCAGGCGGCGCGCAACGCAGCGGCGATC
Organism: Myxococcales bacterium; assembly: GCA_016794445.1. GTDB lineage: Bacteria > Myxococcota_A > Polyangia > Polyangiales > JADJMO01 > JADJMO01. Next base: position 335 of record JAEUKC010000072.1, read on the forward strand.
CACGCACGCGAGCGCTTCGGCAGGTCCATCGACGCGCACGTCCACCACGCGACGTCGCTGACGGCCGTCTGCATCCACCGTCGTCGCCTCACGGTCGCCCAGGTCGGTTCGTCTCGGGCCTATCTCGTTCGCGAAGGCGCGGTGGATCTCCTCCTGCTGGACCATCTGCTCGCGACCGTGACGAACGATCCGGCTCTGGCCGAACTCCAGGCCGCCATCTGCACGCGGATGCTGGGTTTCGGTAGGGGCGACGCCGACGTGGACTACCACTGGCTCGACGTGTTTCCCGGGGACGTGGTCGTTCTCCTCGGGCAGGGGGCGTGGCGCCAACTCTCTCCCGAAGCCATCCTCGACACGGTGCGGACCTGCCGCGGTGCCCCGCAGCTGGCGGTCGAGCGGCTGGCTGCGCGGATCCCAAAGGGCAATGGCGTCAGCGCCGCGGTCGGCGTCGTCGAGATCCGCGAAGGGGCCTAGCTCGAGGGCATACCTCCGCGGCGGCAGTCGTTCGATCGGCGATGCGTGGCTCTCGATCGCTTCGCGTCGTCCTCCTGCTCGTGTGCGTCGTCGCGCTCGTCGCGGTTGTGCTGCGGAGGCGTTCGCAGCGCCCTGACGCCGCCACTCCGAGCGCCAGGGAGACCGGCCCGATCCCGCTCCTGGCGGACGCAGCGTCGACCGCGGTCGAGGCCGAAGCCGATGTCGCCGACGTGTCCGATAGCGACGCAGCGACCGACGCCCTGGTCCTCGACGAGCTCGACCACGAGCCTCCGAAAGGCCGTTGTCGCGCGAAGCTCCCGCCCGGCACCACGCTCTCCGCCATCCCCGATCGCTTGCTCGCGGCGGCCGTCGTCGAGGGCGTCGACGTCGACGCCGGCACCTACCCGCTCTTCACGGACGCCGAGCACGACTGGGCCGCGCGCGACTGCGTCGGCGACGAGCTCCTCTTCGGCCCTCCTGCCGAGGCGCCCGACGCGAAGGCGCGCTGGTACGCACCCCTCGCTACGCCGCTCGCGCCCCTCGAAGGCGAGGACGCAGGGGTGGCGACGGGCCCGTTCCGCATCGCGCGTGGACCGGTGCTCGGTCGCAAGATGGTGGTCAACGTGACCGTCGGCCTCACCTCCGGCTACGACGACGCTTGCTTCGGCTTCCTCGCGCTGGTCCGGCTCTCCGCCAGCGAGATCGTGGTCGAGGCCGCGACGCTGGCGCTCGGCTGCAACTCCGGCCAGCTCGCGCACCTCGACGGCAAGCTCGTGGTCGTCGAGCGCTCACCTCCCTCCAACAGCGGCGAGAACGCGGCCGACGTCGACGGCGACTTCCGTATCCTCCGGCCGAGCGGCGGGCGGCTCGTTCCGCTCGGTCGCATCCCCGCGTTCCACAGCTGGGGGAACGGCGCCTTCAGCCTCCCCGGCCGCTACGTGTCGTTCGACACGAAGTTGCTGGGACCGGAGGGACCGACGCTGCGCTTCGAGGAGACCTGGTGCTCCGAGCTCCTGAGCGAGGACGACCACGACGCGAGGGCCTGGCGGCGCAAGGTCGTCCGGACCTACACCCACGAGCACGGCAAGCTCGTGCCCGCGCCGCCCCGCGCGCCGCCGAGCTTCGCCGCCAAGTGACCCACCCATTCACCGACGTTGGTGAACGCGTTCACCGACGCTCGTGAATCAGGGCAGGGTGTACGTGACCGTGTAGCGGTGTTGCTTCTCGACGATCTGGATCTCCATCGTGCCCTCGATCCCGACGAGGTCTCCGGTGCCCGTGCCGGCGACGATCTCGATCGACAGGGTCTTGGCCTCCTTCGAGGCGCGGGCCAGGTGGGTCACGACGAAGCTCCCGGCGCGGCCCTCGAGGGTGCCGTCGATGCGCTCCAGCGCGACGTACGCCGCGTGCTCGCCGGCGCGCACGGACAGGAACTGCACCTCGCTCGTGGCGGCGAGGGGACCGTGGAAGGTCTTGTCGAAGGTGGCGCGCGCGAGGGTCACGCCGTCGCGATCGGAGTACGGAGGCTCGGCGCGCATCGTGACGTCGAAGGTTCCCTGGGCGGTGCTCATCCGCGAACAGGTACTGCCGCCCCACGCCGTCGTCTTGTAGAAACCCGACATGACGGACGCGCGCCCGGTCGGCCCGCCGCGGGGCGTGTTGCCCAGCGGAGCGGGCGGGTCGACGCGAGGTGAGCACCTGCGCTTCGCACCTTCGCCCCCGCTCGCGCCGTACCTGGCGCACTTCTGGTGGGTCACCTGGGACGTCCCCGCGCCGGTCGTCGTGGAGACGCTGCCGCACCCCACGCTCCACCTCGTGTTCGAGACGCCCGCCGATCGCGGTGAGCTCTCGGGCGTCAGCCTCCGCCGGTTCACGCGCACACTGACCGGTCGTGGACGCGTCTTCGCGCTCAAGTTCCGCCCGGCGGTCTTCGGCGCGCTCGCGTCGCGCGCGGTCTCCACGCTGCGAGACCGTCGCTCTTCCCCGCACGAGACGCTGGCTTCGACGGCGCTGGCCGACGCGCTCGGCGCGGTGGGCGAGGCGATCCGCACCGTCACCCGAGCAGAGGACGCAGCGCAAATTGCCGAATCGCTGCTGCGCGCCGCGCCGTGGCCGCCGCTGTCGCCGCCCCTGCGGGCGATCCGGGATCTCGTCGAGCGCATCGAGCACGACCGGACGCTCGTGCGTGTCGACGACGCGGCCCGGGTGGTGGGCCTCGACGTGCGGACCCTCGAGCGGCGCTTCCGCGCGTGGGTCGGGCTCACGCCCAAGGCGGTGATCGGGCGCTACCGGCTCATCGAGGCCGCCGAGCGCGTCCAGCGCGAGCCGGCGACGCCCCTCGCCACCATCGCCGTCTCGCTCGGGTACAGCGACCAGGCGCACTTCTCGCGTGAGCTGCGCGCGGTGGTGGGGCGAACGCCCCGACAGCTCCGCGAGGCCGCGAGGCCCTGACGCGATCGGTGCGTTCTGCGGCACAGCCTGACCCATGCCCCAGCCGCGTTTGCGGCGGTTTCGCGCGGTGCACGTGTGCACGAGTCTTGCTGGAATCCGTGCATGGCTCCCCGTCTCTGTCTCCTCCTCACCTCCCTCGTGCTTTCCGCCTGTGGCAGCACCGTCGTGCCCGGAGAGGCCGCCGACGGTGGCGTCGAGGCCGCGGCCGACACCGGCACCGTCGTCTCGGAGACGGGCCCCGACGTCCCCACGGTCGAGACCGGGCTCTGCGCGCGCACCAACGACCGGCTGACCATCGTGGCCACCGGGCGCCACACCCTCGGCTGCAGCCTCGGCACGCGCGACGCAGGGATTCCTGGCCCGATGACCGGCCAGATCGTCCGCGTCGACGCGACGTCGTTCGATCTCGACATGTGCCCGCCCACCGCCGACTGCGTGCCGCTCATCACGACCTTCAAGGTGACCGCGCCCGGCCTCGACCTGCGGGGCATGCGGGAGAAGAGCTACGTGGAGGTGACGTACACCGAGACCTTCTTCTTCGGCTGCAGCACCTCCATCGTCGTGCGCTCGGTCGACACGTGGACCGGCGTCAAGAACCCCGCGGACGTCGGCGGCAAGATCTACCTCGCGGGCGGCGACGGCGACGACCCGACGCTGCCGTTCGCGATCGACAAGGTGCGCCAGCACTGCCTGCCCGAGGGCACGCCGACGTGTGGTGGCAGCGCCGCGCCCGACCACTACGCCTACCGCTTCGCGGGTACCGCGACGATCGGGATGGGCGAGACGACCACGTTCACCGCGGCCGGCCAGAAGTTCGCGGCCCGCAACCTGCGCGCGTACTACCTCGGGTGGTGTGACGAGTACTGGGACTACGCGTTCTGGCTCACCAGCGCCAAGCCCTAGCCG
>JAEUKC010000086.1:0-10827 GCA_016794445.1 Myxococcales bacterium
ATCGTGCCGCGGCGTCCGGTCGTCCTCGTGACCGAGTCGGGGAGCCTGCCCCCGCCCACCGCGCGCGACGCGCCGCCCCATCCGCTCGTGCGCATCGCGACCCTGCTCGCGATCCCGATGACCGCGCTCGTGCTCTCGCCCTACCACCGGCACGAGTGGGTGCGCGCGCTCCTGTTCGTCTACGTGGCCGGCTTGACCGGTGCCGCGCTGCTCGGCCTCGACGCCGCGGGTCGCGCGTCCGACAGCCGCGCCGTCCGGGCGCGCGTGCGGTTCCTGGTCGTCGTCGGCGCGTTCGCCGCCGCCTTCTCTCTCGCCGACTTCCTGTGGTGGGTCGGCGCGCGCCTGCCGCCCGTCGGCGCGGTGCTCTCGATCGTGTTCCTGTTCGCCCTCGCGCAGTCGCTGCAGAGCGCGCGGCTCCTCGACCTCTACGATCTCGTCGGGCGCCTGCTCGTGGCGACGGCCCTCTCGTTCTGCATCGCGGCGATCTTCTGGGTGTTCGTCACGGTCGTGGGTCGCTTCAACACGATGTACCTCAACGCCGTGCTCGCCTCGATCGCGGTGCTCATCCTGTTCAACCCGCTGCAGGCGCTCGTCGAGGAGCGCACCCACCAGCTGTTCTTCCGCGAGCGACACGACCTAGAGCGGGCGGTCAACGATCTGCGGCGGCGCCTCGCCCACGTGCTCGACACCCGCGAGATGGTCGAGATCGTGCTCGCCGGTCTGGAGCAGTCCCGCCGCGTGACTTCGGCGGCGATCTACCTGCGCAACCCCACGGCCGAGGCCGGGGGCGAAGCGCTGCTCCTCGAGGGCCAGATCGGCGCTGCCGGGCGCGCGCTCCGCCTCGAGGAGCCCGAGAACCGGGTGCTCCTCGACCGGCTCGGGCGCGGCGCGTTCTCGCTCGAGGAGGTGGAGCGCGAGCTCTCCGACGCCCTCGACGCCGACGACTCCAGCGTCGCCGCGGGCGCGCGCGAGCTGCACGGTCGACTCGGCGACCTCGGCGCGGGGCTCGCGGCGCCGATCCGCGCCGACGACGGCGAGCTCGTGGGGATCCTCGTCGTGCAGGACGATCGGGTGCGCGACGCGTTCTCCCCCGAGGAGCAGCAATTGTTCGAGCGCCTCGCCGCGCAGCTCGCGATGGTGGTCGAGAACAGCCGCGCCTACGCGCGGGTCAAGGAGCGCGACCGCCTCGCGGCCCTCGGTGCCATGGCGGCCGGCATCGCCCACGAGATCAAGAACCCGCTCGGCGCGATCAAGGGCGCGGCGCAGCTCCTCGAGAACAGCGAGGGCGAGGCTTCGGGCGCGGACCCGGAGTTCGTGGGGATCATCCTCGAGGAGGTCGACCGCCTGGATCGCGTGGTGAGCTCGATCCTCGACTACGCGCGGCAGCGCTCCCCCGAGGTCGAGCCGATGGACGTGAACGGCGCCGTGCGGCGCACGATGCAGATCCTCTCGCCGACCTACGAGGACACCGACGTCACCGTCGCCCTCGCCGAAGACTTGCCGCCGGCGCGCATCGACCCCGAGCAGCTGCGTCAGGTGCTCATGAACCTCGTCAGCAACGCGGTGCAGGCCATGGGGGGGCGCGGACGCGTCAGCGTGGTCACCTCGTTCCGCCCCGTCGCGCGCGCCACGTGGGCGGCGAACGCCGAGCACGGGCTCGTCGAGGTGCGCGTCGCCGACACGGGCCCTGGCATCGCCAGCAACATCCTCAAGAACCTGTTCGTGCCGTTCTTCACGACCAAGGCCGCGGGGACGGGGCTCGGCCTCGCGATCAGCCAGCGCATCGTGCAGAACGCCGGCGGCACCATCGAGGTCAACAGCGCGCCGGGGGTCGGGACGACCTTCACGATCCTGTTGCCGGCGGCGATCACCAAGGGCTCGGCACCCGCCGCGGCGGAGTGACCGGACTGGGCGAGGAGCGCGGCGCGAGCGCAATTCGTGGAAGATAGAGACTCCGGATGACCCGTGCCTCGGGTTAGGCTGCGGGAAATGGGGGCTCGGCCTGTCGACCCGCCGAAGGCAGAAGAAGCGCTCCGCACGAGCGAGGCGCGGTATCGACAGCTCGTCGAGCTCGCTCCCATCGCGGTGTACGTGCACGACGGGCGACGCGTGCTGTTCGGCAACGCAGCGTTCGCTCGCCTGGTCGGGGTCGAAGGCGCGGGCGCTGCGGTCGGTCTCGCGGTGGCGAGCCTCGTCGCCCCCGAGCAGAAGGCCCTCGTGCGCGAGCGCTTCGCCGCCCTGCGCGACGGCGAGGCCGCCCTCCCACCCGCCGAGTTCGATCTCGTGCGTGTCGACGGCGGGCGGGTGCCCGTCGAGGTCATGGCGAGCGAGTGCGTGTTCGCCGAGCGACCGGCGATCCAGGTGGTGCTCGTCGATCTCACCGAGCGTCGCCGGGCCGAGCAGGAGCACGCGAGCCTCGAGACGCAGCTACGGCGGGCGCAGCGCATGGAGGCGCTCGGGACGCTGGCCGGCGGCATCGCGCACGACTTCAACAACATGCTGGCCGTCATCGTCGCCAACACCACGCTCGCGCAGCTCGATCTCGGCAAGGACCACCCCGTGACCGCCACGCTGGGCGACGTGCTGCTCGCCACGGAGCGGGCGCGGGAGCTCGTGCGCGGGATCCTCACCTTCAGTCGACAACAGCCGCACCGGCGCGAGCCACTGCGACTCAGCACCATTGCCCACGAGGTGCAACGTTTGCTCCGCGCCACCCTCCCGGCAGCCGTCGTGCTCAGCGTCGAGTCCCCCGAGGACGAAGAGCAGGTCCTCGCGGACCGCTCGCAGATCCAGCAGGCCTTGATGAACCTCTGCACCAACGCCTGGCACGCCCTCGAGGAGGGTCGACCGCAGCACATAGAGGTCCGCATCGATCCGCTCACGGTGGGGCCCGAGTCTCGCGACGTCGGAGCGGGGCGCTACGTCCGGCTCTCGGTCCGCGACTCGGGACGCGGCATGGACGCGGCGACCCTCGAGCGGATCTTCGACCCGTTCTTCACGACCAAGCCGCCCGGCGCGGGCACGGGTCTCGGCCTCTCGACCGTGCACGGCATCCTCAAGGGCCACCAGGCGTTCGTGCGGGTCGAGAGCGAGCCCGGCGTGGGGTCGACCTTCGCGTTGCTGTTCCCCGTCGCCGGGCGGGATGCTGAGGCGCTCGAGCTGCCCGTCGAGGTCCGAACCCACGGCGGCGAGGGGCGCAGTGTCCTCCTGCTCGAGGACGAGGAGGCCCTGATCACCGGCGCCCGCCAGCTGCTCGAGCGTCTCGGCTACGCGGTCAGCGCGCACACCACGATGGAGGGCGCGATGGCGGCCTTCCAGCGCGCCCCCGATGCCTACGACGTCGTGGTCACCGACAACGGGATGGCGTCGGGGTCCGGTCTGCAGTTCGCGCGCGCGGTCGCGCACCTGCGGCCCGAGCTGCCGATCATCCTCGCCTCTGGCTTCCTCAACGACGAGGTCCGCCGCGTGAGCGCCGAGATTGGTGTGCGCGGTCTGCTGGAGAAGCCCTATTCCCTCGAGGATCTGAGCAGGGCCGTCGACCAGAACGCGCGACGCAGGCCGCGACCGTGAGCGCGCTTCAGACCTCTTCGTCGACCCAGGCGCGCATCTGCGCGTAGGGGTAGGCGCCTTGGACGCGCCGGCGATTCACGTACTGCCGCGGAGTGCCCCCGATCTCGAGGCGGCTCGCCAGCGCGAGGTCTTCCTCGACGCGGAGCTGGGCCTCGGGCGCGCGCTTCTCGATGGACGCGGGCTGCACGCCGACCTCCGCGGCCCACGCGAGGAGGTTCTTGGAGGTGAGCTCGTGCGGGTGGTCGAAGCAGAGGTCGTGGTAGCGCCAGAACGCCTCGGAGCCACCCTCGAGCCAGACGACCTGGGCGGCGACCGCCGCGAGCTGCGCGTCCTTGTGCGCGGGGATCGGCAGGTGCTTGAACACGAGGCGCGTCTTGTCCGGCAGCTCCTTGCGCAGGCGCTCGAGGATCAAGGCGGCCTCCCGGCAGAACGGGCACTGGAAGTCGCTGAACACGACGAGCACGCAGACCGCGGTGGCCGGCCCTTGCTGCGGATCGTCGGCGTCGATCGGCACCACGCCGTCCTGGGTGTCGAGCTCCTCGCGCCGCCGGCCACCTGCGATGACGCGGGTCGGGACCGCGGGGGCGCGGTGGCAGCCGCGGGCCCCGAGGGCGGCCGCCGAGAGCAGGACCGCGCCTCGCTGCAGCATCGCGCGTCGGGGGAGCGGCATGCGTGTTTCCACCATGACACGGAGCCCCTCTTCGCGCGAGCCTCTCTGCGTGCAACCCCGCCTCCTCGTGTTCGACCTCGACGGCACGCTCCTCGACACCCTCGCCGACATCACCGTGCTGCTCGGCCGCGCGCTCGTCGCCCACGGTCGCCCTGCGCTGCCCGCCGCGGTCGTGCGGGGCTACCTCGGGGACGGCGCGCGCACGCTGGTGGCGAAGGCCGTCGCCGAGGCCGACGAGGCGCTGCTCGACCGGGTGCTCGCCCGCTACCGCGCCGAATACGAGGCGGATCCGACGCCCGCGACGCGGATCATGCCGCACGTCGAGGCCCTCCTCGCCTGGCTGCCGACGGTCGGCATCCGGGCGGCGGTGTGCACCAACAAGCCCGCGGCCGTCGCGCGCGCGGTCGTTTCGCGGTCGCTCCCCGACGTGTTCGTCTGCGTGGTCGGGCAGGGCGACGCCCCGAGGATCAAGCCGGCGCCCGACCTCCTCGAGCGCGCGCTCGCCCTCGCGGACACCCCGGCGAGCGAGGCCTGGATGATCGGCGACGGCCCGCAGGACGTGCTCGCCGCGCGCGCCGTCGGCGTGTTCTCCGTGGCCGTCGCGAACGGCTACGGCCACCCCGCGGAGGTGGTGGCCGCTCGCCCGGACCTGTCCATCGCCGATCTCGGCGAGCTCAGGCGGTGGCTTTCTTCCGCTCCTGCAGGTAGCCGATGATGCCGGGGAGGATCGACACGAAGATGATGGCGAGGATGACGACCTCGAACCGCTTCTGCACGAAGGGCACGTTGCCGAGGAAGTAGCCCGCGAGCACGCAGATGAAGGTCCAGAGGACGGCGCCGACCACGTTGTAGGTCATGAACCGGCCGTAGGTCATGCTGCCGACGCCCGCGACGAACGGCGCGAACGTGCGCACGATGGGCACGAAGCGCGCGATGACGATCGTCTTGGTGCCGTATTTCTCGTAGAACTGGTGGGTGCGATCGAGGTGCTCCTTCTTCACGAAGGGGAGCTTGCCCTTGGCGGCGAGCCGCGGCCCGAACAGCGTGCCGATGCTGTAGTTGACCCCGTCGCCCAGCACCGCCGCGACGATGAACACGCCGAACAGCGCGAACAGCGACAGCGGTCCCGGGCTCCCGTCGAGCCTCCGCGCCGCGAACGTGCCCGCGGCGAACAGCAGCGAGTCCCCTGGCAGGAACGGCGTCACCACGAGGCCCGTCTCGCAGAACACGATGACGAACAGGAGCAGGTAGGTGGTGGTGCCGTAGGCCTGGATCACCCCGTCCAGGTGCTTGTTGACGTGGAGGAAGGTGTCGATGATCTGGGGGAGCGCCATCTGGAGCGGTTCCTTGGTGCTGGGTTCTTCGACGCGGGGCTCAGGTGGCGGGTTCCTCGTGCACGTCCTTGCGGTCGAGCCCGAAGCCGGTGTGGAGCGCGCGCACGGCGAGCTCCGTGTACTTGGCGGCGACGATGCAGCTCACCTTGATCTCGCTCGTGCTGATGGCCTGGATGTTGATGCCCTCGCCGGCGAGGAGCGAGAACATCTTGGCCGCGATGCCCGCGTGCGAGCGCATGCCGACGCCGACGATGGACACCTTGACGATGCTGTCGTCGACCACGAAGTCCTTCATGCCGACGGCCGGGCCGATCTCGGCGATGAGCGCCTTGGCGCGGGGGAGGTCGGCCTTGGCCACGGTGAAGGTGACGTCCGTCGCGGCGCCGCTCGACACGTTCTGGATGATCATGTCGACGCTGATGTTCTTGTCGGCGAGGGCGCCGAAGATCCGCGCCACGACGCCGGGCGTGTCCTGCACCTCGCGCAGGGTCACCTTGGCCTCGTTCTTGTCGTAGGCCACCCCGGCGACGACCAGCCGCTCCATGTCGCGATCGAGCTTGTCCTCGCTGGTGACGAGCGTGCCCTCCGCGTCGCTGAAGGAGGAGCGGACGTGGACCGGGACACCGTACTTCATGGCGATCTCCACGCTGCGGATCTGCAGCACCTTGGCCCCGAGCGAGGCCAGCTCGAGCATCTCTTCGTAGGAAATCTTGTTGATCTTGCGGGCGAGGGGGCAGACGTTCGGGTCGGTCGTGTAGACGCCGTCGACGTCGGTGAAGATCTCGCAGACGTCGGCGCCGATGGCGGCGGCGATGGCCACCGCGGAGGTGTCGGAGCCGCCACGGCCGAGGGTCGTGATGTTGCCGGCGTCGTCGACGCCCTGGAAGCCGGCCACCACCGCGATCGCGCCCTGCTTGTTCACCTCGGTGATGCGCGAGCCGTCGATGGTGCGGATGCGAGCCTTGGTGAAGGCGCTGTCGGTGACCACGCGGACCTGGTGACCGAGCAGCGAGCGCGCCTGGCCTCCGAGCTGGTGGATGGCCATCGCGGTGAGGGCCGAGGTGACCTGCTCGCCGGTGGCGGCGAGGGCGTCCATCTCGCGCGCGTCGGGGATCTCGCCGAACTCGTGGGCGAGGCCGAGCAAGCGGTTGGTCTCGCCGGCCATGGCGCTGACGATGACGACCACGTCGTGCCCGGCGGCCTGGGTGGCGAGGCACCGGCGCGCGACGTTGCGGATCCGGTCGACGTTGCCGACCGAAGTCCCTCCGAACTTCATGACCACGAGGCTCATCGAGAGGCGGTGCGTTACTGGGTCGGCGGGCCCGCGTCGAGCCCACTCCGGTCCACCCACCCCGAGCCCCGGCTCACTTGCCCTTGGCCGGAGCGCTGGGGTGCTGGCTCGAGGGGCCGTCGTTGGCGTCGAGCAGACTCGGCTGGCCCGGCAGCAGGTGGACGTACTTGGCGAGGACGAGATCGATCCCCTCGCGGATGTAGACCGCGATCGGCACCTTGGTGCGCTCGTGAAGGACCTTGAGGCGCTCTTGCTGCTCCGGCTCGATGTAGATCGTCGTGGACAGCTTCTTCCGCGCCAAGGTGGCATTACATTACATGGCCATGGACATATTGTCAAAGTGACGGGCAAAAACCTCGGGAAAATGGGCGGAGGACGGACGAGGACGGTCCGCTCACCTTCAGCGAATGGGAGCGACAGAGGCAAACGGCACCTGGACCTCCAGGGACCGGTCAGTCGTCGTCGTCGTCGCCCTTCTTCTTCTTCTTCTTGTCGCCGTCGTCGTCGTCGTCGTCGCTGCTGGCGCTGCTGCCCTTGACCTTCACCTTGTCGAGGAGGTCGATGCGCATCGCGTACTTGTAGACCGCCTGCTGGTTCTTCTCGAGGAGACCGCCGGCGTTGATGGCGACCACCTTGCCGGACTGGTTGAAGATCGGCGAGCCGCTCGTGCCCGGCGTGGTCTGCCCCTCGTGCTGCACGAGCCAGCCATCCTTGAACGAGTCCGCCTGCGCGCCGTGCTTGTCGGTGATGCGGCCGACGTGGCTGAACATGAAGGTGGCGACGGGGGACGACTCCTCCATGGTGCGGCCCGGGAAGCCGATCACGTACAGGTTCTCGCCCGTGCTCAGCTTCTTGAGCTCGTCCTCGCTGGCGAGGGACACCTGCACCGGCAGATCGTCCTCGACCACGAACTTGCCGACGTCGGGGGTGATGCTCATCCCGTTGTGGTCGTACTTGGGGTGCCCCTTCTTGCTGACCACCTTCCACATCTTGGGGTGATCGCCGCCCTTGGCGGACTCGTTCTGGTGCACCCAGATGTCGAGGCCCTTGGCCTCCATGGCGAGCGCGGCCTTCACGCAGTGGGCGTTGGTGGCGACGACCCGCTTCTCGATGGAGAAGCCGGTGCAGAACCCGCCCTTGTCGTACGACTTCTTCGACTTGTGGCCGACCAGCATGAAGATCGCTTCGCGGTTCTTCTCGTAGATGTTCTTGCCGGTGTTGTCCCCCGCCGTGACCTTGGCGACCTTGTCCTCGAGCTCCTTGCACTTCTCGGGGCTGTCGGGGTTCTTCTTCTGGCACTCGGCCAGCTCCTTGTTGAGCGCGTCGGCCTGCTTGCGCGGGTCGCCCGGGGGGCGCAGGGCGACGATGGCGACCACCACGCTGATGACCACGATCACGCCCACCAGCAGGCCGATGACCGTGCGGAGCTTGCCGGTCTCCTTCTGCACGTTGGTGTCGATGAGGGCCTTGATCTCCATCGTCGACTTGCCGCGCTTCGGCTGCTGTTGCTGCTGTTGCTGCTGCAGCATCGCGCCGACGTGGGCGAGGAGGGTCTGCTGGCCCATCGGCTTGCCGCCCCCGCCGGGGTTCGGAGGTGGCACTGGCGCGGCCATCGGCGGCACGATCGGCGGAGGTCCGGCCGCTGGCGCGGCCTGCACGTAGCCCGTCGGCCCGTAGCCCATCGGCGGACCGGCGGGCGCGGTGGCCTGCGCGGCGTACTGCGGAGCCTCCGCGGGAGGCGGGCCGAAGATCTCGATCTGCACGCGCGGCCCCGCGGGCCCGAGCTGGATCTGGTCCTGCTGGGCGAGCGGGTAGGGCTGCAGGATGCGCCCCATGCCCAACATCGGCAGGAAGATGCCGTTGCGCGACTGCAGATCGTGGAGGACGTAGCGACCTTGCTCGCCGCGGATCTCTGCGTGGTGGCCCGAGGCGTCGAGATCGGAGTTGGGATCGAACGCGAGATCGTTGTCGGGCGCGCGACCGATGCGGACGATGGGTTGCGAGAGATCGACCCGGGCGCCTGCGCGGGCGCCGGTGAGGATCGTCAGCCGGAGCATGGCGCGAGCTTAGGGGCCGCCCTTGCTCCCTACCAGCGCGTAGATGCCCGCCCCGACCAGCCCGAGGGCGATGACGGTCACGATCCAGATCCACATCGGGAGCCCGGTGGGCACCCCCGCGCTCTCGAGCTCCGCCCGCGTGGAGACGCGCTCGGGCTTGGCGCCGGCAGCGGCGGGCGCCGCGGCCGCGGGAGCGGATCCAGGGGAGGGCGCGGCCTGGGATGCGCGGCGCTCCTCGACCTTCGCCATCTCGCGCATCAGGTCGTTGGCGTTCATGCCGACCTGGGTCGAGCTCAGCTTGCCCGAGGGGATGGCCCGCTGGGTCTGCTGGGGGTCGGGCTGCACGGGCGCGCTGACCTCGGGCATCTGCGCGGCGGGGTAGCTCGTGTTGTCTTCGGTCTGGAAGACGTACTTGGTGTACTTGGCGGGCGGGTCGGTCGGCTCGAGCTTGGCGGCCTCGAACTTGGCGACGATGACGGTGATGTTGTCGTGGCCGCCGGCCTCGTTGGCCTTGTCGGTCAACACGCGGCACACCTCGATCGGCTCGGGGTGCGCGAGGAGCACCTGGCGCAGCTCCTCGGTGCGGACCATGCCGGAGAGGCCGTCGGAGCAGAGGAGGAGCGTGTCGCCCTCGCGGGCCTTGAAGTAGGTGAGGTCGACCTGGACGCTGTCGGCGGTGCCGAGCGCCTGCAGGATGATGTTGGAGTGCTCGAAGTTCTCGGCCTCCTCCTCGGTGAGCTGGCCGGCCTCGATCAGCTGGTTGACCAGGGACTGGTCGCGGGTGACGAGGTTGAGCTGGTCGCCCCGCAACACGTAGCCGCGCGAGTCGCCGACCTGGGCGAGGAACACGTGGTCGTCGACCAGCGCAGCCGCGGTGGCGGTGGTGCCCATGCCCCGACGGTTTCGATCGAGCTTGGCCTCGGCGAAGATGCGCATGCCCGCGACCTCGACGGCCCGCACCAGGCGGCGGGCGAGCTCGTCGCGGTGGCGGGGGGGACCGCCGGCCTGCATCTGCTCGTAGATGATGTCGACGGCGAGCTTGCTCGCGACCTCGCCGGCCGCGGCGCCGCCCATGCCGTCGCACACGGCCATCAGGGTGCCGTGGTTGCCGACCACGTGGTTGCGGATGTTCTCGGTGAGGCCGCGGACCTGCTGGGTGAGATCGGCGACGAGGAAGTTGTCCTCGTTGTGCTCGCGGATGCGACCGACGTCGGTGCGGCCGAACAGGCGCAGGCGGACCTGTCCTGCACCGAGCGCGGGAGAACCTGCCGTGCCGGGGTCGCCGGCGCCAGCGGAAGGAGGAGTCTGGGGGACCGTGGGTGCTTCCATCGTGCCGAAGGGTGCCGTGGGGGGGGTGTGGCCGCCCCCGCCCATCCCGTTGCCGATGCCCCCACCGCCGACGCCGGAGTCGCTCATGCGATCCCCCGTGGGGCGGCACCAGGATCGCCTGGATTGGGCGCAGTGGCCATGGGGACGTCGACGCGGAAGAGGTGGTGTCCGATGCGGAACTGATCACCGTCCATGAGTGGATGCTCCCCCGAGACCTGGACGAAGGTACCGTTGGAGGAGCCGAGATCGTGGAGCACGTAGCCGTTCGCATCTCGACGAATGGCCGCGTGCCGGCGGGACATGAAGACGTCGTCGGGGAAGGTGCGGTCGCCGTTCTCGCGCCCGAAGACCAGCTCTTCGCGGACGACGTAGAGGACGTCGCGCACGAGCCCTTCGACCGTGCGCTGGGCGATCCGCGCCCGCGTGACGGGTGCAGGCGACCCGAAGAGCAGGACGCCGTGCTGCATGGCCGGACCGCGCGCCCCCTCGATTTCGGTCACGGCCTCGAATCTTAGCACCTGCTGCCCCAAGAGAAGCAAGTCTCCGTGGACGAGGGTGTGGGGCGCACGTAGACGC
>JAEUKC010000191.1:0-30959 GCA_016794445.1 Myxococcales bacterium
AACCCCGTGTTCGACCGCGCTTCGGCGGTGGTCCACGAGGGCGGCCTCTCCCTCGGCGTCGTCCTCTACTGACCGCCGGACGAAACGCCGCAAACCCTTGCCGGGGGCACCTCGCCTCTGCGACCATCGCCTCTGACGCGATCCAGCGTAGGAGGAGCGACATCGAATGCCGGAACGGATTGGGCTGCTCGTCGGGATGGAGTCTTCTTTCCCCCCAGCCTTCCTCGAGCGTGTGAACCGTGAGCCAGGGGTGGTGGCCGAGTACGCGAAGATCGGCGGCACGCCCGCGGAGGGGTGGAAGTCGCCCTACCGCGTGATCGTCGACCGGATCTCGCAGGAGATCCCGCACTACCGCATGCACCTCAAGGCCGCCGCGCTCTCCGGTTGCTACGTCATCAACGATCCGCACTGGTGGCAGGCCGACGACAAGTTCTTCGGCTACTCGCTCGCGGCCCGCCTCGGGGTCGCCGTGCCGCGCACCGTGATGCTCCCGCAGAAGGCGTACATGGAGCGCATCGACGTGCGCCGCTCGCTGCGCAACCTCGAGTTCCCGCTCGACTGGGAGGCCATCACCAAATACGTCGGCTTCCCCGCGGTGCTCAAGCCGGCCGACGGCGGCGGCTGGCGCGACGTGTACATCGTCCGCAACTGGGAGGAGCTCATCCGGGCCTACGACCTGAGCGGGCAGCTCGTCATGACCCTGCAGGAGTTCATCGAGTTCGAGGACTACGTGCGCTGCATCTGCATCGGCAAAGACGCGATCTACCCGATCAAGTACGACCCGAAGCAGCGGTGTTACGTGCACACCCCGAACGGCTTCCTCACCAAGGCGCTCGAGGAGCGCATCATGGGCGACGCGCTCAAGCTCAACGTGGCGCTCGGCTACGACATGAACAGCGTGGAGTTCGCCATCCGCGACGGCGTGCCGTACGCGATCGACTTCACCAACCCGGCGCCCGACATGGCCAAGGAGTCGGTGCTCGAGCCGCACTTCGAGTGGTGCGTCGACAAGATGGCCCGGCTCGTGATCGAGGCCGCCAAGGGCCAGCGCAAGTCTCCGTCTCGCGATCACCGTTTCTTCAAGTACGTGGAGGGCACGTGAGGGTACCGAAGGACGTCCTCGCCGGTCAGTTCACCCTCGGGGTGGAAGAAGAGTTCCAGATCGTCGATCCGGAGACGCGCGAGCTGCGCTCGTACGTGAGCCAGCTCATCGAGAAGGGCGGCAAGAGCGTCCTGCGCGAGCGCGTCCGCCCCGAGATGCACCAGTCGATGGTGGAGACGGGCACCGGGATCTGCAAGGACATCCACCAGGTGGACGCCGAGATCACCGAGCTGCGCCAGCACCTCGACTACCTCGCGCGCAAGAGCAACCTGCGCATCGTGGCCGCCGGCACCCACCCGTTCTCGGAGTGGAAGAAACAGCACATCGTCGACAACGACCGCTACAACACGCTGGTCGAGGAGCTCCAGGACATCGCCCGCGAGAACCTGATCTTCGGCCTCCACGTGCACGTGGGGATCAAGAACAAGGACGTGGCGATGCAGCTCGCCAACCAGGTGCGCTACTTCCTGCCGCACCTGCTCACGCTCTCCACGTCCTCGCCGTTCTGGCTCGGGCGCAAGAGCGGGCTGCGCAGCTGGCGGTGTGAGGTGTTCAAGCGCTTCCCGCGCACGGGCATCCCCGACGAGTTCCGCAGCTACTCGCACTTCCAGGCGTTCGCCGAGCTGCTCGTCAAGGTCGGCTCGATCGACAACGCCAAGAAGATCTGGTGGGACGTGCGGGTGCACCCGTTCTTCGACACCGTCGAGGTGCGCATCTGCGACATGATCACGCGGCGCGACGACTGCGTCACCCTCGCGGGCGTCGTGCAGGCGCTCATGGCCCAGCTCTACCTGCTCTACACCCGCAACCAGGCGTGGCGCACCTACGGCCGCGCCCTCATCGAGGAGAACAAGTGGCGCGCGGTGCGCTACGGCCTCGACGCCAACCTCATCGACTTCGGCAAGGAGGAGGAGGTCCCCATCCGCGAGCTCATCCCCGAGCTGCTCGAGTTCGTCGACGAGGCGCTCACCATGCTCGGCACCCGCGACCGCGTCCGCTCGGGCGTCGAGCGCATCCTCGCCGAGGGCTCGAGCGCCGACCGCCAGATCGCCGTCTACGAGAAGGCCGGCATGGATCCGAAGGCGGTCGTCGACCACCTCATCCAGGAGACCATGCAGGGGATCGAGCCGCTCCCGCTCGATTCGGGGTCCGCGCCGCCCGCTCCGAAGGCGTAGCGGATGGTTGGCGGCGGCCTCCGTCGAGCTATGCTGCCGCGGATGTCGCAGAGAGCCCCGATCGGGCGTGTGTTCGCCATGCTGGTCGTCGCGGTCGGCACGGTCGCGCCGATCGCGTGCTCGTTCGACAAGGCCTACCGGCAGGACGTCGTCGTCGAGATCCCCGTCTGCACGCTCGGCGCGACGCGCTGCGACCAGGCGCTGCGCCAGACCTGCGGCGTAGGCGTCGACGGTCGCCCCGGGTGGCTCACCGAGGAGGACTGCGGCGCGAAGAAGCTCGCGTGCGCCGACGGACTCGGCTGTCGCCCGTGCCGCCCCGGCAGCACCACGTGCGGCGGCGACCTCAAGAACCGCGTCGACACCTGCCGCATCGACGGCTCCGGCTACGAGCCGGGCCCCAAGTGCGAGGGCGAGGGCAAGGCGTGCCGACAGGGCATCTGCGACGACCTCTGCGCCGTGGCCCGCAGCCGCCGCAGCAACATCGGGTGCGAGTACTGGGCGGTCCACCTCGACAACGCGCGCATCAGCGCGAGCCTCAACGCGACGGCGCAGCAGTACGCGGTGGTCGTGAGCAACCCGCAGTCCGACGTGCCGGCCAACGTCACCATCGAGCAGGACGACGCCCCGGTGGGCTCTCCCCAGAAGCTCCGCACGGTGGCCAAGGCGCGCGTCACCCCGAACAACCTCGAGGTGTTCCTGCTCGGTCCGCGCTGGGTCGACGGCTCGACGGACATCTCGGGCACCGGCGAGACCCACACCGCGCACACGCGCAACGCGTACCGGATCACCAGCGACGCGCCGATCATCGCCTACCAGTTCAACCCGCTCGAGAACGTCAACGTGTTCTCGAACGACGCCTCGTTGCTCAAGCCGGTCGAGGCCATCGGCGGCGCCGGGCGCTACGTCGTGCTCGGGTGGCCGCAGACCATCGCGCGCGACTCCGATCCGAACAAGAACTTCGACCTCGACCTCCGCGCGTTCCTCACCATCGTCGGCACGCGCCCGACCACGAGCATCACGCTCAAGAGCTCGACCGACATCGTCGGTGGCGGCAAGATCCCCCCCACCAAGGCCGGCGAGACGCTCACCTTCACGCTCGAGCCGTTCGAGGTGCTCAACCTCGAGACCGGCAGCTTCCACGGAGACTTCACCGGCTCGATCCTCGACGCCTCCGGGCCCGTCGTGGTGTTCAGCGGCAGCGAGGCCTCCGACGCCCCGGCGTGGAACGACTTCGCCAACCGCTCCTGCTGCGCCGACCACCTCGAGGAGCAGCTCGACCCGGCGCGCACCGCGGGGCGTCGGTTCGTCGTCCCGCGCTCGGCGAACCGCGCGCGCGCCATCCGCGCCTCGGGCGCCGCCGCGATCGGCGATTTCAACGAGCCGGACTTCGTGCGCATCATCGCGGTGGCCGAGGGCAAGGTGCACGTGCGCACCAACCTCCCGAAGCCCAACGACGACTTCTGGCTCGCCGGCCCCGGCGGCTGGCGCGAGCTCGAGATCCACCAGGAGCTCTCGATCGAGACCGACGGCGCGGTGCACGTGTCCGACGTGCAGGCCTCGCAGGAGGCGGCAGGGATCCCGCGCAACTACGCGGGCGGCGATCCGAGCCTGCTCATCGTGCCGCCGATCGAGCAGTTCCGCGCCGACTACGTGTTCCTCACGCCGGACAAGTACATGTTCGACTTCGTCACGGTCATCGTGCCGAAGGACACCGAGATCCTCTTCGACGGCGCGCCGTTCGACGCCGACGCCTGCGAGAAGGCCCCCGTGAAGCCCGCGCCGAGTCCGATCACCGGGACGCCGATGTCCGACGGGTTCACGGTGTGGCGCTGCCAGCTGAGCTTCCCGGTGTTCGACGCGAGCAAGCCCGTCGGCAAGCAGCTCTCGCCAGGGCGGCAGAACGACGGCGTGCATCGGCTGCAAGCGAGCCGGCCCGTGGGGCTCGTGGTGTACGGCTTCGACTCGTTCGTCAGCTACGCGTACGCGGCGGGCACCGAGCTCGAGTCATTGACCCCGCGATGACGACCAGGAACGAATCGTGCAGGTCGATGGCCGTGCGCGCTGCGTCTGCCTGGCTGATCCTGGTCGCGATGTCGATCGGCTGCTCGTCGAAGGACGACGTCGCCCCCGCGCCTGCCGACGACGGAGGCCTCGACAACGGCACGATCGGCCCCGGCTGCAGCACGCCCGAGACAGGCTGCGATTGCCGGGAGATCGGCAAGGAGATCACGTGCATCGTCACGCGGGTGTCGGGCGGCTATGTCAGCTGCTCGCCGGGCACGCGCACGTGCCTTCCCACGGGGAAGTGGGGGATCTGCGACGGCGCCGCCACGGTCTGGGACGGCGCGGTCCCCAACGAGACCGGCACCGAAGACGCGGCAGACGCGAGCAGCACGGACACCGGCAGCACGGTCGACACGGGCAGCGTCGGCGACACGACCTCGCCCAAGGACACCACGCCAGCCGGAGACGATGTCGGCGGGGGTGGTTGAGCCGACGATTGCAACGATTGCCCAGGTCCGCATCCGTTGCGGACCTCGGAGGATACCCTCCTCCCACCCCCGTCTCGATGCGGGCCAAATGGAGCCGTCCTGACCTTGGCCTGGCACATGCAGGCAAAGGGCCCCATGTCGTCCGCCCCCCCTGGCCCGGCGCGCCCACTGCTGCTCCTCGCCACGTCCGGGCTCCTGGCCGGCGCCTTCGTCCTCTCGATGGGCGGTGCAGCCAGCGGCTGCGGCTCGTCCAACGACGCCGACCCATCGTGCGCCCTGAACGCCGAGGGCTGTGGCTGCCCGTCCGAGGGCGCCACGGTGGAGTGCGCGGAGACGGTCTCCAACGACTTCGACAGCGTCACGTGCCGCAGCGGGACGCGCACCTGCTCTGGCGGCAAGTGGGGCGCCTGCATCGGCACCAAGATGTCGGTCCAGAGCCACCCCAAGCTCCGCGCCAAGGGCACCGGGCCAGCTCCGTGCGTGTCCAACCCGTGCGACCCGGGCTGCATGACCTTCGACGACGTCCCCGGCGACATCGACGCCGGGGGTGCCGTGGTGCCGGCCGACGGTGGCGGCATCACGATCGGCGAAGGCGGCGAGGCGGGCTGGGTCGGTGGCTCCACGTGTACCGGCCTGCAGTGCCAGGTGGACGCCTGCTCGGGCGACTACACGCTCACGCAGCTCACCGGCAAGGTCTACGACCCCGCGGGCAAGAACCCGCTCTACAACGTCCTGGTCTACGTCCCCAACGCCTCCCTCGCGCCGCTCGTCGACGGCGTCTCGTGCGACTCGTGCGTGGGCGGCTCGGGCAGCCCGATCGTCTCCACGCTGACCGACTACACGGGCACGTTCACCCTGCGCGGGGTCCCGAACGGCACGAACATCCCCCTCGTCATCCAGAGCGGCAAGTGGCGTCGGCAGATCACGATCCCCAGCGTGACCAAGTGCGTGAGCAACAGCACCGCCGCGCTGACCGGCAGTGACGGCCTCAACCTGATCCGCTTCCCCAAGAACCGGTCGGAGGGGAACATCCCCCGCATCGCGTTCGTGTCGGGCAGCGCCGACCCGTTCCAGTGCGTGTTCAAGAAGATGGGCATGGACGTCTCGGCGGCAACGTCCGAGGTCGGCGTGCCGATCCTCGCGGACGGCAGCGTCAACCCCGACCGCATCCATTACTTCCGTGGAACCAGCAGCGCCGGTCAGAACCTGAACAGCTCGTTGGGCGGCGGAGCGCCGTCGGCCAGCACCCTCTACGACACCGACGCGCACCTCGATCGGTACGACGCGATCGTCCTCGCGTGCGAGGGCGGTCAGTACGACAAGGGGACCACGATCACCCAGCGCCTCGCCGACTACGCGGGCCGCGGCGGCCGCTTGTTCCTCACCCACTTCTCGTACGCCTACCTGCAGTTCGCCCCCGCCGCGACCAACTTCCCGAACGTGGTGACGAGCTGGGACCACTCGTCGGGCACGGTGAGCCCGATGACGGTGCTCATCAACCAGACCTTCTCCAAGGGCGACAACTTCGCCAAGTGGCTCAACCAGGTGGGGGCGTCGCCGACCACCGGACGCCTGGCCGTGCAGGAAGGCCGCCGCGATCTCGACAAGGTCAATCGCACCTACGCCACGCCGTGGACCTACTCCAACAAGAACGGCTCGCTGCCCGCTGGGTCCAAGCTGCCCGCGGGCTCCTCGTGCGTCGCCAGCGCCGAGTGCGAATCGGGCACCTGCACGGGCGGTGGCACACCGCTCACCGGCATCACCAACGGTGGATTCGAGAGCAGCCTGACGGGCTGGTCTTCGTCCGGCGGCGCGGTCAGCGCCACCACGACGAGCCCCAAGACGGGGACCCGCATGCTCCAGCTCGGCACCGGCTCGGGCTGGAACTACGTCTGGCAGACGTTCACGGCGCCCGCCACAGGGGGCAGCCTGACCTTCTCGTACAACCTCGCCTGCACCGACGTCGGCTGGGACGCCGCGTGGATCGGCATCACCGACAACGCGACGGGGACCACCACCTGGCCCATGAACAGCGAGTGCAGCAACGTCGGCTGGCGCACGTACAGCCAGGCTCTCGTCGCCGGTCGCAGCTACACGATGACCTTCTACCTCAACGAGGACGGGTACCTTCCTCGCTCCTACTTCTACGTCGACGACGTCGCCGTGGTGAGCTCCGGTACCTGCGCAGCGGGAACGGCCACGGCGTGCGTCAGCGACGCGGGGTGCGGCAGCGGCTGGTCGTGCTGGAACGGGACCTGTATCCCCCCGCACGACACCGAGTCGCTCATGACGTTCAACGTCCCGGTCGGTGCCGCGCCTTCGGCGCAGTGCGGTCGCGTGGTCTACGCCGACTTCCACGTGTCGGCGAGCGCCCTCTCCGGTTCGAGCTCCACCTTCCCCGACGGCTGCAACGGTGGCGACCTCTCCGCGCAGGAGAAGGCGCTCGAGTTCATGCTCTTCGATCTGACCGCGTGCCTCACGCCCGATTACGTCCCGCCGGCCACGCCCACGTACGCCCCGGTCACCGTGAGCCGTGAGTATGTCGCGACCTGCCCGGCCGGCTCCCGCCCGATCTGGCACTTCTTCGACTGGAAGACGGTCACGCCGGGCGACTCGTCCATCTCGTTCAGCGTCCGCACGGGCGACACCGCCGCCGCGACGAACGCGATGTCGCCACTGTTGCTGGCCACCGTGAGCGGCCCGCCGATCACCACGTGGACGGGCGCCGATGTCGCCGCCCTCTTCGCCGCCCAGACCCCGAAGGTCCAGAACGGCCTGCGCCTCAAGGTCGACATCACCCTCACCCCGACGTCGGGCGGGACGACCGCTCCCACCCTCGTCGACTGGCGTCAGTCCTACACGTGCGTGGCCACCGAATGAAGCTCCTCGCCCTCTCCGTCCTCGTGTCGCTGACCGCCCTGAGTGTCGCCTGCTCCAAGAACGAACCAGCCCCCCCGCCCACCGAGCAGGACACGGGCACGGTCGAGGACACCGGCACGTCACGGGACACGGCGGTCGGTGACTCGCTCGCGGACGGGACGATCGACGGCGCGCCGGACACGGCCGACGGAGCGGTCGACGCCCCGGAGATCGCCGCCTGCCCCAAGGTCTTCCCGGGTGACAAGGCCACCGCCGTCGTCTACGAGCACGGGAGCGGCGAGCTCCTGGCCGGCCTCACGTGGGACGAGCTCACGATGGTCTGGACGACCAACGAAGCCGGCAAGATCGTCGTCCACTACGCCGACCGCACGAACCGGGACGAGGCGTTCGGCGCGGCGAAGACCCTGCCCGACTCTCTCGGTCCCTTCGGTGAGGACACGGTCGCCCTGGCGGCCGACGGCAAGTCGATGATCTTCGTCTCCGCCGATCACGGCACGCTCACCCGCGTGACGCGCTCGGCACGAGGCGTCGCGTTCGATGCCCCGGTGCCCACCACGGCGTTCGCTCGCATCACCGGCCCGGGCAGCGAGGGCGGTGCGGCGAAGAAGCTCGGCGATCTCGTCCTGTCCAAGGACGGCAAGTGGCTGTTCTACACCGATCTGAACCGCACCGCGGGCACGACGCTGATGCTGAGCATCCAGCTCGGTGACGGTACCTGGGACTACCCGAACCCCATCGACGGCACGCCGTTCGAAGCCGTGGGGTCGATGCGCCGGCGGCCCACGGGCGTCTCGGCAGACAAGCTCACTCTCTTCTACTACGACGAGACGACGGCTACGCCACAGGTCGCGTTCCGCACGCCGGGAACGGCTTTGTTCTACGAGACCAGGCCGTACGTGCCCGTCGGCAAGCGCCCGATGCCGGCCGAAGCCTGCGATCGCGTGTACCTCAGCATGGGCGCGCTGTTGACGCCGCCCTCGCCGGACGGGGGCCTTCCCGACGTCACGCTTCCCGACGTCGGGGCCGACGGAGAGAAGCCCGACGCGGCCTCGAAGTCGCTCACCATCCAGCACGCGCCCTGAGACGCCGCTCGGTCGTGAAGGGTCGATCAGCCCTTCACGCAGGCGACCGCGAGCTCGCTCGGGTTGTATTCGATGGGCCCGTAGCCGCTCGGGAAGCCCTTGGCGGTGCACCAGCGATGCACCGCGGCGTTGCAGTCCCAGGCGTCGACGCTGGTGATCGTGCAGCCCGCGTGCTTCGCCGTGATCTCGGTCCACGAGACCCCGGCGAACACCTGCACGCGGTCATTCGGCAGCCCGAGGTAGGTCCACGAGGAGGGGGCATGGGTCTGCAGGATCGCGCTCGCGAAGCCCTTGGCCGCCCCTGCGCGGTGCACGGCCGACTCGCACACGCGCTGGCCGGCGAGCGTGTCCGAGGAGCAGCCCGGCTGCGCCGCCACCACGTCCGAGAAGCCACTGAGGGCCGTGCCGCCGGAGATGCACACGAAGAAGCCGTTGGAGACCCCGAGCTCGACGGGCCCGTAGCCCCCGTCGTAGCAGGACGACCTGGCCTTGCACCACGCGGCGGCGCCTTGCTTGCACGAGGCGTGGTCGGCCGGATCGCACGGGGGGACCGCGGAGAAGAGGAGATCGAAGACCCCGACGTGCTGGCCCTCGTCGACCTTGCCGTTGCAGTCGTTGTCGAGACGATCGCAGATCTCGGCGGCGCCGGGGTGGACGCTCGGCTGGCCGTCGTCGCAGTCGTCGCTCGAGCTCACCCAGCCGGAGGGCGCGACGCAGGCCTGCTGGGTGTTCTTGGCGTCGCCGTGACCGTCCCCGTCCTTGTCCTGGAACCAGCTGTGCTCGAGGCCGTCGCCCTTGCCAGTGCAGTCGATGCCCTTGCAAGGATCGCCGCCCACGGCCTTGCAAGCGCCCCACTCACCCGACACACAGGTCACCAGACCGATCGTGCCGCAGGTGGTCTTGCACTTGGCGGTGCTGCCAGGGGCACAGGGGGCGTCGTCGGTGGCGTCGAAGATCGTGCCGGGCCTGACGTCGGGGTAGAGGCCGGCGTCGGTCGCGGACTCGACCCCGGTGTCCGAGACCGTGCTCCCACCGATCTCTCCGCCGTCGTCGGCGCCCCCGGCCACGCACGCGGCGAAGCCCGTGGCCGCCACGCCGAACCAAGCGAGCAGCGATGCCCTGCGCCCCACCCATGGGATTCTAGCATGGGGTCGAGGACGGGCTTTCCCTCACGAAGACCAGCTCCGCCCCTCGATCAGCTCGACGAGCACCTCCTCGAGGAGCTCGAGCCGCTGTCGCAGGTGCGCGAGTCGCTCGACGAACCACTCCGCGGTGGCGCCGTGCACCGCGAGCTCGCCGTCCGCCCAGTGGGCGAGGAGCTCCACCGCCGCCGGGCGCAGCGCGCCGAGCGGCGGGCTCCGCTCGAGCACGGCGAGGCTCCCGCGCACGCGCTCGAGATCGAGCGCCTCGAGCCCCGTGGTCGGGTGCACGTCCCCGAGATCGGCGAGCAACCTCCGCGTGACCGCGAGGCGTTCCGCGTGCCAGGCCTTCACCTCACTCCTCCATCTCCGTCGGCACGCGCAGCGTGACGGTGGTTCCGCCGTCCGGGCGACTGTCCACGGTCAGACGCCCGCGCCCCCGCTCGGCGATCTGGTGACAGAGCGCGAGCCCGATCCCCGAACCCTGCTGTTTGTTGGTGAAGAACAGCTCGGTGCATCGCGCGAGCACGTCGGGCTCCATCCCGATGCCCGAGTCGGCGACCACGAGCTCGAGCTCGCCGCCGTCCACCTGGCGCGCGCGCACCTCGATGGCGTCTCCCTCACCACAGGCGTCGATCGAGTTGCGCACGAGGTTGAAGACCACGCCACGGATCACCTCCCGCGACAAGGGCAGGAGCGGCATCACGGCGACGGACGAAGACAGGTCGATGCCCCGGCGCGCCGCGGTGGCCTTGAGCACCTGCACCGCCTCTTCGATCGCCTCGTCGATGGCCTGACACCGCTTGCTGCGGATGCGCGCGTGGCCTCCGCCGATGCCTTGCAGGCTGAGGGTGAGACGCCGGACCTCACCGAGGACGCTGTGGAGGTCCTGCTGGATGCGTCCGTCGACCTCCTCGACGAGGAGCTCGAGCGTCGTCGACACCGCCGCGAGGGGGTTGCGGAGCTCGTGGAGCATGGTGGGCAGGACCTCGCTGACCGCCGCCATCTGCAGCAACCGATCCCGCTGGTTGCGCAGATCCTCGAGCGTGGCGACGTCCTCCACCAGCACGACCGCCCCTTCGGCTGCGCCGTCGACGGGCAGCGGGGCGAGGGCGAAGCCGAGCGTCGTTCGACGGCCGTCGGGGCGAACGTGCGGGATTTCCCCCCGGCCGTCGGGGCCGGCACGCAGGCGCAGCTGGTCGAGGGGCACGAAGAACGACTCCAGCGTGGCGCCCGTCACCGCCGCTGGATCGACCCCGAGCACCTGGCCGGCGAACGGGTTGCACGAGACCACACGCGCGCACGCGTCGAGCGCCAGGACCCCAGTCGGCACGGCGCGCAAGATGCCGCCGGCGACCGTGGGGGGCGACTCGCCCCCGTCGGACCTCCTGAACACCTCGGGTGAGAGCACAGACGGAGCAAAGCAACCGGCGGGCCACGCAGCATGGATGACTTCCATCACCCACAGGACCATCTCCCGGCTTCATCATGGCTCCGGCCGGCAAGGAGTGCGCCCCTGGGCGCACGACACGCGCGTGCGCAACCGCGAGCCCTCCTCGTGCAATCGACGAACTCTTTGCAAAGCCTGCGCGCCCCCTTCGGTCGAGAAACTCGGGATCCCACCGCGCAGCCAGACGCAGCGGAGCATCGATTGCATGACATCGATCACCCTCGGACGACCGACGTATACGGTTTGTAATACCCGTACGCGAGTCCAATTCACTGCATTGCAATGTCATCTACATTGAACGTGAAGCTCGACAACATTTCGGTAGATATCTCGACAGATCTGCTAACATACGACGTGTGCTCGGCGCTCGACCCGCGGTCCGCTCGATCATGAGCTCACCCGTGGAGACCGTCGCGCGTGGCTCGAGTGCGCTGGCCGCGGCCGACAAAATGGCGACCCGGCGCGTCCGTCACCTGGTCGTCGTCGACGCCAAGGGACACGTGTCGGGTGTCCTCAGCGATCGCGACCTTCGGTCCGCTCAGCCATCGACAATGCTGGTACCGGATATGGACATGCGTCGAAAGGCGCTCGCGCTCCTCCGGGTCGAGGACGTGATGACCAGTCATCCCATCGTCGCGCAGGCCGATGCACCCCTCGATCGCGCCATCGAGGCGATGGCCAAGGCCAAGGTCGGCTGCATGCCCGTCCTGGGCGCCCACGGCGACCTCGTGGGGATCGTCACCGGCGGCGACGTCGCCAAGCTGGCCGTCCGCCTGCTCCGCGCCCACTCGACGCACACCTGAACCCTCGAAGAAGGACGACCCAGTGGCTGGACGATGGACGAGACACCGTGGCGCGACGTGCCATGCGCTGCGCGTGCGCACGCCCGAGACCGAGCTCGCCCCGGAGCTCCACGAGGGGCGGGTCGTCGAGGTCTCGCTCTCGCCGTCGATCGCGCGCATCGAGGCCGCGGACATCGACACCTACTGCGTCTCGGTCGACGCCGCCGTCGCGCTGCGCAGGCTCGTGGGACGCCGGATCCGCTACCGGCTGTCGGGCTGGGAGATCGTCGCCTTCGAGCCGCTCGCCCCCGCGTGACCCTTCGCCCCGCTCAGAGCTCGAGGCGAACCAGGATCTTCGCGAGGCCGGCGTCCGGTGACTCGAACCGGACCGGCTCGAGCGCGGCGGCGAGGCAGAGGGCGAGCGCGGAGGCGCCGGCGTCGCCGTAGGGCGCGCTCTTCGACACCTCGCCGCCCTCCTTCACCACCAGGGTGACCTCGACCGTCGTCTTGCCCGCGTCGGCGGCCCGCGGCGGCGCGCACCGGCGGAGGCGGAACCGGGCCTCGTGCAGGACCTTCTTCGCGTCGGCGGGGAGATCGCCCTCGAGCGCGCGCACCGCAGCGATGGCGACGTCCCCTTGCGAGGGGACGCTCGTACCGGCCTCGGCGAGCGCTTCGAGCGCCGCGAGCTCGGCGCCGAGGGTGTCGGCCTCGGCGGCCGCGTCGGTCGACGAGGTCGCCGAGGCCGGGGAGGCCGCGTCGTCCGAGCGGGCGGTGGGCGGCGGCTTCCTGCAGCCGAGCACGAGCACGACCGTCAGCGCAGCGAGGCGGCGGGGCGACACCCGAGGAGCGTGCCAGACTTCTCGCCGGCAGGGCACCGTGGCAACCACCGCGCATGGCCGATCCCATCGCGCTGTTCGAGCAGTGGTTCGAGGAGGCCCGGGCGGCGGGCGAGCCGGAGCCCGAGGGCATGACCCTCGCCACGTGCGACGCCGCCGGCCGGCCCTCGGCGCGCATCGTCCTCTACCGCGGGATGTCGGAGGGCGGTTTTCGCTTCTTCACGAACTACCGGTCCCGGAAGGGCTCCGAGCTCGGCGAGCACGCGCACGCCGCGCTGCTCTTCTGGTTCCGCACCCTGACGCGACAGGTGCGCGTGGAGGGCGCGGTGGAGAAGCTCTCGGCCGCCGAGAGCGACGCGTACTTCGCGGCCCGACCGCGCGGCAACCAGCTCGGAGCCTGGGCCTCCGAGCAGTCGCAGCCGATCGCCGGACGAGCGGTGCTCGAGGCGCGCTACGCGGAGGCCGCGCAGCGCTTCGAGGGCCGAGCGGTGGAGCGGCCCCCGCACTGGGGAGGGTTCCGCGTACGCCCTTCGGTGATCGAGCTGTGGCGTGGACGCGAGGATCGCCTGCACGAGCGCCAGCGCTTCACGCGGGTCGGCGCCGAATGGATCGAGGACCTGCTGTCGCCCTGAGCGCCGTCATCGCGCGAGCGCGTCGACGACCTCGGTGAGCTGGCGGTAGCTCTCGCGCATGCCGTGCTCCATGCCGGTCGCGATCACCTGATCGCGGACCTCGCGCGACGGGTAGAGGATGCGGCTCTCGAGCGTGGTGCGGCCCGCCGCCTCGCGGAGGGTCACGGTCACCACGGACGCCGCGTCGGGGAACGGGTCGAAGATCTCGGTCTGCACGACGCGAAGCGGGGCCTCGATCTCGAGGAACTTCCCCGAGAACCCCACCTCCATACCGCTGTTGGTGCGCATCACGTAGCGCCACCCGCCGCCGACGCGGAAGTCCACCTCGCACACCAGCATCTCGCCGCGCGATCGCGGCGCCCACCAGCGGCGCACGTGCTCGGGGCGGGTGATCGCCTCGAAGACGATCCGCGCCGGCGCGGCGAACGAGCGGGTGATGAGGATCTCCCGATCGGTCGGGAGCTCGAGCTGGGTGCCGTCGTCACTTGTTCCTGCGGGCATTCTTCTTCTCCTTGGGTTGGTTGGATCGCTCTTTGATCTGGTCGCGCAGCTTCAGCTCCTCGATGACGCCCTCGAGCTCGTCGAAGCGGGCGTCCCACAGCTCGCGGTACCTCTCGAGCCACGCGTGGAGGGCGCGGAACGGGGCCGGCCGCAGCTCGTACACGCGTTGCTGCGCGACCGGCTCCATCTGCACGAGCCCCGCCTTCTTCAGCGTCTGCAGGTGCTTGGAGACCTGGGGCTGGCGCAGGCGCAATCGCTCGCCGATCTCTCCGACCGGCTGCGGGCCGGCGCGCAGGAGCTCGACGATGCGGAGGCGGTTCGGCTCCGCGAGCGCAGCCAGTGTCTCCAGCATGCCCCGAAGATGGGACCTCGCTATATTCCTGTCAAGGAATATTCTTATCGGAGCATGTGCTCGAGCGTTGCTCGGCCCAGGGCGGAGTGCGAGAAGTCCAGGATGGGAAGGGGCTCACACCACGCGTCGCGAGCAGCAGCGCTCGTCGTGCTCCTCGCGCCAGGGTGCGCGCGCCTCCTCGACTGGGACGACCTCCGGGTGGACCCCGGCTCCGACGCGTCGCTGGAGGCGGCGGTCGACACGGGCTTCGACGCGGCCCCGGACGCCGCGGAGACCGGGCCCATGTCGGCGCGGTGGCCCGAGAGACCCGCGGGGGCGACCACGCCGGGTGGGGGCAAGACGTTGTTCTGGGTGGCGCGCCGGATCTTCCTGGGATCGCAGGATCACGACGGCGCGCCCGTGACCGACGCGTGGCGCGGCTGGGGGTACGACCTCGACGGCCGGTGCACGACCGAGGCGAGCGACCCCGCCGTGCACTGCAAGCCCGTCGGCCCTCCGAGCGGAGTCCGCGACGGTGACGGTTGCCGCGACAACAACTACGGGGCTCGCTTCATGGGCCCCGTCGTCGCCGGCACCAAGCGCGCGTTCGAGGACGAGTTCATGACCTCTCTCGTC
The DNA here is from genome assembly GCA_016794445.1 of Myxococcales bacterium. Classification (GTDB taxonomy): domain Bacteria; phylum Myxococcota_A; class Polyangia; order Polyangiales; family JADJMO01; genus JADJMO01. Next base: position 15,039 of record JAEUKC010000191.1, read on the forward strand.
GGCGGCGCCGCGACCTGGGTGCTCCGCCTCGACGACGTCGGCGACGGCGACGACGACCCGTACGTCCCAGGGGCGCTCTACGTCGCGGCCTCGACGGCCACGCCACCGAAGTTCGACGGGTCCGAGACCCGCGCGATCCTCTCCACCTCGGTCTTCGACGGCGATCTCGAGAAGCCGCTCGTCCGCTTCCCGAAGGGCTACCTGCGCGGCGGGACCTGGGTCTCCGGCGAGCTCGCGCCTGCCGAGCTTCGGTTGCCGTTCGGGAAGAGGAACTCGACCCCGCTCTCGTTCCGGGCCGTCGTCCTCACCACGCGGCTGGCTCCGGATCGCACGACCGCGACCAGCGGTGTCGTGGCCGGCGTGCTCTCGGTCCCGGCCTTCGTGGCGTTCTTCACGCCGCTCGCGGCGGACTTCAAGCTGTGCCCGGGGGACCCGATCTACACCGGCATCGTCGACGGCATCGCCCGGTACCCCGACCTGTCGCTCGACGCGCCCTCGTTGCAGGATCCGAGCAAGACCTGCGACGGGATCTCGATGGGGCTCGGGTTCGAGCTCGCGCCGATCCCACCGCCCACCACGGTGGCGCCGCCCCCTACCCCCACCGCGGTGTGCGGCGACGCCGGCGCGGATTGAACGCGCGCGGGCGAACTCGGCCGAGCCTCGGCGCGAGGCTTCACGCGCATGACGAATCAGCCACGACCGTCGGAGAAGTCCTCACTTCGCAACACCGAGCGTGTCGGTCCGTTCACGCAGAGGAGGAGCCCACGTATCCTCCTCGGAGGAGGCTCGGTGGATCGACCTACGTCCGGCGAATCGGTGCTCGATCAGAGTCCCACCGGCATCGAGCGGCTGCGACGAACTCTACACCTCCTGACCCTCTGCAACGAGGCGCTCGTGCGCGCCTCGGACGAGGCCACGCTGTTCGCCGACGTGTGCTCGCTGATGGTCCGCTTCGGCGGCTACGCCCTGTGCTGGGTCGGCCTCGCCGAGCACGATGTCCGGAGGACCGTGCGCCCGATCGCGCACGCCGGCGACGACGATGGCTACCTGGCGACCGTCGACATCGTCTGGTCCGACACCGTCCGGGGCCGAGGCCCCACGGGCACCGCCATGCGCACCGGCCAGCCGATCATCGGGCACGACTTCGCCACCGACGAGAGGCTCTTGCCGTGGCGCGAAGAGGCGCTGCGACGGGGCTTCCGCTCCTCGTCGGCGCTCCCCCTCGTGCACGACGGCGAGCAGATCGGGGTCATCACCATGTACTCGGTCGGCTGCGAGGTCTTCGACGAAGCGGAGCTCGAGATCCTCGGACAGCTCTCCAACGACCTCGCCTATGGGATCCACGCCCGCCGCCAGCAGGAGGCGCGCCGGCAGGTGGAGGCGGCCCTCGCGCACCAGAACGCCCTGCTGCAAGCCCTCATCAACAGTCCCGTCGACACCGTGCTGTTCGCCCTCGATCTCGAGGGGCGGTACACGGCCTTCAACGACAAGCATCGGCAGGAGATGCAGAGCCTGTGGGGAGTCGCGATCGAGCCGGGTGTGCGTTTTCTCGACTGCGTGCTCGACCCGCGACTGCGCGACGGAGCGCGGCGCGCCATTCGCCGCGCCCTCGGCGGCGAGGCCTTCACGGAGCTCCACACCCGCCTCGAGATTGGCGCCTACTACGAGTTCACGTGGAGCCCCATCAAGAGCCCCGAGGGCGGCGTCACCGGCGTGACGGCGCTCGGTCGAGACGTCAGCAAGAGCCGGCGCGACGAGCAAGCGCTCCGCGAGTCCGAGGAGCGGTTCGCCACGGCGTTCCAGCGAAGCCCCGTGTCGATGACCGTCGTGAGCGTGGCCACGGAGCGATACGTGGAGGTGAACGACGCCTTCCTGCGGGTCAGCGGCTTCGCCCGCGACGAGATCGTCGGCAAGACCTCGGCCGAGATCGGCGCCTTCGTCGACCCGACGGACCGCGCGCGGCTCATCGAAGAGGTCACGCGCACGGGGGCGACGGACGGGCTCGAGATGCGACTGCGGACGCGCGCGGGCGAGATCCGCGAGGCGAACGTCTCGACGCGGCTCATCCGGATCGGCGGTCAGCCGCACTTCCTCTCGACCATCGTGGACGTCACCGACCGCAAGCGTGCCGAGGCCGAGCGGGAACGCCTCGCCACGGCCATCGAGCAGGCCGCGGAGGTCGTGTTGATCACCGACCCCGCCGGGATCATCACCTACGTCAATCCGGCCTTCGAGGTCGTCACCGGCTACTCGCGCAGCGAGGCGATCGGCAAGAGCCCGGCGTTCCTGAAGAGCGGCACGCACGACGCGGCGTTCTACCGAGGGATGTGGGACGCGATCGCGAAGGGCGCGACCTGGCGAGGTCACCTCGTGAACCGCCGAAAGAGCGGGCAGGTCTACACGGAGGACGCCACGATCTCACCGGTGCGCAGCCCGGGGGGCGAGATCGTCAACTACGTCGCCGTCAAGCGCGACATCTCGACAGAGCTCGCCGTCGAAGAGCAACTGCGCCAGGCGCAGAAGATGGACGGCATCGGTCGCCTCGCCGGTGGCGTGGCGCACGACTTCAACAACATCCTGAACGTGATCCTCGCGTGCGCGAGCTTCGCCAAGGAGGCGCTGGCCGAGGGCCCCGTCCGTGACGACATCGTGGAGGTCGAGAAGGCCGGCCTACGCGCCGCCGCGCTCACGCGACAGCTCCTGGCGTTCAGCCGCAAGCAGGTGCTCCAGCCCGCTCGCCTCGACCTCAACCAGGTGCTGGCGGAGCTCGAGAAGATGCTGCGGCGAATCATCCGGGAGGACATCGCGCTCTCCCTGGAGCTCGCGCCAGCCCTCTGGCCCGTGCGCGCGGATCCGGGCCAGATCGAGCAGGTGATCATGAACCTCGTGGTCAACGCGCGGGACGCCATGCCGCAGGGCGGGAGCGTGCACCTCGAGACGCGCAACGTGGAGCTCGACGCCGAGCAGGCCCTGGCCCAACCGGGGCTCGTGGCCGGGCCGCACGTGAGGCTCTCGGTCCGCGACTCGGGGGTCGGGATGGACGAAGCGACGCTCACGCGGATCTTCGAGCCCTTCTTCACCACCAAGCCGGTGGGGGCCGGGACGGGGCTCGGCCTGTCGACGGCCTACGGGATCGTGCGCCAGAGCGGAGGTGCGATCTCCGTCGAGACCCAGGTCGGGCACGGCGCCACCTTTCACGTCTTCCTCCCTCGCGACAGCTCGGTTCGCAAGGAGAGCGAGCGCTCGCTGCCGGCCGTCGCGGCCAACCCCCATGGCGAGACCATCCTGCTGGTGGAGGACGACGCCGCCGTACGCGTCGTGACCAAGCGGATCCTCGAGGGCGCCGGGTACGTCGTGCAGACGGCCGCGAGCGGCGAGGAGGCCCTCGCTTGTTGCCGAGGGTCCGGACACCTGCACCTGATCCTGACCGACGTGGTGATGCCGTCGATGGGCGGCCCCGAGTTCGTCGAGCAGGTCTCGCAGCTGCGATCGGTCCCGCGGGTGCTCTTCATGTCGGGGTACGCCGACCGCACCCTCGCCGTACACGAGGAGGGAGATCGGCAGTTCATCAGCAAGCCCTTCACGCGAGCCGCCCTCTTGCACAAGGTCCGAACGCTCCTCGACGGCTGACGGCCCACCTCGCTACGGGTCGAGCACCTCGCGGACCTTGGTGAGCAGGTCCGTCGGGGTGATGGGCTTCTGCAGGAAGGCCATGCCTTCGTCGATGGCCCCGACGAGACCGAGGGTGTTCCCCGTGTAGCCGGACATGTACAGCACCTCCAGGCCGGGGCGCTCGGCCTCGAGCCGCTCGGCCACCTCGCGCCCGCTCATTCCGGGCATGACCAGATCCGTGACGAGCAGGTGGATCCTCCCCGCGTGTTCGCGGCTCGTGAGGAGCGCCTGCTCGCCACCGGGAGCCTCGAGCACCTCGTAGCCGGCACGGCGGAGGATGGTGCGCAACACCGCGCGCACCTGCGGATCGTCCTCCACGAGCAGGATGGTCTCGTGGCCCTCGAGCGGCACGCGGCCTCTCGCCTCGGCGCGTGGCGGCACGATGGGTGCCTCCACGGCCGGGAGATACACCTTGAAGCTGCTGCCCAGGCCCGGCTCGCTGTAGACCCACAGGTGCCCGCCCGACTGCTTGATGATCCCGAACACGGTGGAGAGGCCGAGGCCAGTGCCCTTGCCTTGCTCCTTGGTCGTGAAGAACGGCTCGAAGATCCGCGCGAGCGTGGCCTTGTCCATGCCGACGCCGGTGTCCGTCACCGCGAGCAGCACGTGCGGCCCAGCGGTGACCTCGAGGTGCTCGTCGGCGTAGCCCTGGTCGAGGTCGGTCGCGCAGATCTCGAGGGTCAGCTTGCCTCCGTTCGGCATGGCGTCCCGCGCGTTGATGGCGAGGTTCATGATGACCTGCTCGATCTGCCCGGGGTCGACCTTGCAGCGGTGCGGCTTGCCGTCCGAGAGGTACCGGAGCTCGACGTCTTCGCCCAGCACCCGGCGCAACATCTTCTCGAGCTGCAGGAGAATCTCGTCCAGGTCGAGCACGCGAGGCGAGAGCACCTGCTGGCGGCTGAACGCGAGCAGCTGGCGCGTGAGCTGCGCCGCGGACCGCGCCGCCTTCTCGATCTCGGTCACGTCCTCGGACACCGACTCACCTTTGCGCGCCGCCTCGAGGGCGAAGTGCGCGTAGCTGATGATCCCCGTGAGGAGGTTGTTGAAGTCGTGCGCGATGCCGCCGGCGAGGCGCCCGACGGCTTCCATCTTCTGGGCCTGCCGGAGCTGCTCCTCGGTGCTCGCCAAAGCCTCCGTGAGCCGGCCCCGCTCGTCCTCGGCGCGCTTGCGGGCGCAGACGTCCATCACCATCAGCAGGATCCCCTCGAACGGACGCGGCTGCCCCTCCAGCGCCTCCCCCAGGATCGGCGTCGACTCGACGAGGACCCACACGATCTCGCCGTCGCGCCGCACGAGACGCGCCTCGACTTGCCCGCCGATCCCTGCGCGTCGCGCCTCTCTGCGCTCGGCCGCCGCCGCGCGGTCCTCCTCGGGGACAAACCTCGCCGAATCGACGCCGACGAGTTCGCTCGGGTCGTCGTACCCCAGCATGGTGGCCATGCGCGCGTTGGCGAACGTGGTGCGCCCCGCGGCGTCCACCATCCACACCCCCTCGTTGGTCGTCTCGACGATGCGCCGGTAGCGCGCCTCGCTCGCCCGCAGCTCCTCGAGCATCGCGCGGCGCTCGGTCACGTCGCGGAAGTTGGTGACGAGCGCGCCGATGGCCGGCTCCGCGACGAGGTTGGTGGTGATGGTCTCGAGCCAGCGCCACGACCCATCGGCGTGCTTCGCGCGGATCGTCATCGTCTGCGGTGTCGCCGGGTCTGCGAGGACCGCGTCGAGGGTCTCGCGGAACAGCGCGAGGTCGTCGGGGTGGATGGCCTTGATCGGCCCGCCTTTTGCGTCGTCCGGGTGGCCGCCGAGCATGCGCACCGCGGCGGGGCTGCGATACAGCACGGTGCCGCTGGGACTCGCGAGCGCGACGCCGTCGCTCGCGTGCTCGAGCAGCGCACGGAAGCGGGCTTCCGCGTGGGTCGCGAGCTCCCGGGCGAGGCGCTCCTTGGCGTGGAGGCGGGCGTTCGCGAGCGTCAGCGCCGCGAAATCCGCCAGCGTCCGGGCGAGGCGCGCGTCGTCCTCGTCGAGGGTCGGGGTCTCGCCGTGGCGGAGGAGCGAGAGCACACCGATCGTCAGCCCGTACGCCCGCAGCGGCACCGCGAGCGCGCTGTGGATGCCGAGCGCGGTGATGGCGGGCAGCTCCGCGGGCGGAAAACGAGCAGCGAGCCAGCTCGGATCGACGTGCGCGGTCAGGATCGTGCGCGCCTCGCGCACCGCCAGGGAGGCCGGGAGTGGACCGTGGACGGGAAACGGCCGCGAGCCCGTCAGCGGCTCCAGCAGCGCCCGCTTGAGCGGGTCCTGCTCGAACACCGCCACCGGGACGATCTCGGTGCCGTCGTCCGAGACCAGCGCGACGCCGCAGAAGGCGTCGAACAGCTCGGCGCCGGCCCGCACGATGGTGTCGACCAGCTGCACGCGGTCGCCCGTGGCCTCGACGAGCGCGTGCATCACCTCGGTGAGGATGCGATGGCGGTCCGCTCGCGAAGCGGCCGCCCCCCCGGGCCACCTACTCGACACCCGCCAACGGTATCGCGGGGCCCCCCACTGCACAACGCGCGGGAGCTCTGCGCTGGCGCCGAGCTCACGCGACCCTGGTGATCAGCAGCCGCCGACGCAGTCGACGAAGCGCTTGCTCGACGGCGGGATATCAGGGCCGCACGCGGTGAGGTTGCTGTTCAAGCAGGCGGCGCAGGGCTGGTCGGCGTCGGCCATGCCCTTGCTGCACGCGGTGTCCTTGCACTGGAACTTGCAGTGACTCGGGTGGCAGAAGCACCCCGACGAGCCCTTCCACGCGTTGCCCGCGCCGATGGGGAGCTTGGTCGTGCAGCACTGGAAGCAGGCGTACGGAGTGGCAGCGGCCTTGCACACGGCGGGGTCGAGCGGCGGGTCGTCGCCAGCGTCGACGGGCGTCGCCGTATCCAGCACCGCCGTATCCAGCACCGCCGTGTCCAGCACTGCCGTGTCCGGTGCCGTGTCCTTCGCGATCACGCTGTCCGCGAGATGGGTGTCGACCGGCGCGTCCGTCGCGTCGGGGGTCGCGTCGAGCACTCGCCCATCGCCGTCGGCCTGGAAGGCGTCGAGGTCGTACGTGCAGGCGCTCGAGAGCGCGAGGACGAGCGCGAAGTGGAGACGCGACATCGGGTAGCGAAGCGTACGTCACCCGCGTGGCGTGTCCACTGGGCGAGGGAGCGTGCGATGGATCACGGAGCTGGCGACACGAGCGCCTGACGGGAAGGACGCGCCCGCGCGAGCAGGTGCGCGACCGCCGTCATCAGCTGCTCGGGCTTGAACGGCTTCACGAGCCAGCCACCGGCGCCGAGCGCGCGCGCCTTGTCGACGAGCGCGGGATCCGCCTCGGTCGTGAGCATCAGGAACGCCTCGTGGCGCCCCTCGGCGCGCACCGTCTCGAGGAGCTCGAGCCCGCTCATGTTCGGCATGTTGAGGTCGCAGACCACGACCCGCGCGCCACAGCCCGCGTGCAGCTGGTGCAGGGCCTCGAGACCGTCCGCAGCCTCCACCACGTCATGGCCGGCCGCGCGGAGGGTCCGGCCGACCATCATGCGAACGGTTCGCGAGTCGTCGACGAGGAGGATCGTTGTGGTCATGGGGCTCCGCTGCGCTGAGGTTGACTGCACCCCTCGAACGGACCGCAAGCGGTGGAACATCAACCGGTGGAGGCAAAATGACCCACACCAGCCATCAGAACGTCCAGGTCAGGGCACCAGCCCTGGATACCGGACCCAGTCGTCGTCCTTGCCGGCGAAGTGGCACCCGTTGCACACCCCGCCCGCCGCGCCGCCATACGACTCGCCATCGGGGGGACCCATGCCCCGCCACGCGATGCCGATGGTGCCGTTCACGTCGACGATGCGAAACCACTCCCAGTCGAGCGCGCCATCGGGGTTGAACCCGCCCCCTCGCTTCACCATCGCGAAGATCTGGCCCTCGGGCTTCTCCATGCGCTTGACGATGATGGTGCCGACCGCGAACTTCCGGGTGCCCTTGGGCGGACGCTTGTTGACGAAGATCGAGCGGTCTCCGCCGTGGATGGGGTCGTCGAGCTCCGCGCCGGGGATGAAGAGGCGCTCCCACCGGTCGTAGCCCTCGAAGTCGGCGGCGAAGGCGATGAACGGGTCGCGCGCGACCTCGACGGCGGGCGGCGTCGGCGGCGCCTCGGCCGGGCCGCAGGCCGCGACCACGATCAGCGCGAGGGCCCACCGCATGAGCGACAGCTTACCCGATCACGCCGCGAGTCCCAGGTCCGCGAGGCGGGGCAGGATCACCTGGTCGATCGTCTCGTCGACGAGACGCCGCGCAGCTCGACCGTCGCACAATCCGAGGGCCCGGGCCGCGCGCGGGTAGGACACCTCGGGGATGTGGGCCGCGAAGTGCGCGCGGGCGTGCGCCACCGCGACGCCGACGTACTCGACGAGCCGCGCCCGCGCGGCTCCGTCGAGCGACGGGACGAGCTCGGCCAGGAGCCGCCACCCGAAGCGCGCATGGCCGACCTCGTCCGCGAAGATCACCGTCAGCAGATCGCGGAGCGGCCCAGGGGGCATGTCCGTCCACTCGGCGCCGATCAAGGCCACGGCGATCGTCTCGGAGAGACACGCGACGCTCGTGAAGCTCCGCAGCAACGACTCCGTGACGGACACGTCATCGTGCGCCGGCACCTCGGCCCGCGCGCGCGCGCCCGCCTTCGCCTCGCCGCCGAGCGCCTCCACGACCGCGCCACAGAGGACCCCGTGCCGACGCTCCTCGGCGGCGAAGCCGAGGCACGTGTCCGCGTCCGCGGCGAGGCCGGCGCGACGGAGCTCCGCGGCGAGCGCCTCGAACACGCGCGCCGAGGCGTGCTCCTCGGCCATGCGTGTGGCCCACGTCGCCCGCGCGGCCGTGCCGAACGGCCCGCTCGGAACGAGCGCCAGCGCGATCGAGAGGCTCTCGCGGCGCAGATCGAGCGCCGGGAGCCACGACGACGACGCCTCGCCGGCGAGAGGCGGCGGGGCCGGTGGGCCCCAGGACGAGCAGGCTGCGCCCTCGGGGAACCCGAGGCTCGAGCAGCACGCGAAGTGCGCCCCTCGCTTGTCGAGCGCGCCGCGATCGGCGGCGTATTGCGTCGGGTCTGCCTCGTGCTCGGCCTCGAGGTGGGCGATGGCGAAGCGACAGCACGCAACGACGCTCGGATCCCCGGCCTTCTCGAAGTAGGTCGCGAAGCTCGCGTCGGGCAACGCGCCTTCGAGCAGGCCGACGCAACAGCCGAACGCCGCCACAGCGGCCGGGTCCGCGTCGTAGGCCGCGTCCTCGCCGGCGTCGCCAATCTCGCGCGGGGCGTCCGCGACGGCGGGCACGGCGCACGCTCTCGCGGCGTCGGGCGCGGGCACGGGTGCCTCGTTCGCCCCGCAGCCCACGGGCAGCATCAGCGCGACCTTGGCGGCCGCGCGCAGCGCGAAGCGGCGAGCATCCTCCGTCACGACGCGCGCTCCCGGCTCATCGCGCCTTGCCCTCCACGAAGCTCGGGAAGCCGAACACGACGGCGGCGGCGTTCATCTGCCCGACGACGGACTCCTTCTTCGTCGGGTCGACCGCCTCGTGCACGGCGGTCCAGAGCTTGCCGAACGGCGTCGCGCGGTCGGCGGCCGAGGGTGCCTCGGCGCTCCAGGTGGGGGGCGGCGCCGGGATCGCGTCCGTGGTCACCGCGGCGTAGGCGACGTCGAGCCTGGCGAAGCCCGCGAGGATCTGGTCGTCGATGGCCGCGCCGCCGGCCTTGCTGCGGAGCCACGGGCTGAAGAGCACGTAGATCTTCTTCGTGCCCACGAGGTTCGCGCGGAGGTCCTTCATGGTCCGCTGCGCGTAGCGCGACTCCTCGCTCCCCTCGGAGGCCTTGTTGACCTTCTCCTTCTGCTCGTTGACCAGGCCGATCAGCCCCTGGTAGGCGGTGCCGATGTCGATCTTGGCGGGCCGCCAGCTGTCGCGGATCGCCTTTGCGTCGACGATGATCTTGGCGAGGAGTTTGTTCTTGAAGTCGGCGGCCTCGGCCTCGTCGGCGGGCCAGGCGGCGGCCTTGTAGCCCGGCAGCGAGGCCTCGAAGGCGACCACGTTGGCCGGCGTCGTCTCGAGGAACAGGATGCGCTCGGCCGCGTGCATGCCGGTCACGCCCTTGTCGTCGAACAGGTAGTCGTCGCCCTTGCCGGCGAGGCCCTCGAGGAATCCGTCGTAGCGCTCGTCGAGCGCCCGGTCGAGGTCGGGGAAGATGGGCGCGAGCGCGCCCTCGACGTGCTCGTAGCTCTCGCGCGCCGCGAGCCACGCGGTCTGCATCGCGACGAGCGCCGCGGCGTCCCCGGTCTTGTCCCAGCCGCGCCCCTTGGGGAGCGGCGCCGCGGCCTGCATCTGCGTCGCGGACGTGACGAGGCCGTCGAGATCGGTGAGGAGCGCCCCGTGCATCTGGGTGACGATCTCCTGCTTGTAGTCGGCGTCGGTCTTGGTCGCGGGCGGATCGCTCGCGCCGCTGCACGCCGACATCGTGACGAACCCGAGGAGGACGAGCGAACGCATGGACGGGACCTCTCAGAGAGCTTCGACGAACGCGAGGAGCGTCGCGCGATCGGTGGGGGAAAGGGCCTGGAACAGGTCGACGGAGCCGCTGGCCTCCGAGCCCGTGCCCTTGTGCATCGCGATGGCCTCCTCCACGGAGTGCGCGCGCGAGTCGTGCAGGTAGTTCTTCATGAACCGGAGCCCGATCAGCGGCGCCGTGCGCCAGTCGCGGTAGGTGGCCTCGCCGTCCTCGCCCGCGGGCAGTCCGTCGGCGAGCTCGTCGCCCATGTCGTGCAGCAGGAAGTCGGTGTAGACGTCGGCCTTGATCCCCGCGAGCAGGGCGATCGGGTAGTCGGGGCGGGTCGCGAGCCCCGAGGCGTGACACACGCCGCACTTGGTGCTGGCGAAGAGCTCGGCGCCGCGCGCGGTGAGCCCCGACCGACGCGGGATCGCGATCAGGCGGATGTAGTCGGCGCGCAGGACGAGGCTCTCGAGGCCGATGTCGACGCCGGGCTTGGCGTCGTCGGTGAGGCCGTCGGGGTTCTTGAACTCGTTCGGGCGCAGCGGGCTCGTGATCCCCATGTCGCCCTGGGCGGCGTCGGCCACGAAGTCGTCGAGGAACGGGATGCGGGCCTTGAGGCCGAAGCGGCCGAGGACCTTTTCGCCCTTCCTGGTCGCGTGGACCTTGCCCGCCGGGTTGTACTCCGACTGGTAGGCGACGAGGTTGACGCGCCCCTTGATGCCGTCGGTGCGCGCGGCCTGCTCGGCGGCGAGCCTTCGGATCTCGCTGTCGAGGACGGCCTCCATGTAGCCGCGCCCGAGCACCGGCGGGCCCACGCGGATCGAGACCTTGATGGTCGGATCCCCTGTGGGCGCGACGATGGGGGTCTTGCCGCCACCCGCCACGAGCGGGTGCACCGTGTGGCCGAACGCGAGCTTCGACTGGTCCTTCGCCGGGGTCTTGCCGTCGGCCTCGACGACGGACATCTTCTGCACGAGCCCTGGTCCACGCGTGCCCTCGTCGTGGCAGGCGCTGCAGCTCGTGCGGGTGTAGAGCGGGCCGAGCCCGTCGGCCTCGCGCAGCGGCAGGTCGAACAGGGCATCGCCCGCGTTGAACGTGGCGATCTGGTCCGGGGTGACGCCGTCGATCGGGACGTCGACCGGGTCGCCGACGATGGGAGTCTCGCTGCCCGCGTCGACCGCCTCGGCCGGCGAAGACGCTCCGCCACAGCCACCCGCGGCAGCGGCGAGGGCCACGGCGAGGAAGATCGAGCGCATCGGCCGTCAGCCTACCATATTGAAAACGGTTTTCAAGAAGCAGCGCGCGAGGATTTCAGTGGGCGGAGTGCTGTGGGGGCGGCTGCGACGAGACCGAGGTCCACGTCGCCTCGTCGACCACACGCTGCTTCCACTTGGCGTGACAGCCCGTGCAGGTCGCCAGCGTGGCGCCGAGCGCGAGCAACACGCCGTCGCGGTCCTTCTTCTTCGCCGCCACGCCGATGGTGTCGGCGGTCTTGTGGAAGGCCACGGCCTGCGCGCTGAAGCCTGGCGCCCCGGCCCCCATGTGGTTGCACATCGCCCCCATCTGCTCCGAGAACCCGATGCGACCGACCGCCTTGTCGACCGCGTCGAAATCGGACGCGGCTGCGGCCGCGACGATCTCCTGGACCGCGAGCAGGTGGTCTCGCATGTTCTGCTTCTGGTGGTGGGCCATCATCGGCAGGAGCGGCACGTCGGCGCGTGGATCGAGGCGATCGAGGGCCGCCTGCGCCCCATGAGGAACGACCGCGCTGGCGCTCGGGGTGGCGGTCGTCGCGGGCGCGGGGACGGGCGCGTCCGTGCTGCGACAGGCGACGGCGAGCTGCATGAGCAGGACTGGAGCGAGGCGCTTCATGGGGACTCGGGGGCAGGAGTGGCGGCGATGGCGAGGGCCTCGAGCGCGGAGAGGACGAGGTCGTGGGCGTCGGCGGGGATGGCCGCGAGCAGCTGCGTGAAGCGGGCAAGGCTGCTGCGCTCGACGCGCTCGGCCAGCGTCCGCCCCTTGGGCGTGAGCGAGACCGTGCGCGCCCTGCCGTCGTGCTCGGCGCGGCGCTGCTCGACGAAGCCATCGCGGGCGAGGCGAGCGCAGAGCCGCGTGACGTTGCTCTTGTCGATGTGGAGGCCGCGGGCGAGGTCCTGCTGGGTGACCACCTGGTCACGACGGGTTGCCTCGAGGAGCTGGACCAGCGCGTAGGCGACGGAGAGGGGGATCGGTGCGCCACACGGCGTGCGATCCCCGGCCAGCAGCCCGAACGACCGGACGAAGCGCCGCACGCCTGCGCGCAGGCGCACCACGTCGGCGACTCTCGGCTCGGGCGGGTCCATCCCGTGACTCTACCCTCATTGGTTGCGCACGCAACCAATTAGCCTCCTCGCCTCGCGGCAGAAACAGCCCTTGACGCCTTCTTGAAAACGACTTTCACTATCTACATGGCCCGAACGACCTGGCTCCTCCCGATCCCCCCGCTGCCGGCGGCGCACGACCCACGCGGCCGCGTCCTCCTCACGAACCTGCCTGGTGACTGGGAGGTCCGCGCGCTCGACACGCGCGATCGACGCTTCGGCTACTGCATGCAGCGCGGTCTCTGGCACGTGCAGCTGTGGCAGCCCGGCGCGCGCTGCTCGGTCCTCACGCCATCCCGCTTCACGCTCGGCCGCTACGACGTCTTCCACGCGCCGAGCTGGAACCGTGCGCTCCCCGACGAGACCGCGGTGGAGCACGCCCTCGAGGGCCGCGCGCCGCTCGTGGGTGCGCTGCTCGTGGAGGTCTGGGAGCGCTTCGTGCGCGACGTCGAGCGCGCCTGGCGGCGGGGGGAGCAGATCGCATGCGCGTGAGCTCCCCTCCCCCGTTCCTCGAGGACAGCACGCGCGTCGCGCTCGGTGCGTTCGGCAGCGGCGTGTTCCTGACGATGGCGCTGTCCACGACCCTGGCGCGCCTCGACCCGCGGGTCGGTGCGGCCGGCGCGTTGCTCGGCTTCGCGCTCGTGATGTTGGCGGTCGGCGACGACCTGGCCTGAGGTCGCGCTGCGGGTCGCGCTGTGATCGCAGTCCTCGTGCTCGCGGCCCTGGCCGTGCCGCCGAGCTTCGGGCGACGGACCTGGGCATGCGCCGAAGGCTGCAGATAGGCTGGGGGGATGAACCCGCGCGTCGCTGGGCTGTTCCTGTTCGCCGCGGTCGCGGCGTGCGGCACGCGGACACGCCCGCTCGACGACTTCGCCGACGCCTCAGTCGAGGCCGCGCCGGCGCCCCCGGTGTGCGGCAACGGGATCGTCGAGCCCGGCGAGCTCTGCGACGACGGCAACCGGGACGACCTCGACCGTTGCACCAACCGCTGTGGCCCCACGACCTGCGGCGACGGGGTCGCGCAGACCGGCGAGCAGTGCGACGACGGCAACACCGACGACAGCGACGGCTGCCTCTCCTCGTGCGCGAAGGCGTCCTGCGGCGACGGCAAGGTGCAGGCCGGCGTCGAGGAGTGCGACGACGGCAACGGCCTCTCGACCGACGCCTGCGTGGCCTGCAGGATGGCGCGATGCGGCGACGGCTTCGTGCAGGCCGGCGTCGAGCCTTGCGACGACGGCGACGCGAACGACGACGACGAGTGCAGCAACACCTGCAAGCTCCCCGTGTGCGGCGACGGCAAGAAGCAGGGCAAGGAGGAGTGCGACCTCGGCGCCGACAACGGCGACAAGCCGGCGTTCCTCGTGACCCAGCCGTCGGGCACGAGCATCGGCACCAACCCCATCTACCGCAACAAGAGCGCCACGCTGTTCTACGACTACCGGTCGGCGAGCTCGCACACCGGGCTCGAGCAGGTCGGCGAGAGCCGCATCTACCTCTACGTCGACACGACCACGGGGCGTCTTTCGCTGGTGCTCACCCACGGCATCGACTTCGACTCGAGCGGGCTCACCCAGCCGAAGGCGCAGGTCGACTTCGACGTCGCGGGCATCCCGCCCGGCTTCACCATCGACGTGCGGGACGACAGCCCCGGCGAGTTCTTCGCCACCAGCGCCTCGACCGCCTCGGGCCGCTGGAGCTTCGATCGCAACAGCGACGGCGGAGTGCTCGGGGGGCTGCCGTTCCCCGGGGTGTGGAAGGTCACCGTCACGCCCAAGTTCCTCACGGGGCTCACCACGTGGGGGTTCGTCCGCGACGACCTCGCGCGCATCCCCCTCGTGATGAAGGAGGCCATCACGATCGAGGCCTTCGATCAGTCGTCACGCTGCCGGAAGACCTGCACCATCCCCCGGTGCGGGGACAAGATCCTCGACGGCGGCGAGGTCTGCGACGACGGCAACAACGTCTCGGGCGACGGGTGCGCGGCCGACTGCAAGAGCACGCGCTGAGCGGTCGTGCGTTCACCGATCGTGCGACGGACGCAAATCAACGCCGCTACCTCAGCGCCTTCGAGAAGCACTCCCCTTCGCCACGGAAATGCCCCACCGTGCGCGACAGCGCCGAGACGAACGCGCCGAGGTCGTCCACCGAGGAGGCGCCGGTGCCGTAGGTGCCCTTGCCCTTGGGGATCGAGGCCAGCTTCACGGCGGAGAGCTCGACCAGCGTGACCTTGCCGTCGCCGTCCTTGTCCGCCGCGGCGATGTTCGCGAACCGCAGCTTGGCGGTGGAGGCGGCGAGGTCGTCGTAGAACAGGTGGTCGCCGTGGATGGTGAGCTGGCTCACGTCGTCGCCGCCGCTGGTGACGACGACGCCGTCCGTCTCCTTGCCGTCGCGCTCCGCCTTGCAGTTCTCATAAGCGGTGGCGACGGAGAAGTACCAGTCGAAGGTCTTCTTGGTGGTCCCGTCGGTCGCCTCGCCGATCACGTGCAAGCTGGCGCCGTTCTTGACGAGGTCTTCACGGTCGGCCGGTGTCACACCGTCGCCGAGCTCGGCCGCCGCGTCGACCGGACCGATCTGGTACGAGACCTTCGTGTAGGCCTGCGCGGGCAGATCGGCGAACGACACGACGGTCTTCTGACCAGCCTTCACCATGTCGAACACCCTGGGCTTGGCCATCTGCGCCACGACGACGCCGTCCGCGCCCGCGACCTTCACGTCGCGCAGCGTGATCAGGAACCGGGAGTACTTGATCGACCACCCGTCCTCGAAGGCGTCCTTCGGGATCCCGGTCTCGATGTACTCCTCGCCCCAGGTGGTGAAGCTGACCTTGCCCTTGCCGACCGGGGTCACGCCGCCGTCGCTCGAGCTGCAGCCCGAGAGGACGAGCGCCGTCCCGAGTGCCGTCACCTTGATCATGTCCGTCTCCTGTTCCTACTTCGCGTACGAGAACTGGTACGCGAGCGCCTTTTGCAGCCCGCGTACGAAGGCGTTGCCTGCCTCGGTGCCGTCGAGCGACGCGGGGTCGCTCGGCGTCGCCTTGTCGAAATCCACCTGATCGAACCAGGTCGTGAGCGCGATCTTCACGGTCACCGTGCCCGGGCCCGTGATCACACCCGACGAGAAGACGCACCCGTCGACCTTGTTCTCGCCGGCCGAGTCCTTCAGATCGTCCGCGCCCGCGGTCGCGACGAACGCCTTGCTCGTGCCCGCCCTGGTGAAGGTCCCCTCGACGCGCACGAGCTTCCCCGACAGCCCGCTCGCCTTCGCCCCGGCCGGGGGGACCCCGAAGAGGAACCGTCCCGAGCGCGCCGTACCGGTGACGCCGCTACCATCGGCCAGGGACAC
>JAEUKC010000243.1:0-34585 GCA_016794445.1 Myxococcales bacterium
TCTCCACGAGGGCCGCGATCTCCCCGTGACGACCGACCACCGCGCCGTGTTCAGCGAGATCCTGAAGGTGCACCTCGGGCACACGGATCCGAGCGCGGTGTTCGCCGGCTACACGGCGCCCAAGGTCGGTCTGTTCTGACCCGTCACTCGACGCGCAACAGGTCGACGAGGATGTCGTGGTTGGTCGTCCCGGCCTTGGCGACGAAGCGAACGGACTTCGCCTTGGTCGGGTCGACACCGGTGAACTTGGTGAACGGGACGTAGACGGTCGACAGGCGCCGCGGCCGCTTGCCCCAGCTCACCGGCACGAGGCTGTCGATCGAGAGGCTCGCGCGCGCGCCGGTGGTGTCGACGAGCTCGAGGTAGAGCGGGTGGTTGCCGCTCGTCGAGCTGGGCGAGTCGAGGAACGACGTCTCGAACACGATGGCCTTCTTGCCCGCGAGGCTCGGCAGCGGCACCTCGAGCGCGCCCTCCGTCGTGCCCCAGTTCAGCTTCACCGAGCGCAGCAGCTTGCTCACCGCGATCTTGATCGCGCTGCTGCCACTGGTGCTCGTGACGTAGGTCTCGTAGCTGACGGCGGTCATGCTCCCGGTGAGCACGAGCGTGTCGCCCGCGACGGTCTTGCTGGGGGTCGTGCCGAGGGCCTCGTCGAACTTCTCGATCCACGCGGAGTAGGCGTTCTCCGGCCGAAAGCGCAGGGTCGCGTCGCCCGAGCTGACGGTGGAGGCGACGCTGAGGCCGCCCGGTCCGGCCACGATGTCGAGGTCCTTGGCCGCTGGCGCCGCGTCGCGCACGTAGGCGCGCAGGAACGGCACGGCGTAGTACTGACAGACCCGGCGGTGCTCGTCGGGGGTGATGGTCGCGGTGGGCCCGCCCTGGTCGGGGTAGGGCGTGTCGAGCGTGAAGGTGTGCTTGCTGCCGAGGATCGTGACGTGCGAGGCCTTGCCGCGCGTGTTCGCGTAGATCATCGCGGTGTTCGGGTAGGTGACGTCGCCGTCGTTGCCGCTGTCGAGCCAGAGGGCCGGGCGGTCGAACATCGGTACCTTCGAGGGTGGCGTGGGCGCCCCGGGCGCGAACTCGGGGTCGACCGGCTGGAAGCCGATGTAGGCCTTCACGTTGGCACCATCGGTCCGCGCGGTGCTCACGAGCAGCGCCGCGCCGCCGCCGCGCGAGTGGCCTGCCACGCCGACACGGTTCGCGTCGAGCGCGCAGTGCAGCGCGAAGGTGGAGTCTTCCTGGGTCTTCAGGAAGTAGCTGATGGCGTCGTCCATCACGCCGCCGACGACCTTGAGCTGGTCGTAGGTCTGGTAGGTGTAGCAGCCGCTGCCCGACGTGGCGGTGCCAGGGCCGCACGGCGGCGGCGGGAAGAAGATCGAGGAGCCGTCGATGGAGAACGTGATGATCCCGTGCGAGGCCCAGCGGTCGAAGATGCCGTCGTACCGGTCGTAGGTGACGCCGGGGTACGGACCGTGGACCGCGTGGTGGAACATCACCCACGCGTGCCGGCCCGGGTGGGGGGTGACGCCGTCGGCGAGCACCGGGTAGTGGATCTTGACCTTGGCCGAGCTCAGCGGGCCGAGCGTGGGCACGGTGACGGTCACCTTGGCGACCTTGAGTGGTCCGTCGGCCAGGGGGTCGAGGCTCGAGGCTGGGTCGACCGCGAGAGCGATGCTGCTGCAGTCCTTCGGTCCTGTGTCGGGTGAGCCCGTGTCCGGCGCGCCCGTGTCCGGGTCGCTGTCGGCCGCGGTGTCCTCGCTGGCGTCCAGCGCCGTGTCGCTCGCCGCGGTGTCCGCCCCGTCGCGCGCGTCGAGCGCGCTGTCCGGCCTGGCGTCGAGCGGCGCGCTCTCGGCGCCCGCGTCGTCGGCGGTCTCGTCGCCGCCATCGGAGAAGTCTTCGACGTCGACGCCACCACCGCACCCGACGGCGAAGGCGAGGGAGGAGACCACGGTCGCGAGGAGGAGGGAGCGGTGCAGGGCCACGCGCCCAACGTATCACTCGCTTCGCGCCTGGCCACGGGACACGTGGTACCCCATGGCCGTGCTCTCGGTCCTGCTCCCGTTCCGCGACGCCGCCGCGACGATCCGGGAGGCGCTCGCGTCGGTGCTCTGCGAGCGCGAGGTGCCGCTCGAGGTGATCGCCGTCGACGACGGCTCAGAGGACGAGGGCGCGCGGGTGGTCGAGGGGTTCGGCGATGCGCGGGTCCGTCTGCTGCGCACCGAGGGCATCGGCGTCGCGCGCGCGACCGCGCTCGCCGCGAACGCCGCCCGCTTCTCGCTGCTCGCGCGCATGGACGCCGACGACGTCTCGTTGCCAGGGAGGTTCGCGGCGCAGGTCGCCGCTCTCCGCGACGAGCGACTCTCGGTGGTCGGCACCCTGGTCGAGGCCTTCGGCGAGGTGGGAGAGGGCGCGCGGCTCTACGTGGAGTGGCTCAACGGGATCATCACGCCCGAGGACCACGCCCGCGAGATCTTCGTCGAGTCCCCCCTCTGCCAGCCGTCGGTCGCGATCCGTCGCGCGGCGCTCGAGGCGGTGGGGGGCTATCGCGAAAGCGTCGGCTCCGAGGACTACGACCTGTGGCTGCGCCTGCACGCCGCGGGGCACCGGCTCGCCAAGGTGCCCCAGCCATACCTCCGCTGGCGACACCACGCGCGGCGCGCGACCCACGTCGATCCGCGGTGCGCGCTCCCGCAGTTCGCCCTGCAGAAGGCGCCCTTCCTCGCCAGCTGGCTGCGCGCCTGCGGGCGCGACGTGGTGGTGTGGGGCGCCGGGAAGACCGGGCGCCGGCTCGCGCGGGCGCTCGAGGCCCACGGGGTCTTTCCCTCCGCCTTCGTCGACATCGATCCACGAAAGATCGGCGGCGTGGCGCGCGGTGTACCGATCATCGACCCCGCGATGCTCGATGCGCGGGCGGTCGTGGTCGTCGCCGTCGGGGCGCGGGGGGCGCGCGCCATCGTGCGGGGCCGACTCCGGGCGCGCGAACTCGTGGAGGGCGTCGACTTCGTCTGCGCTTCCTAGGGCTATTTGCGGCGGCCACCGCTGCGGCCTTCGCCCACGAACTCGTAGCGCCCGAGGCCGACCGCGTGGCCGACCGCGTGCCGGCGAGAGGGCGTGACGTTGCCCTCCCGCTGTACGACCTCGGAGGCGGGCGCCTGACGATCGCTGGGCGAGGGCTGACTCGCGGGAGGGCGCATCGAGGGCGGCGCCGAGCCGGTCTCTCGCGCGTGGAGCGTCGGCGCGCTGCCCTCGGTCTGTGTCGGCCGACCGAGCGCGGGGGCCGGGACCGACGAGGGCGGGGGTGGCGGCGGACCGAGCTGCGACTCGGGCGCCGAGGAGGGGGAGACCGCGCTGCGCGGCCCGCTCTCGTCGACCGGTCGCGGGTCGATCAGCGCGGGCGGCGGCCGCGTGAAGCTCTGCGTGCGACGTCGCGGCGCGGAGGTGCCGTTCACGAGCTTGCGCAGGTCGGCGAGCTCGCGCGACATGCGAGCGACCTCACCTTCCAGCCTCTGGATCTCGCGCAGAACGTGGCTTTCCATTGGATGACCCCACTTCGGAATTCCCCCCCGAAGCGCGACGCGAGCGGAGTTTCAACGGAAAACCGCGGCGCGTAAAGGGTCGCTTATCGAAGCACTTCCGTGTCACGCGCGCGTGACAGTCGCCTCAAGCCAGCCGGCGGTAGAGCTCGGCCAGCGCCTCGTCGAGCTTGCTCGGATCGGTGCCGCCGGCCTGCGCCATGTCGGGTCGGCCACCGCCCGACCCACCCACGATCGCGGCCACCGGCTTGATGAGCTCGCCGGCCTTGAAGCGCGCGGTCGCGGACTTGCTCACCGTGAGCACGAGGGAAGCCTTGGGTCCCTGCGCCGCGCCGACGAGCACGATCGCGTCGCCCCCCAGCTTGTCGCGCAGGGTGTCGGCGAGCTCGCGCAGCGCGACCGGGTCGCCGAGATCGGCGCGGACCGCGAGCACCTTGGCGCCCTGCAGCGTCCTCGCCTCGGCGAGCCACGCGTCGACGCCGCCCTTGCCTCCTCCGCCGCCGCCGAGCGCGAGCTTCTTCTCGGCCTCGGCGAGCTTCTTCTGCAGCGCCTTCTCGTGGGCGAGCAGCTTCTCGATCTTCTGGGCGAGCGTGGCCGGCGTCGCGTCGAGGAGCGCGAGGGCCGGGCCCACCGCGCGTGCCTCGGTCTGCGCCTCGTGCAGCGTGTGCAGACCGGTCGTGCCCTCGATGCGGCGCACGCCCGCGGCGATGGCCTTGTCGGTCGTGATGCGGAACATGCCGATGTCGCCCGTGCGCCGCGCGTGGGTGCCGCCGCAGAGCTCGACGCTCTTGTGCGCGCCGGCGTCCATCGTGAGCACGCGCACGACGTCGCCGTACTTTTCCTCGAAGATGGCCATGGCGCCGGCCTTCTTGGCCTCGTCCTGCTTCATGACGTCGGTCTTCACCTCGGCGTTGGCGAGGATCATCTCGTTGACGACCTCCTCGACGCGCGCGAGCTCGGCCTCGCTCAGCGCCTTGCCGTGCGAGAAGTCGAAGCGCAGGCGCTCGGGGCCGACGAGCGAGCCCTTCTGCTGCACGTGTTCGCCGAGCACGAGGCGCAGGGCGTAGTGGAGCAGGTGGGTCGCGCTGTGGTTGCGGCGCGTCGCGGCGCGCGCCGCGTGGTCGACCTCGAGCTTCAGCGTCTGGCCCTTCTTCAGCGTGCCCTGCTCGACGCGGCCCTTGTGGAGGTGCATCCCGCCGACGGGCTTGTGGGTGGTCGACACGGTGAAGGTGGCGCCGCCGCCCGTCATGGTGCCCTTGTCGCCGAGCTGACCGCCCGCCTCCGCGTAGAACGGCGAGCGCGCGACCACGACCTCGCCCTCCTCGCCGGCGGTGAGCGACTCGACCAGCTCCTTGCCGCGCACGAGCGCGACGATGGTGGCCTCGCCCTCCTCGGCCGCGTAGCCGGTGAACTCGGTGGGGGTGTTGCCGGTCGCCGCGAACACGCGGTGGTAGACGTCGCCGACCGCGGCCTCGCCGACCTTGCTGCCCTCGCTCTTCTGCTTGGCGGTGGCCATCGCGGCGTCGAAGCCGGGCTCGTCGACCTTGTACCCCCGCTCGTCGAGGATCACCTGGGTGAGATCGAGCGGGAAGCCGAAGGTGTCGTAGAGCTTGAACGCGGCGGGGCCGCCGAGGACGCGCGTCTCTTTGACGGTCGGCTCGGCGAGCGCCTCGTCGAGGATCTTGAGGCCGCGGTCGATGGTCTCGCGGAAGCGGACCTCCTCGGATTCGGCCACCTCGAGGATGGTCTTCTTGCGGTCGCGGAGCTCGCCGTAGGAGTCGCCCATCAGGTCGACCACGGTGCCCGCGACCTCGTGGAGGAACGGCTTCTGGATGCCGAGCCGGTGCCCGTGCCGGATCGCGCGGCGCATCACGCGCCGGAGCACGTACTCGCGGCCACCGCGGTCGGGGAACACGCCCTCGGCGATGAGGAACGCCGTGGTGCGCGCGTGGTCGGCGATGACCCGCATCGACACGTCGTCGTCGGCCATCGTGCCGCCGTACTTCTTGCCCGAGATGCGCGAGGCCTGGTCGACGAGGGCGCGCAGGAGGTCGGTGTCGTAGTTGGAGGTGACCCCCTGGACGACGCTCGTGATGCGCTCGAGGCCCATGCCGGTGTCGACGCTGGGCGCGGGGAGCGGCTTCATGGTGCCGTCGGCGAAGCGCTCGAACTGCATGAACACGAGGTTCCAGATCTCCATCCAGCCGTGCCCCTCGGGGGTGGGCTCCTCGCCGAACTTGGTGGGGTCGACCGAGGCGGGGCCCTGGAAGAAGTGGATCTCGGAACACGGGCCGCACGGGCCGGTGTCGCCCATGGACCAGAAGTTGTCGTCCATGCCCATGCCGAGCACGCGGTCGTCGCCGAACCCGGTGATCTTCTTCCAGAGGTCGCGCGCCTCGGTGTCCTCGGGCACGCCCTTCTCGCCCTTGAAGTACGTGCAGACGAGGCGGGACTTGTCGACGCCGTAGCGCTCGACGAGGTCCCAGGCGAAGCGGATGGCGTCGGCCTTGAAGTAGTCGCCGAACGAGAAGTTGCCGAGCATCTCGAAGAACGTGTGGTGGCGCGCGGTGCGACCGACGTTCTCGAGGTCGTTGTGCTTGCCGCTGATGCGGATGCACTTCTGGCTGCTCGTGGCGCGCTTGTAGGCGCGGGTCTCCCTGCCCGTGAACAGGTCCTTGAACTGGACCATGCCGGCATTGGCGAACATCAAGGTCGGGTCGTTGCCGGGGACCAGCGGTCCCGAACCGACCTGCTCGTGGCCTTGCGCGCGGAAATACGAGAGAAATTCATCACGAACGTCACGGGCGGTTCGAATGGGCATGGGAGGACGGCATCTACTACGATGGACGCGCTGGCGCACGGGGGGGGTGAGGCGTCCGGCTTTCCCCCTTCGTCCACGCACCTCTTCAGGAGTCCCATGAACGTCCTTCGCTTCTCCGTGTTGTCTGCCGTGGCCTTGGTCGTGGGTGCAGCAGGCTGCGGAGGCAGCGTCGACGCGAGCGCCTTCGGCGAGGGGGACGACGCCGCGACCGGCACGGATACGGGCACCAGCGGCGACTCGACGAGCGGCGACACGGGTGGTGGTCCCGACAGCTCGATCGGGGTCGACACGGGTACCGGAGTGGACACGGGGACCGGGGTCGACACGGGGACGAGCCCCGACACCGGCAGCACGATCGACACGGGCTCGTTCGACACGGGCTCGTTCGACACGGGCCTGCCGCCCGACGACACGGGCTTCCCGCCGCCCTTCGACACCGGCGTGCCGCCTCCGGACACCGGGACCGACGCGGCGACCACGCCGTGCTCCGCGCTCGGCAAGTCGTACAACGGGCACTGCTACTTCGTCCTCAAGCCGCGCACCTACGCGGAGGCACAGGCGGTCTGCAAGTCGTACGGCGGCTACCTCGTCGCCATCACCACCGACGGCGAGCAGAGCTTCGTCGCGACCCTCTACCCGAGCGCCGAGAACTGGATCGGCCTGAGCCGAGAGGGCACGGGCAGCGGCTACACCAAGTGGATCAACGGCGAGGCGCTGGGCTACACCAGCTGGGCGCCGGGTGAGCCGAACTACAGCGGCTCGTGCGTGCGCATGCTCTCCTCCAGCAGCGCCAGCGCCACGAAGTGGGCCGACCAGAGCTGCGCCAACGTCATCAACGCCCTCTGCGAGCGCGACTACCTCTAGGCTCCCCTCGCGCGGCTCGGCCGTGCGATAACCCCGGGGTGCGACCGCGCCTCGTCACCATCCCCATCAGCCACTTCTGCGAGAAGGCCCGCTGGGCCCTCGATCGCGCTCGGGTGTCCTACCAGGAGGAGCCGCACGCGCCGATCGCGCACCTCGCGGCGACGCTGCGGCTCCGCGGCAAGACGGTGCCATTGCTCGTCACCGCCGGGGCCGTCCTCACCGACAGCCGCGACATCCTCCACTGGGCCGACGCCCGCATGGACGAGGCGCTCCACATCTACCCCTCCGATCCGGCGCAGCGCCGCGAGGTCGAGGAGCTCGAGGCGCTCTTCGACGGCAAGCTCGGCCCGGCGACTCGCCGCTGGGCGTACGGCTTCGTGCTGCCTGACGCGCGTCGCAGCGAGGACCTGCTCACCGTCGGCCTCGCGCCGATGGCCCAGCGCCGGGTCACCAGGTTCCTCCCGGTGATGCGGGGCCTCATGAAGCGCGGCCTGCACGTCACCGAGCCGCGCATCGCGCAGTCGCTCGAGCGCATCCGCGCGATCTTCACCGAGGTCTCGGGCCGCCTCGAAGGTCGCGACTACCTCGTGGGCGCTCGCTTCAGCGCCGCGGATCTCGCGTTCGCGGCGCTCGCGGCGCCCGTCGTCGCGCCCCCCGAGTGGGCCTACCTGCCGCCCAAGGACTCGCTCCCGGAGCCCATGCGTCGCGAGATCGACGTCTTCCGCGCCACCCGCGCCGGGCGACACGCGCTGCGCATGTTCGCGGAGGAGCGTTGACGGAGGCCCCGCCTCCCTCGCCGCCCGACGACGCGGAGGATCTGCGGAGGCTCGGCTACGCCCAGGAGCTCTCACGCGGGATGGGCGCGTTCTCGAGCTTCGCCCTCTCCTTCTCCATCATCTCGATCCTGACCGGGGCCGTGGTGCTCTACGGGCACGGGCTCAAGTACGGCGGGCCGCTCGTGATGACGGTCGGCTGGCCCCTCGTCACGGTGATGACCCTCACGGTCGCAGCCAGCCTCGCCGAGCTCGCGAGCGCCTACCCGACGGCTGGCGCGCTCTACCACTGGGCGGCGCTGCTCGGCGGGCGCCGCGCGGGCTTCTTCACGGCCTGGCTCAACACCATCGGCCAGTTCGCCATCACGGCGGGCATCGACTACGGCCTCGCGGAGTTCCTCGCGCCCATGGTGGGCTGGAAGACCGACCGCCCGCACGTCTTCGCGCTGTGCGCGGGGATTCTCCTGTCGCACGCGGTCCTGAACCACGTGGGCGTGAAGATCGTGGCCCGGCTGAACACGGTGTCGGCGTGGGTGCACGTGCTGGGCGTGGTTCTGTTCGTGGGGGCGCTGCTCGCGTTCGCCCCCCGCCGAGAGCCAGGCTTCCTCCTCACGCGGAGCACGGTGGCCAGGACCTATGGGCTCGGCTTCGCGCTCGGGCTCCTGCAGGCCCAGTGGACCTTCACCGGCTACGACGCGAGCGCCCACGTGACCGAGGAGACGGTGGATCCGCGGCGGAACGCGCCCCGCGGGATCCTGATGAGCGTGATCGTCAGCGGCGTCGCGGGGTGGATCCTGCTGCTCGCCCTGACCGCCGCGATCAAGGGCGACCCGGCCGTGGTCGCGGCCACCGACAACCCGTTCGTCACCGTGGTGCGGGACGCCCTCGGGGCGCGCCTCGGTGATCGACTGGTCTGGGTCGCGATGGCAGCGATGTGGTTCTGCGGGCTCGCGAGCGTCACCTCGAACTCGCGCATGCTCTACGCGTTCGCCCGCGACGGTGGGACGCCGTTCGCGAAGCAGCTCGCCCGCGTCTCGCCGCGGTGGTCGTCGCCGCACGTCGCGGTCTGGGTGAGCGTGGCGGCCGCGGCGGGCGTCGCCGCCTTCGCGCAGGCGCTCGCCGCGATGACGGCGCTCTCGACGCTCGCGCTCTATGCTTCGTACGTGCTGCCGATCGTCTACGCGGTGATCGCGCGCAGCGACGGGCGGCTGCAACGCGGACCGTTCACCCTCGGTCGCTGGTCGCGCGCGGTGAACCTCATCGCGATCGCGTGGGTCGCGGTGGTGACGGCGCTCTTCGTGATCCCGCCGAACCAGCTCGCAGGGTACGCGTTCGCGGCGTCGCTGATGCTGATCGGCCTCGGCTGGTCGCTGTGGGCGAAGCAGCGTTTTCCGGGGCCGAAGGTGGTGGACTGAGGGCGTTCGCTTCGCTTGTCGGCTGGAGCGGCCGCCCGTGGAGGCGGCCGCTGTTCACTGCGTTCACTTCTTCGGGCAAGCCACCTCGTTCGGCGGCGGGGGCGGATTCCCGCCGAGCGAGCTGCACAGGCAGTAGCTCTCGCCGGCGACCGAGTGCAGGGTCGAGTAGGTGCAGTGATCCCACGCCGGGTCGTCGAGCTCGACGGGGCAGTCGACGAACACCGGCTCGACCCACCGCGCGCCGGTGGGCATCGGGGGGACGGGGCCCTTGGGCGTGACCTCGTAGAAGCAGCGATCGTCGGATCCGACGTAGAGCTGGTGCCCGGTCGGGTCGGTCGGGTTCAGGGTCTTGAGCTTCGCCCAGTCGACCGGCTTCTTGGGCGTCTTCCACACCACCCCGGCGTCGCTCGTGTGCTTGCGCTTGCGCGTGACCTTGGGCGGCGGCGGGTTCTGGGTGGTCTCCACGACCGTCGCGCTGTCGGGCGCGCTCGCGCTCATGCTCGCCTTCGACTTCGGCGGCGGCGGGTTCTCGGTCTGGATGGAGTCGCCCTTGGGCTGACAGGCGCCGACGGCGAGCGAGGTCGTGACGACGAAGGCGAGGCGCATCGGCAGAGAATACCGTGGATCGCGGCCCTCGCCACGCGCGTCGTCGCCGACTAGCGTTGCGGCGCGATGGGCCTCGGCCGGCGTCTCGTCCCGATCGCGACCGCGCTGGTGTTCGCGTGGTTCGTGCTCGCCGTCTGCTACGGCATCGCGGGGCCCTGGCAGTTCGGGCACAACGGCTTCAACGGCAGCGCGTTCTGCCAGGGGGCGCGCAACTCGCTCCGCTTCCACATCTGGGCGCAGTCGCTCTACCACACGGGCCTCGAGCCGCCGCCGCCGCAGGCGCTCTACACGCATCACCCCCAGATGCTGCACTGGCACCTGCTGGCGCTGTTCAAGGTGTTCTCGCCCTCGCCGTTCGTCGGTCGCCTCGTGCCGATGCTCTACTCGGTGGCCACGCTCGTCCTCTTGCAGCGCACCGCCGCGCGCTACTGGGGGCGGGTGCACGCCCTGGTCGCGGTCGCCATCTACGCCTTCACGCCGCTGCACCTGATCTTCGGCAACATGATCGACCACGAGCAAGGCGCCATCTTCTGGTCGCTCCTGCTCACCTGGGCGTTCGCGCGGTGGTGGGAAGAGCGAAAGCCGCGGCACCTCTTGCTGACGCTCGTCGCCGTCAGCTTCGCCGGGCAGTTCGACTGGCCGCCGTACTACATCGCGTTCTTCCTCGCGCTCTTCACCTTCGTGCAGGGCCTCCGCGCCGGGAGGCCGCTCTTGCGCTGGCGCCCCGAGTGGACCTTCGTGGTCGTGTTCTCGCTCGTGGTGCTCGCCAACTTCGGCGGCTTCTTCGCGTGGATCGCGCGCACGCGCGGCGGCCTAGGCGACATGGGCTCGGCCTACCTGCAGCGCACCGCGGCCAAGGAAGGCTACGCGGGCGTGCAGTTCCGGCGCTTGCTCGATCTACACGGCATCCTGATCATGACCGTCACGGCGCTGTGGGTGCCCCTGCTCCTGCGGCGCCTCCGCGCCGGCACCGCGCGCGTCCGCGAGGTCGTCCCGGGGTGCTTCTTCGCCGCGCAGATCCTCCACTCGCTCCTGTTCCGCAACGCCGGGGCCATCCACTCGTACTGGACGTACTGGCTCGGCGTGGCGAGCGCGCTCGGGGGCGCCGACGTGGTCGTGTCGCTGCACGCCCTCCTCGTCGAGCGACCGCGGGGCCGCCGGTTCGCCCCCGTGCTCGTCGGTCTGGTGCTGCTCGGCGTGGGCCTGCAGGCGCGCTATGCGTACGCGCGCCTCGAGTGGGGCTTCGCGCGCGGCACCGCGTCGTACCTGTACCCGACCCCGGACATCCGCACCGAGGTCCGCGCGATGCAAGCGCTCCACGCCCGCTATCCGCGCGAGCGCACGCTGTTCGTGTTCCACAGCTCGATGGAGGTGCGCTCCGAGGTGCACTGGTACCACGACACCCCCCTCGAGGGGACGAGCCAGCTGATCCCGCGCGCCGACTTCCTGCGCCGCGCCGAGCACGTGGTGGTGCTCGCGGATCTGCGTCGCCTCGGCGAGCGCCACGATCTGCAGGCGCTGAGCCGCATCCACCCGACGATGGTGTTCGAGCGCCGCATCGTCGCCATCGAGATCAACTCCTCGGAGGCGCGCCTCGAGGCGTTCGCGGCGGTCCCGCAAGCCGAGTCGTGGCTCCACCGCTGGTTCTTCGACCCGCTCTCGCCGCCGATGCTCTACGTGCCCGACGATCTCGCGGCGGTGCGCGCGCAGCTCGACTGGGGCGCGCTCGTGAGCATCGGTCAGTCCGGCTCCGGTGGCGGGAGCCTCCTCGGCTGGGACTGCCCCAAGGGTCAGCACGTCGCCGCCCTCGAGGGCTCGGTCAACGAGGCCGGCGTGCTCACCCGCGTGCGCGCGCGGTGTCGCGCGGCCGACGGCACGGCGGGCGAGGACACCCCGTTCTTCGGCGGCCTCGGCCCGCCCCCGCTCACGGTGGCCTGTCCCACGGGCAGCGCGGTCGTCGGCTTCACGGCGGTCAGCAAGCAGTTCGTCGAGGGCCTCGCGCTCCGCTGCGCCCCGCTCGGCGTGGCGGACCGCGTGGAGACGACGTCGGGCGGGCTCGGGATCGTCGGGGTCCTCGGCACGCCGGGCCAGGTCTCGTTCGCGTGTCCGTCCGACGCAGTGGCGCGCGGCGTCCGCGTGCGCGCCGGCGCGCTGGTTGACGCGTTCGGTCTCGCGTGCGCACGATGAGCGGAGTCTTGGAGCTCTCCCTCGTCATCCCCGCCTTCGACGAAGGCGAACGGCTGGTGAAGACCCTCGAGCAAGTCCTCGACTGGGTCGACGGGCGCCCCTACGAGGTGATCGTCGCGGACGACGGCAGCACCGACGACACGGAGGCCGTCCTCGCCCGCTTCGCCGACCGTGGGGTGCGCAGCGTGCGCCTCGCCGAGAACTCCGGCAAGGGCGCGGCGGTGGCCGCCGGCGTGCGCGCCGCGCGCGGAGACATCGTCGCGTTCTTCGACGCCGACCTCGCGTACTCCCTCGACCAGCTCGACGCGCTGCTCGCGCCCGTCCGCGAGGGGGCCGACCTCGCCATCGGCGCGCGAGACCTGCACCCGCTCGGGCTCGGCCCCTACGGGCCGGTGCGCAAGCTCGCGACGATGGTGTTCAGCGGGCTCGTCGGCACCGCGCTCGGCCTCGCCGCGCGTGACACGCAGTGCGGCTTCAAGGCCTTCCGCGCCGACGTCGCGCGGGCGCTTTTCGCCGCCGTGTCGGTCACCGGGTTCGGCTTCGACGCCGAGCTCCTGTTCCTCGCGCAGCGCTGGGGTCTCCGGGTCGTGCGCGTGCCGGTGTTCATGCATTCCCACGGCGCGTCGAAGGTGCGGGTGGTCCGCGACGCGCTGCGGATGGCCGCGGACGTGGCGCGCATCCGCGGCCGGGCGCTGCGCGGCGCGTACCCGGCCTCGTTCCAGAGGTGATCATCGCTTCGCGCAGTACCCGAAGTCGGTGGAGCCGCCCGGTTCGAGGCTCGCGTTGTAGCTCTCGCCCGTGAAGGTCCACGCCGTCGCGGTCGTCACGAGCTTGCTCTTCCATGAGCTCGTGATCGCGCCCTCGGGGCTCCGTACGACGCTCCAGGTGCGCGCGCTCGCGCCGGCGTTCTTCACCGTCACGTAGTCGCAGTAGCCGGTGCCGTAGTCGTCGCGCTTGCTCGTGACGACCAGCGTGTCCGCGGGAGGAGCGGGGACGGCCGCGTCGCTCGCCCCGGCGTCGTCCACCGGCACACCGGCGTCCGGCGCCGGGGGCCCTCCGAGGTCCCCCTGGCGCGCGAGGAAGGTGGGATCCGACACGAGCGCGAGGATCAGCGCCTCGAAGGTCATGCCCCCCTTGGCCCAGGCGGTCGTCACGCGATCGGCGGCGCACTGGGTCTCGGGCTCGTCGTCCACGCCGTAGCCGAACCGCACCCACTGGAGCGCGAAGCACCGCTGCGCGTCGGGGCTGTCGGCGAGCCTGCCGGCGAGGCCGTCGAGGCCCTCGAACGCGCCGTCGGTGTGGTCGGTCGCGACGATCTCGCCCTTGGTGTCGAGCGGGTGGCCGTGGTCGTCCTTGCGCGCGCGCCCGATGCCGTCGAAGGCCTCGAACCCGAACCCGATCGGGTCCATGAGCCGGTGGCAGCTCCTGCACGGCTCGTTCTTGCTGTGCTCGGCGAACCGCTCGCGGGTCGACTTGCTCGGGTCGAACGGCGGCAGCTGCACCACGACGCCGGGGGGTGGGGGCGGGAGCTTCTGGCAGAGGAGCCGCTCGCGCACGAGCTTGCCGCGGTGGATCGGCGACGAGCTCGCGGCCACGGCGTGCACGGTGAGCACGCTGCCCTGGCCGAGCACCCCGCGACGGAGCGGGCCGGTCGCGACCTTGCCGTCGTCGCCCGGCGCGGCGAGGCCGTAGTACTCGGCGAGCCCGGGGCTCACGAAGGTGTGCTCCGCGAGGAGCAGATCGCGGAACGTGCCGTTGCCGACCCGCAGCGTGCGATCGACGAACGCCTGGGTCTCGCTGAGCATGGCGGACTTCAGGTCGGTGGTGAGCTCCGGGTAGGTGGCCGGGTCCTTGGCGACGGCGCCGAGGCGGTCCACGTAGAGCCACTGCCCGGTGAACCGCGCCATCGTGCGCGCGGCGCGTGGGTCCTTCAGCAGGCGCCTCGCCTGCGCCACGACTTCGTCCTTGGTGGCGAGCTTCCCCGACTCCGCGGCGGCGAACAGCGCCACATCGGGCATCGTGCCGGTGAGCAGGTAGGAGAGCTCGCTCGCGACCTCCCAGGGATCGAGGGTCGCGTCGTTCTTGCCGATCTCGGGTCGGTAGAGGAAGGCGGGCGACTGCAGCATGGCCGTGATGACGGTCCTCGCGTCGCCGAGCTTCGCGTACCGCGAGATCTCGCCGTCCAGGAGCGGACGGCGGAAGGCGCGCTTGCCGAACGCCTTGACGAAGCAGGTGACGTCGTCGGCGCAGCTCGTGAGCTTCGCGAGCGGTGCGGCCGCAGCGAGCGCCTCGGCCGCCACCCCGAGCTTCTCGGCGACGATCGGCCCGACGCGCAGCGCCGCGCCGTTGTTGTCGAAGCCTCCGACCACGACGTCCGGCGGGAGCGATTGCCCGTAGGCCGACGGGACCCCGAGCAGGTCCTCGACCGTCGCGTCGTACTCGCTGCGAGAGAGCCGTCGCAGGACCCGCGATCCGACGGTCGTGTCGGTGCAGCTCGTCGTGGCGACGTCCGGGCCGCAGCGGCCCTCGCCGTGGCGGACGAACGTGGCGAGCGCCTGGTAGCCCGCGCTGCCCACGGGCAGGAGGTTCCCGCCGGGGTGCCCATCGGGGTGAGTCATGGAGGGACGCAGCAAGAACACCGATTGATCGCCGAGCTTGGTGTCGGCGATCGCGCGCACCACGGGGTAGTTCTTCCGCGCCGCGTCGGGGTCGGAGGGCGCCGCCAGCACGAGGCGGCTGCCGCGCGCGATTCCCTGCTCGTTGTGGCAACCGACGCACTTCACCGAGAGGATCGGCTGCCAGATCTTGGCCTCGAAGTAGGTGAAGTCGCCCGCGCACGGCTCGACGATCGGCGGGGTCTCCTCGCCACCGCCGCAGGCTTGCACGAGGAGGGACGCAGCGAGCAACAGACGACGCGGGTTCATCCGAGGAGCCCTCCGAGGGGGCCGGCGCCGTGCGACGGGTCGCCGAAGGTGAGGTTCGACAAGCCCATGGCCTGGCAGATCGAGACGAGCAGCCGCTGGTGCGGCTCGCCCGCGTACTTCAGGTAGCGGCCGGTCCGGAGCGCGCCCCCCGCGCGCCCCGCGAGCACGAACGGCACCGACTTCGCGTCGTGCAGTCGACCGTCACCGAGCTCCTTGGCCCACACGACGAGCGTCGTGTCGAGCAGCGTGCCGCTGCCGTCGGGCTCCGGGATCGCGGCGAGCTTGTCGAGCACGTAGAAGAACTGCTCGGCGAACCACCGCTCGGCCGCGACGAAGTCCGCGACCCCCTTCGCGTTCTCGTCCGGCTTGTGGGAGAGCTCGTGGTGACCGTCGCCGATGCCGAGCCACGAGAACACGGTGGGGCTCACGGTGTGGGTCCACTGGATCGACGCCACGCGGGTGAGCCCGCACGCGAGCGCGAGCACCGCGAGATCGCTCTGTGCGCGCCCGATCGCCGGGAAGTTCTTGTGGTCCTGCAGCGCGAGGTCGATCGGCGCGAGCGGCGCCGCGCACGAGGCGGCGACCGGGGTCGTGAGCGTCTTCTCCACGGCCCGGATCGCGTCGAGGTGGTCGTCCAGCTTGTGCTGCTCGGCCACCCCGACCCGCGCGCGTAGGTCGGCCAGGTCGGCGCGCACCACGTCGAGCACGCTCTTGCGCCGGGCGAGCAGGGCGTCGACTTCTCCGGGCTTCTTGCCGAGGTCGCCGAACAGGCGCGTCCAGGCGTTCCGCGGCGAGTCCTCGGGCGGGACGAACTTGTCGGGCGCCGAGTAGCACATGCGGGTCTGCCGGCTCCCACCCCACGCGCTGGTCTGCACGCCGAGCTCGAGGGAGGGGAACCGTGTGCCCGCGCCGATCTTGCTCGCGACGTACTGATCGACGCTCGCGCCGCGCCCTTCGTGGGTGAGGGTGCCCTGCCCGGTGAGCATCCCGTTCATGCCGGCCTCGTGGTTGTCGAAGCCCTTGAAGTCGACCCCGTCGAGGACCACGAGGTCGCTCTTGCGCGCGGCGAGCGGCTCCAGGATGGACCCCTTCGAGAAGGCGAAGTCCTTCTCGCCGCCGGTCGGGCGCCACTTGCCGTGCACGGTGCCGTTCGGGGAGAAGAAGACCAGGAGCCGCCGCGCCCGCTTGCCGCCGTCGGCGCGGGCGGGCGTGCGGAGGAGCGAGGTGAACGGCGCCGCGAGCAGCGAGGCGCCGAGGCCGAGCAGGAGCTGTCGGCGCGCGAGGGGAGGGGCCATCGGGTCGAGCAACTTGCACGCGCGATGCCGACGCGGATTGATCGGAATTTCGGCCGCCACCTCGCCGGGAAGGTGGCGACTCGAGTCCCCGCCGCGGCGCCTCCGATCGCCGTCGTCCTTGTCAGGACGGGCGCGTTCGAGTCTCCTGGCCTCGCATGTCCGCTCGTACCGAGGAGCCCCGCAGGGCCGCGCTGGTGGTCGGAGTCGGTCGCTACCAGAAGCTCCCCGAGCTCGCCGGCGCGCCCGACGCGGCGAGGGCGGTCGGCAAGGCCCTCGCCGACACCGTCTTCGGTGGCGTTCGCGTGGTGACCGATCCCATGTCGCCCGGCGACGTCCTCGGCCCGCTGCAGAAGGCGGCGCACGACGCGCGGGACGGTGCCCTGTTCGTCTTCTTCGCGGGCTTCGTGCTCGAGCGGGACGGTGCCCTCGTCCTCGCGGTGCGCGAGACGGAGGCGATCACCAAGACGCCCGCGGTGCCGCTCGCCGACGTGGAGGACGTGCTGCGGCGCGAGAACGTGAAGCGCGCCATCGTCGTGCTCGACGCCGAGCACGCGGGCGGCGACGTCCCCGGCAAGGCGCCTTTCAAGAGCGGGAGCCTCTATGCGATGGGCTCGCTCCGGAAGTTCGACAAGGGCCTCGGCGACGAGGACCTCGTCGGGTACGCGAAGCTCGTCGCGAAGGTCCTCACCGACGAGCCGGCTCGGCTCGGCAAGTACCTCGAAGAGGGGCTCTTCGACGCGCGCGCGCTCGACCGCACGCTGGCCCTCGACCCGATGCTCGGGCACACGACGATCCACGCGGTAGAAGACCCGGCGATCGTCCGCGACCTGCGCGCGCCGCTGGCCGCCCTGGCCGAGGAGGAGCGCAAGGCGCGCGAGGCGGAGGAGGCGAAGGCCCGCGCCGAGGCGGAGGCCCGGGAGGCCGCTGCGAGAGAGGAGGCGGCGCGAGCGGCGGAGGCGCGCGCGGCGAAGGAGGCCGAGGCTCGCAAGCAGGCCGAAGAGGAGGCGCGCAAGGCCGAGGAGGACGCGAGGAAGGCCGAGGACGCCGCGAAGAAGGCCGAAGAGGAGGCCGCCGCGAAGAAGGCTGAAGAGGAGGCCGCCGCGAAGGTCCGCGTCGAGGAGCCCGAGAAGGAGCCCACGAAGGAGCCCGCGTCGAAACCGGCCGCGCTCGCCCGACCCGTCGAGACCGCGCTCGCGCCGCCACCTCCGAACCGCACCCCGCTCGTGGTCGGGGTGGTCGTGTTCATCCTTCTACTGATCTGGTGGCTCACGAGGAAGTAACCGCGTCGTCAGCGGTGGTTCCGCTCACTTCTTGGCGTACCAGTCGCGGACGCGGGGGTGCGCGTCGACCGCGTCGTGCACGCGATGCAGCCGGGGTGCGCCGTCGAGCACGGTGGCCGGCACGTGGTCGAGCGCGCCGCTCTTCAGCCAGCGGACGATCATCAAGATCTTGAAGTCGACGACCTGCACCGTGGCGCCGCCGAAGAACGGCCCATCCGCGTCGATCTGGCGGTCGGCGTACGCGGCCCACGCCGGGATGTACGTCGCGGAGAGCTGCTCCCGCGCGCGCTTCTTCTCGGCCTCGTCCGTCATGCGCATGGTGGGGGTGATCGCGGCGCGGAGGTCCTCGACGTGGCCCATCATCGCCTCGTGTCGCGCGGCCTCGAAGTCGTCCTTCGGGTGGAGATCGTAGCGACGACCGACGAAGGCGAGGATCGCGTTGGACTGCGCGAGGGCGGGCTTGCCAGGCCACTCGAGCACCGGGACGCTGCCGAAGGGGGTCGTCGGCTTCAGCGCAAGCCACTGCTCGCGCGTGAGGCGGTGATCCTCGAAATCCACGCCGGCGAGGTGCAGCGCGAGCCGGCACTCCTCGCCGCGGCTCACGGGAGCGTCGAAGTAGGTCAGGCGGGCCTTGGTCATGGCCGACGGTATTCCGGCGCCCGCAAGCCGTCCACGTGCCCCGCGCGCGCACCTGCTCTACAGTGGCGACATGCAGCGGCGAACCGCGTTGCTGACGGGCTGTCTCGCCTGCGCGCCGCGCGCCGTCCGCGCCGCGACCTGCAAGCCGAGCGGCGCCATCGATGCCGGGCCGATCCCCGCCGCTGGCACTGCGCGCCTCGTCGAGGCCGACGTGCGCCTGCTGGTCGCGCGCGATGCATCAGGAGTCTATGCAATGTCCGGGATGTGCACGCACATGGGTGGCGCGCTGTTCCTCGATCCCGAGGGCACGAGCCGCTGCCCCGGCGCACGACTCCCGCTTCGGCAAGAACGGCGAGCTCCTGAAGGGGCCCGCGCAGCGCGCCTTGAATCACTTCGCCGTGCGCCTCTGCGACGGCCGGGTCTGGGTCGACCCCACCACCGTCGTGCCCGCCGATTCCCGCACGCCCGCCTAGCCTTTGCTGCCCGGCCGAGGCTTGGTATCCACCGGCCGTGTACCCGAACGGCCCCCTCCGCAGCGAGCTCCGCGGCTCCGCCCTCGTCCTCACCCTCGATCGCCCCGAGCGCCTCAACGCGCTCTCCCGCGAGCTCATCGAGCAGCTCGGCGCGGCGGCCCGCGCGGCGGCCACCGATCCAGCGGTGCGCGCGATCGTCGTCACCGGCGCGGGCGAGAAGGCGTTCTGCGCGGGCGCCGACCTCAAGGAGCGGCAGGCGCTCTCCAAGGACCAGGTCCGCGAGATCGTGCGGCTCTACCGCAGCGAGTTCGGCGCGCTCGATCACAGCCCCAAGCCCGTGTGCGCGGCGCTCAACGGCGTGGCGCTCGGGGGGGGCCTCGAGCTCGCGCTGATGGCCGACCTGCGCGTGGCCGTGAAGGGCGCCGTGCTCGCGCTGCCCGAGACCTCGCTCGCCATCATCCCCGGCGCGGGCGGCACCCAGAAGCTCCCCCGCATCGTCGGCGAGGCGCGCGCCAAGGAGCTGATCCTCACCAACCGCCGCCTCACCGCCGACGAGGCGCTGGCCTTCGGGCTGGTCAACCGCGTCGCCGAGGCGGGGCAGACCGCGGTCGACTGCGCGCTCGCCCTGCTGGCCCCCGTGCTCGACGGCGCGCCGATCGCGGCGGCTGCGGCGCTCGAGGCGATCGACGCCGGGCTCGACGTGGACCTCGCGACGGGCATGCAGCTCGAGATCCTCGCCTACGAGCGCACGCTGGTCTCCGAGGACCGCGACGAGGCGCTCCGTGCGTTCGGAGAGAAGCGCAAGCCGAACTACCAGGGGCGCTGAGCATCATGAGCAAGAAGCGCATCCTGGTCATCGAGGACGAGCCCCACATCGCCATGGGGCTCAAGGATGCGCTGGAGTTCGAGGGCTTCGACGTGGAGACGGCGGGCAAGGGTCGTGACGGCATCAACCTCGCCAAGACCGGCCGCCCGGACTGCTTGATCCTCGATCTGATGCTGCCCGACGTGAACGGCTACCAGGTCTGCGAGGAAGTGCGCCGCCTCGACCCGCTCGTGCCGATCATCATGCTGACGGCGCGCGCGCAGGAGGCCGACAAGGTCCGCGGGCTCTCGGTCGGCGCCGACGACTACGTGACCAAGCCGTTCAGCGTGAACGAGCTCGTCGCGCGCATCCGCGCGATCTTCCGCCGCGCGGCGCTCGCCCCGGGCGCGCCCGAGACCTTCCTCGTCGGCGACGCCGAGGTCAACCTGAGCACCCAGCAGGTGCGCCGCGGCAAGGTGGTGGAGCCACTCTCGTTCTACGAGGTCGAGCTCCTGCGTCTCCTGCACGCCAAGGCCGGCGTGCCGGTGTCGCGCGACGAGATCCTGGCCAAGGTGTGGGGCCTCGACGCCAACCCCACCAACCGCACGGTCGACAACTTCGTCGTCAAGCTACGCAAGAAGATCGAGCCCTCGCCCGATCGTCCCGTCTACATCCTCACGGTCTACGGGACGGGCTACAAGCTCGCGACGGCCGCGACCTGAGGCGCTGAACGCGGGTCAGAGCACCTTGCAGCGCGCGACGTCGTCCTTCACGCGCTTGACGATGTCGGCGATGCGGAACGCGGTACCCGCCTCCATGTGACCGCGGAGCAGGCGCCCCGGAGCGATGAACACGTCTTGCTTGGCGCCCTTGAAGTAGACCCCGAACGTGCGGCCGCGCCCGTCGTCCTGGGCGTGCCACTTGAGCCCGTGCTGGCGCTCGAGCACGTTGCCGAGGACGGCGCCCATGGCGGTGACCGCATCGGTGTCGGTCTCGTCGTAGACGCGATCGTCGAGCAGCCGTTGCAGGAGGTCGAGGTCGTTCGGGGACTGGTCGAGGGTGGCGGAATAGCGCTTCTTGATCACGAGCTGGATGGTGGCCACTTGCTCGCGCAGCAGCGCCCACTCGGAGGCGTCGAGCGCCGAGATCCCGGCGGTGGTCGTCATGGAGGGGATGCTAGCGGAAGACGAACGGCCAGCGGAAGAAGCCTCCTTTGGCCGAGCTCATGAAGACGGTCTTCTTGACCTCCACGACCACGCACTCGATGACGGTGGTGGAGCCGGCGGGCTCGCGTGCGACCGCCCCGGTGACCACGCCGGTCGGCCCGACGCTCACATCCACCTTGACCGAGGTGGCCGGCTTGGCCGGCGGCGGATCCCAGCAGATCTTGCGGATCTCGAGGCGCCGCTTGGCCATGACCGTGAGGATGTCCTTGGGCTCGAGGGAGTCGCTGCCGGCGCCCGCCGAGCCGGCGATCACGAGCGCCGGGAGGGCGAGGGCGAGCCCCCAAGATGCGACCAGCGACCACCTCCGCACGGCCCGCAGGGTAGCACGCCGGCCTGTGGTGTCCCGGCGAGGGCGGTGGCAACGTGCCGGCCGCCATGGATCTCACCACGATCGCCGCGACCGAGATGCGGGCCCTCCTCGACGCCGGACAGGTCACCTCGGTGGAGCTCGTACGGGCGCACCTCGACCGCATCGACCAGCGGGACCGCACGCTGCGCGCCTTCACCACGGTGTTCCACGACGACGCCCTCGAGGAGGCACGGCGCGCCGACGAGGACCGGCGCAAGGCCCGTCCCCGCTCGCTGTTGCACGGGCTGCCGGTCACCGTGAAGGAGTCGGTGGACATGGCCGGGCGCGCGTCCACCATGGGCGTGCCCTCGCGGCTCGCCCACCGCGCCGCGAGCGACGGCGGGATGGTCAAGGCCCTGCGCGAAGCGGGCGCGATCTTGCTCGGGCGCACCAACGTGGCGCAGTATCTGATGTCGCACGAGAGCCACAACCCGCTCTTCGGCCAGTGCAACAACCCGTTCAGCCTCGCGCACACGCCCGGGGGGTCGTCCGGAGGCGAGGCCGCCGCGCTCGCCGCCGGCCTCTCCCCGCTCGGCGTCGGAACGGACATCGGCGGCAGCATCCGGTGTCCCGCCCACTTCACCGGCATCGTCGGCTTCAAGCCCACCCTCGATCGCTGGAGCAACCGCGGCTCCAACACCGCGCTCGCCGGCCAGGAGGCCATCCGCGGGCAGATCGGCCCGATGGCCCGCTCGGTCGACGACGTCGCTCTCCTCTTTCGCGGCGTCGACTACGAGCGCATGAGCGAGGACGACCCACGCGTGCCACCGCTCCCCGCGCCCGACCCCACCGGCATCGACCTCGCCGGCCTGCGGGTGGGCTACTACGTCGAAGACGGCCTCGTGCGCACCTCGACCGCCGTCGCGCGCGGCGTCGAGCGGGCCCGCCGCGCCCTCGACGAGCACGGCGCGAGGGTCGTGCCGTTCACGCCCCCACGCATCGCCGAGCACATCTTCGTCTACTTCGCGGCCATGAGCGCCGACGGCAGCGAGATCATCCGCAAGGGCCTCGAGGGCGGGGAGGTCGACCCGATCCTCACCGGGCTCATGCGGCTGAACCGGCTCCCGGCGCAGGTCCGGGGCGGCCTCGCGAAGGTCGCGCGGGCGTTCGGCGAAGAGCACGCGGCGCGCCTGCTCGAGGTCGCCGGGGCGAAGAGCGCCGAGACGTTCTGGGGTCTCACCGCGGCGCTCCGCGCGTATCGCTTCGAGGTGTTGCGGGCCATGGACGCGGCCTCGATCGACGCCATCCTCTGCCCGCCGTTCGCCACCCCGGCGCTGCCGCACCTCGCGGGCAAGGAGTTCGCCCTCGCCGGGTCGCACTGCATGTTGTGGAACGTCCTGCAGTTCCCGGCAGGCATCGTCCCGGTCACGCGCGTGCGCGCCGAGGAGGCCCGCCGCGAGGGCGCGAGCGGACGCTTCGAGAAGCGCGCCGCGGAGGTGGACGCAGCGAGCACCGGCCTGCCCGTCGGCGTCCAGATCGTCACCCGCCCGTGGCGCGAAGACCTCGCGCTCGCGGTGATGAAGGCCGTCGAGCGCTCGGTCCGTGACGACGAGGGCTGGCCGAGAACGCCCGTGTGAGCGTCCAAGGCGCGCTGCAGCGGCTCACCGCCGATCGGCGCGCGTCGCGCTGGGCGGTGCTCGCTGGCGTCGCGCTCGCGCTGCCGTCGCTCGCCGGCGGGCTCCAGGTCGACGACCACTGGCACGCCATCGCCCTGCGTGGCCACCCGGCCTGGCCCGAGTTCCGGCTCCGCGCGTGGGACGTGTTCCGTTTCTTCGACGGCTCGCCCGTCCACAACCAGGCGCTGATGGACCGAGGCGTGGTCGCCTGGTGGACCGACCTCGACGTGCGCGTCGCCTTCGTCCGCCCGCTCTCCTCGCTGACGCACGCGCTCGATCACCGGCTCTTCCCCGGCGCGCCGTGGGCCATGCACCTGCACTCGATCCTGTGGTTCGCGGCGCTGCTCGCCGTGGCGAGCGCGCTGATCGGCCGCTTCCTGTCGGGCACTGCGCGGGGTCTCGCCGCGCTGTTCTACGCCGTCTCGTGCGCGCGCGGGGTCACGGTCGGGTGGATCGCGCAGCGCAACTCGCTGGTCGCCGGTACCCTCGCGCTCGGCGCGATCCTGCTCCACGACAGGGCCTCGAAGAGGGAGGGATCGGCGCTCCACGGGCCGCTCTTGTTCGCGTTCGCGCTGCTCGGGGGCGAGTCCGCGCTCGCTGCGCTCGGGGTGCTCGTGGCCCACGCCTGGTTCGTCGATCCTCGGCCGAGACCGTGGCGCTTCCTCGTGCCCTACGGCGCCGTGTTCGTCGGCTGGGCCGTGCTCTACCGCGCGCTCGGGGGCGGCGTGCGTCACTCCTCCGGCTACACCGACCCGCTCGCCAATCCCCTCCGGTTCGCGCGGGGAGCCGCCGTGCACCTGCCGCTCCTCCTCGGCGGCGAGCTCGGCGCACCGCTCCCCGACGCCTGGCCTGCGGTCGGCTTGGGCCCGCGCGTCGCGATGGTGGTGCTCGCGTGCGTCGCGCTCGCGTTCGCCATCCGCGCGCTGACCGACCGCCTCGATCGCTTCTTCCTCGCGGCGGCCCTGCTCTCGGTCTTGCCGGGGTGCGCCACGTTCCCGAGCGGACGTCTCCTCACGATCCCCGGCGTGATGCTCGTCTGCCTGCAGGCGCGGCTGGTCACCCGGCTCCTCGAGGGAGAGCTGCGCGGGAGCCTCCGCGCGTGGGCGACGTGGGTGCTCGGGGGTCGCCTCTTGCTCGGCCCGGTGCTGTTCCTGGTCACGGCCATGCAGTTCGCGCTCCTCGAGCACCGCCTGCACGGCCTCTCGGAGTCGGTCCCCGACGACCTCGCGCGCCGTCCCGCGCTCTACGTCGTCAACGGCCCCGGGTTCCTCACGGCCTACGCCCCCGTGCACCGCTCACGGGCGGGGGTGCCCTCACCCAGGGTCTTCGGCTGGCTCGGCATCGGCATGCGCCCGCTGACCATTCGCCGGATCGACGCGCGAACGCTGGAGCTCCGGACCGACGGCGCCCTCTTCGGCGGCCCGCTCGAGATGCTCGCGACGGACCCCGAGCGGCGCTTCCTCGTCGGTGAACGCATCGTGCTGCCCGACGTCACCGTCACGGTGCGCTCGACGACGGTCGAGGGCCGACCCGACGCGGTGACGTTCACGTTCGGCGACGACGTCGACGCGGTGTCACGCGGCTTCGTCGCCTGGCAGGGGATTCGCTACGTGCGGTGGACCCCGCCGCCGATCGGCGCGTCGAGCGAGCTCGCCGCGCAGCCCCTGTTCTCCCTGGACTAGGTGCTCGCTCGACTAGAACAGGAGACCGAGCTGCAGCAGCGAGAGCGTCGGGATGGTCTTGGTGCCGAGGGTGTCCATGACGCCCGCGAGCGGCTCGGGCACCTGCACGCCGCTCGGCAGGTTCGAGGTGGTGCGGTGGTTCGAGACGAACTGCACCCCGGCCTCGATGCCGGCGGTCAGGCCGCTCGAGCTCGTGTAGAGGAAGCCGATCCGCGGGTTGATGAAGAACGTCTCGGTGGCGAGGGTGTAGGTCGTGGGGGCGAACGAGCCGAGTGTGACCGTGGTGCCGCCCTCGACGCGCTGCCGCCCGATCCGCAGCCCGAGGTAGAACGAGCTCTGCAAGGGGAAGATCCGGATGTCGGCGGCGATCGACTGGTAGCGAAGGTCCATCCCGAACACGCGGGTCGCGGGCAGGGTGCCGTACTCGACGCCCAGCGCCACGGCGCGCTCCACCTTGAACATCGCCTCGACCGAGAGCGGTCGCGGGAAGCCGACGCTGCCGATCACGCCGAGGCGGAAGTGCTCCTTCGCCTTGGAGGAGCTCGCGTCGATGGGGGGACCGTCCACCGTCGTCCGGGCGCGCGCCGTCGTCGCACCGGCGGCGAGCGCGCAGGTCAGACCGAACATCCACAGTCTCATGGGGTCCTCCTCGAACGAGGGGCACGATGGCACCCGATCGAGAGAACGGACCCTCCTGCCGGACCTTGAGGCGATCGACCTCTATTCCGGAGCGAGACCCCGCGCGACCTCGCGAACCAGCGCGCGCGCGACGTGGCGGCGGTACTCCGCCGTGGAGCGAACGTCGTCGATCGGGCTCACGTCGGCGTCGACCGCCGCGTCGAGCCCGGCGAGGTCGAGGCCGCGCGTCGAGCGCCCCTCGAGGTACCGCTCCACGTGCGCGAGCGGCGAGGTGGTCGGCGCGACCGAGGCCATGCCGAAGCGCGCGCGTCGGATCGTCTCGCCGTCGCGCTCGACCACGGCGGCGAGGGCCACCTTGCTGATCGCCTGCGCGAGCCGGGTGCCGACCTTGCGCCAGCTCTGGAACGCGTCGGCCGCGGGCACCCGCACGTCGAGCCACGCGACCAGCTCGTCGGTGGCGCGCACCGTCTTCTTGTAGCCCTGGTAGTAGTCGCGCAGCGGCACCGCGCGCTCGCCGCGCACAGAGCGCAGGCCGACCACGGCCTCGAGCGCCATCAGCGCCGCGACGCCGTCGCCCGCTGGAGAGGCGGTGACGACGTTGCCTGCGAGCGTACCGCGCGCCTGGATCTGGATCGCCCCCACGTCCTTGCCGGCCTCGACGAGGACCCGGAGCGGCGCGAGCGCCGGGGCGCGGCGCACGGTGAGGAAGGTGACGCCACCACCGAGCCGGATCGTGTCCCCGCGTACCGCGAACTCGACCAGCTCGGGGACCCGCGAGACATCCACCAGCGTGGCCGCGGCGGGTGCCACGGCCGACGGCGGCCGCAGGTGGGACTCGACGACCAGGTCGGTGCCGCCCGCGATCACGTGGTGGGGCACGCCGCGCGCCACGAGATCGGCGACCCGCGCGCAGGCCTCGCCGAGGTCGCGGGGGCGGACGAAGCTCTCGCCGAGCGCGCTCACGAGGCCCCCCCCGCGCGCACCACCGCCGCGTGCTTGATCGCATCGACGATGCGCTGGTAGCCGGTGCAACGGCAGATGTTGCCCGCGATGGCCTCGCGGATCTCGGCGTCGTCCGGCGCCTTGGTGCGCCGCAGGAGCGCCTCGGCCGCGATCAGCATGCCGGGCGTGCAGATCCCGCACTGCGCGCCGCCGTCGTCGACGAAGCACTGCTGCAGGGGCGCGAGGTCGAAGGTGGCGAGGCCTTCGACGGTGAGGATCTCGGCGTCCTCGGCCTGACCGGCGAGGACGAGGCACGCGTTCACGGGCAGGCCGTCGAGCAGGATCGTGCACGAGCCACACTCGCCCTCGCCGCAGCCTTCCTTGGTGCCCGTGAGCCCGAGCGGGCCGCGCAGGACGTCGAGGAGACGCGCCGTGGGCGAGGCCTCGACCTCGTGTTTCACACCGTTCACTTGCAGCTTCACGACACCACCTCCGCGCGACGCGCGCGCTCGAACACGTTCTCGGGCAACAGCGGCAGATCGGGCAAGAGCACGCCGGCGCCCCACCGCAGATCGGCGGAGAGCGCGTGCTCGATGGCGTTGGCGACGGCGGGGGCGCCGCCGTCCATGGGCAGCTCGCCGACGCCCTTCGCGCCACCCGGGCCGTTCGGATACGGCACCTCGACGAGCGTCGTGTGGAACTCCGGCGCGTCGACCGAGGTCGGCACGATGTAGTTGGTCATGCGGGCGTTGGCGATCGATCCGTCCTTGCGCCACACGATGGCCTCGTGGATGGCCCAGCCGATCGCCTGCAGCGTGCCGCCCTCGACCTGGCCGGCGCAGAGCACGGGGTTGATGGCCTTGCCGACGTCGTGCGCGGTGAACAGGCGGAGCACGCGGGT
The DNA here is from genome assembly GCA_016794445.1 of Myxococcales bacterium. Classification (GTDB taxonomy): domain Bacteria; phylum Myxococcota_A; class Polyangia; order Polyangiales; family JADJMO01; genus JADJMO01. The sequence continues at coordinate 26,968 of JAEUKC010000243.1, forward strand.
CTCGAAGGTGTCGAGGTCGATCTCCACCTCGGCCACGTCGCACGCCCACGAGTAGCAGGGGTAGGCGTCGCCCTGGTAGGTCACGTCGTCGAAGGCGCGCGACTGCGGGGGCACGTACTGCACGAGGCACTTGGTCTCGGCGTCGCCCGCGGCGAGCAGCCGGTCGCCCGCGGCGGCGAACGACTCGCCGGGCGCGGCCTTGGCGCGCACGTGGCTCGCGACCGCGGCGGCGGCCTTCTGCACGATCGAGCCCACCACCATGACCGTGCGCGAGGCGACGGTCGGCCCGCTGTCGGGCACCTTGCTCGTGTCCGGGTTCTCGAACGACACGTCCTCGAACGCGAGGCCGGCGGCCTCGGCGGCGATCTGCTGGAAGATGGTCTCGGTGCCCTGACCGATGTCGGTCGACGCGCTGCGCACCCGCAGGCGGCCACCGCGCTCTAGGTCGACCTGCACCTTGCCCTTGAGGCGGTGCTCGCCGGAGCCCGTGAAGCCGGCGCCGTGCATGAACGTGGAGATGCCGAGGCCGCGACGCTTGCGGCGACCGGCCGCGGCTTCGGCGGCGTTCCAGGCCTCGAGGTCCCTGGCGCGCCGGTCGAAATCGGCGGCCTTGGTCGCGGCGTCGAGGCACTCCTGGCCACCCACCGACACGTCGAGCACCTGGCCGGTGGAGGTGAGATCGCCCTTCTGCAGGAGGTTCTGGCGGCGCAGGTCGATCGGCGAGCGGCCGAGCGCGCGGGCCACCGCGTCGACGTGGCGCTCGACGGCCCAGATGGTCTGCGGCGCGCCGAACCCACGGAACGCGCCGTTCGGCGGCGTGTTGGTGGCGACCGCGCGCGACTCGACCCGGTGGTGGGCGAAGCGATACGCACCGCACGCGTGCAGCGTGCCGCGCGAGAGCACGACCGGCGTGAGCGTCACGTAAGCGCCGCCGTCCATCACGACGTCGACCTTGATGGCCTCGAACGTGCCGTCGCGCTTGCACCCGAGGGTGACCTTGCACACCGCGGGGTGGCGCTTGGTGGTCGCCTCGATGTCCTCCTTGCGGCCGTAGATCAGGCGCACCGGCCGCCCCGACTTGCGCGCGAGCAGCGCCGCGTGCAGGCCGATCATCGAGGGGTACTCCTCCTTGCCGCCGAAGCCGCCGCCCGTCACCGTCTGCTCGACGCGGGCCGCGGCGTCGTCCCCGAGGTGGAACGCCTTCTTGAGCGCCTTGTGCACGTAGTACGGACACTGGAGCGATCCAGCCACGTGGACGACCGGGGTCTCTCCCTCGTGCCAGCTCGCGACCACGCCCTGCGGCTCGATGTAGAGCTGCTCCTGGTGGTGCACGCGGTAGGTGCCCTCGATCACGACCTCGCTCGCCGCGAGGGCCGCGTCGACGTCGCCGCGATCGATGCGGTACTTCTTCTGCACCACGGTGCCCTCGTCCAGGGACAGCACCGCGGGCAGCGGGTCGATCAGGAGCTTGACCGCGGCGCGCGCGCGCTCGGCCTTGTCGCGGTCGGCGCAGGCCACGAGCGCCACCGGCTCGTACACGTGGCGCACGACCCCCGTCGCGAGGATCGGCTGGTCCTCCTCGATCAGCGCCACGAGGTTCTCGACGCCCATCGCGACGAGATCTTCGGCGGTGACGACGGTGACGTCGGACCAATCGAACGCCGGATCGAGCTCGATGCCGCGCAGGGTGCCGTGGGCGACCGGCGAGCGCACGGTGACCCCCCACAGCTCGCCCGGGCGGGGCGGGAGGTCGTCGACGTAGACGGCCTTGCCGGTGACCTTGGCGTGGCCGTCGATGCGCGGGACGCTGCGTCCGATGATCATGCGGTTCCTTCGCTGCGAGGGGACGGGGAGAAGAAGGTCGGCGGCGCGCCAGTCAGGCGCACCACGTCGTCGACGGTGTCGAGGTCGCGCTCGCCGACGAGGCCGGTGGCCGTCGCGCAGCGATCGCCGAGGCGCGCGAGCACCGCGCGGAGCGGCTCGGGACTCGCGAGGAAGCCGGCGTCGAGCACGCGGCCGCGCAGCGCGATCGGGTGACCGCGCTCGGGGCGCGCGGCGTCGTGGTCTTCGAGGCCCGCCAGCAGCGTGCGCGCGACGCGGGCGGTGGCGGGCATCACGTCGACCGGCGTGACGAGGAGGTGGTCGTCGCCGCCGAACGCGTCGGCGCGGAGGGCGGCGCGCAGCGATCCGGCGGGCCCGAGCGCGTCGTCCTCTTCGCTCACCACGACGCGCACGCGATCGGGCAGGAGCGGAGCGAGCAGCGCGGCGACGTCGCGTCGCACGACGAGCACCACCCGATCGGCCTCCCGCGAGAGGCGGCGCTGCGCGTGCAGCGCGGCCAGCGGCAGGCCTTCGACGAGCAGGAGCGCCTTGGGGCCACCCACGCGTGACCCGACCCCCGCCGCGAGCACGAGCGCGACGTTCACGGACGGCCCCGCCGGAAGGCGACCATGGCCGCCACGATCGACACGGCGATCTCCGCGGGCGCCCGCGCGCCGATGTCGACCCCGAGGGGCATGTGCACACGGGCCATGTCCTCCTCGGAGAACCCCTTCTGCTCGAGCCGCGCGCGGGTGCGGGCCGCCTTGGCGCGCGAGCCCACGCCGCCGACGAACGCGAAGCCCTCGCGCAGCGCCCACTCGACCACGCGCTGGTCGAGCTGGTGGTCGTGGGTCATGGCCAGCACCGCGCCCGTGCGCGGGACGTCCTTGCCGGCGAACAGGAAATCGCCCTGCACGCGGCGCAGGCGCGGCTCGACTGCGTCCTCGTCGACGAAGCCGTCGCGGTCGTCGCAGAGGACGATGCGGAAGCCGCACTGCGCGAGCAGCGGCGCCACGAGCGCCCCGATGTGACCACCGCCGACCACCAGCGCCGGGGTCGCGGCGACGAGCGGCTCGAGCAGCAGATCGGTCTGGCCGCCGCAGCACATGCCGAGCTCGGGCCCGAGGCGGAAGGTCGAGACCTTGGCCTCGGCGCCCCCGCCGAGGAACCCACGCAGGGCGCGCAACACCGTGTGCTCCACGGCGCCGCCGCCGACCGTGCCGATCGCGTGGAGCACGGCCCCCTCCTCGATCAGCACGAGCTTCTGGCCTGGGCTCGAGGGCGCGGACCCGCGGCGGGAGAGCACGGTGGCCATCGCCGCCCGGAGGCCGCGGTCGGTCGCATCGGCCGCGGCGCGCAGCACCTCGGAGGGCTCCGCGGTGCGCGGCACGGGGGGCTCGGCGTCGCGGCCCGGCGAGCCAGCCGACGCCTCGTCACGATGCCGCGCGGGGTCCCCGGACATCGGCGACAAATAGCACGAGGGCCCCGAGAATACGCTACGCGCTGCGCCTCTTGACCCACGCGGCGGTGACGAGCACGAGCACGATGATCTGGGCGAAGCCCACGGTGGCGAAGAGCACCTGGCCCTGCCACGCCGCGTCGAGCGCCAGGCTCAACATCAGCCACGAGAGGTAGGCGTCGCCGCTCGACAGGCTCCACACCGTCGCGAGCAGACGGGTCCCGGGCGCGTCCTTGTAGGCGTGGAGCGGGTGGAGCTCGGCCTGGTCGTCGTCGTCGACGTCGCCGGTGACCCACTTGCCCTGCAGGACGAGGTGACCCATGCGGCCGATGAAGATCTCGGCGCCGGCGAAGAAGCCCGGCGTGCCCTTCTGGATCTTGGCCCGCAGCGCCGCCTCGCTCTCGTCGCGTCCGCGGTCGAAGATCGGGCCCAGGTGGTTCAGGTAGTGATCCGCGGCGAAGCTGCGGAGCGCGGCCTGCAGGAGCGCGAGGCACAGCACGGCGCGCACGCCGAGGGAGATGCCGAACGTGGTGGCGGGCAGGGTGGTCTGGGTGAGCCGCACCAGCAGGCCGCCGTGCAGGATCACGGTGGAGAGCCAGTCGCAGATGCCGTCGATGGCGTGGCCCGAAGGGCTCGCCGTGCCGCGCGCCCGGGCGAGCGTGCCGTCGGCGCAGTCGAGCACCGTGCGCAGCTCGAACACGAGCACGGCGAGCAGCAGGCCGCGGTAGCCGGGGATGGTGAGGCAGAACGCGGCGACCAGCGCGATGAACGGCTGGATCGCGGTGACCTGGTTGGCCGAAACGCGCGTGCGCAGGAGCCCGCGGACCATGAGCCGCGCGACGGGGTAGCGATAGAACCGGTTGAGCGGCTCCTCTACGCGGTCCTTCCAGCGCGCCTCCACGACGGCCCCAAGATGCCCGTGACGGGCCCGTGTCGGCAAGGGCAAGTCGGTGCGAAAAATGCTTCGCGGGGCGGGGCGCGCCACCAAAAACACCAGCGCCGCCAAGGTGACCTGGCGGCGCTGTCTCGTTTCGGTGGAGCTGACGCGGATCGAACGCGCGGCCTCTAGAGTGCGATTCTAGCGCTCTCCCAGCTGAGCTACAGCCCCTTGCGAGGACGCGAACCTTAGCGTCTGCTCTGCCCGAGTCAACCTGATTTGGCGGGCACCGAAATCTCTCCCCATGCACGTCCTCTACGCCCACGGTTTCGCGAGCGGTCCGCTGTCGAGCAAAGGGCGCGCGGTGAAGGCCCACTGCGAGGCGCGCGGCGTGGGATGCACCCTCCTCGACCTGCGCGTCCCCGACCGCGATCGGCTGCGCCTCTCGGCGATGATCGCGACCACCCTCGCGGCCCTTCCCGAGGGACCCGTGCTCGGCGTGGGCTCCTCGCTCGGCGGCCTGACCATGGCGCACGCCGCACAGCGTGATCGTCGCCTCGCCCGCGTGCTCCTCCTCGCCCCCGCGTTCCGCGTCGCCGAGCGCTGGCGCGGTCGCCTCGGCGAGAGCGAGTGGGCGCGCTGGCAGCGGGACGGCGTGTATGCGTACGACGACCACACCGGCGGCCCCCCGCTCGCCGTCGACTTCGGCTTCATCGAGGACTGCGCGGCCGTCGACACCGACTTCCCGGTGATCGCGCAGCCCGTCACCGTGATCCACGGTCAGCGTGACGCGACGGTCGACCCCGAGCTCTCGCGGATCTTCGCCGCGCGCACGCCGCACGCGCGGCTGGTGGAGGTCGACGACGACCACCAGCTGCTCTCGTCGATCCCCCGCATCCTCGCGGAGCTCGACGCTCTCCTCGGTTGAACGCGCGCAGAATGGCCGAGGCTCTCACTTCGTGCCGGTGGTGAACACCCAGGTCTTGCTGAAGGCCGCGCCGCCGCTCGTGCCGGCGATCTTCACCGTGTACTTGGTCGAGGCCTTCAGCGGCGCCTTCGGGATGAGGTAGACCTGATCGGCGGGGATGAGACCGGTCGAGTCTTTGCCCTTCATGAGGAGCACGTGGTCGAGCGCACCTGCGTCGCCCTCGACGGTGTGTTCGGTGATGGCGAGGGCGCCGCTCGCCGTCAGCGAGATCGGGTACCCCGCGAACGTCTGGCCGGGCAGCGGGTTCGGCACCTCGGAGGCGCAGCGGAACGTGGTCCAGATCGCCGTGTCGCCGTCGACCGGCCAGGTGGCGAGCGCGCCCGCCGCCGGCTTGGCGCCGCCGCTCGAGAAGTCGATCGTGGAGGCCTTGGTGCTCGCCCCGAAGCCGTAGCCCTTGGCGCCGTACGAGACGAACGGGATGCGGTGGTAGAGCGTGTTGATCCAGCCGCCCTCGCCGAGGATCGCGCCGTGCGCCTCGGGGATCGAGTGCACCACCTCGAACATCGCCGACCCCGGGCCCGTGAAGCCGGCGGCCTTCATCCGGTCCCAGAACTGCACCCCGGTGTACCCAGGCTTGCTGGCGTCTTCGGTGTGGGTGAGCCCACCGCCGTTGGCCTGGATGTAGTTCGAGTGCGCGCGGCCCGCCTTCATGATCGGGTCGATGCAGTCGAGCGCGCCCATGCTGAGCTTGCCGCGCACGATCGCGATCTCTTCCCACGCCTTCTGCTCGTTGGCGTCCCAGCCGGTGCACTTGGCGCCGTACACCGCGCCGGGGACCGGCGGCGGATCGACGGGCTTGGTGTCCGCAGGCGGCGCGTCGGTCGCGGTGCCCGTGTCGGTCGACGCGGCGTCGCTCGGCGCGCCGTCGGGGCCGGTGCCGCTGTCGTCGAGGGGCGCGCCCGTGTCGTCGCCCGTCCCCGTCTCGTCTCCCGGTACTTCTTCACCCGTGCTGGACGAACACCCCACCGCGAAGATCAGAACCCACGAAGCAGAGACCACGGATCGAAAGCTCATGGGGCCTTGGTGGCCGATCCAGGGGCGATCGGGTCAAGACCCCATGGCGATTGTCGACGGAAATCGTCAGCGATCAGAGCAGCGCGCCGTAGGCCGCGGCGTCGAGCAGCCCGTCGAAGGCGGCGGCGTCGGTCGGCTCGATGACGACCATCCAGCCCTGCTCGTACGGGCCCTCGTTCACGAGCTCGGGCTTGCTGGCCAGCTGCTCGTTGACCTCGACGATCGTGCCGGCGATGGGCGCGAACAGGTCGCTCAGCGTCTTGACGCTCTCGACCGTGCCGAACGCCTTGCCGAGCTCCACCTTGGTGCCGACCTTCGGGAGCTCGACCAGCGTGATGTCGCCCAGCTGCTCGACCGCGTGCGCGGTGATGCCGACGCGGACCTTGCCGCCGTCACGCTTCGCCCACTCGTGGTCCTTGGTGTACCGCAGGTCTCCCGGGACGTTCGACATACTCAGCTCCTCCGCTTGTAGAATGGGGTCTTCACGACGACTGCCTCCACGTCCTTGCCGCGGCAGTCGACGAACAGGCGCGCGCCGATCGCGGCCTTTTCGAGCGGCACGTAGGCGAGGCCGATGTTCTTGCCGAGGGTGGGGCTCGGCGAGCCGCTCGTGACGGTGCCGATCACGGCGCCGCCCTCGGCATCCTTCACCGGATAGCCGTGCCGCGCGATGCCGCGGCCCACCATCTCGAACCCGACGAGCTTGCGGGTCACGCTGGCCTTGGCGGCGACCAACGCCTCGCGACCGACGAAGTCACCCTTGTCGAGCTTGACCGTCCAGCCGAGCGCGGCCTCGAAGGGGTTGGTGGTCTCGTCGATGTCGTTGCCGTAGAGCGCCATCTTGCACTCGAGGCGCAGCGTGTCGCGGCAGGCGAGGCCACACGGCGAGAGCCCGAGCGGCGCGCCGACCTCGAGCAAGCCGTTCCAGATGCGCTCGGCCTCGCCCCACGGGCAGAAGATCTCGACGCCCTCTTCGCCGGTGTAACCGGTGCGCGCGAGGGTGACGTCGACGTTGAGGATGCGCGCCTCGGCGAACCCGAACGCGGGCAGCTTCGCCACGTGCGAGACGTCGCCGACGAGCGCCAGGATCGAGAACGCCTTGGGCCCCGCCACCACGATGAGCGCCGTCTCGGCGGACAGATCGCGGAACTCGCAGTGGTCCTTGGCGGCCTTCGCGAAGACGGCGGCCATCTTCGGGTGGTTGCCCGCGTTGCAGACGATGAGCACGCGGTCGTGCGCGGCGCGGTAGACGATCAGGTCGTCGAGCACCGTGCCGCCGGCGTTGCAGCAGCAGGTGTAGATCGACTGCCCGTCCTCGAGCTTGCCGATGTCGTTGGTGACCAGGGAGTTCACGACGGCGATCGCGTGCTCGCCCCGCAGCTCGAGCTCGCCCATGTGCGAGACGTCGAACATGCCGGCTTGCTCGCGGACGGCCTTGTGCTCCTGGGTGACGCCGGCG
>JAEUKC010000284.1:0-11058 GCA_016794445.1 Myxococcales bacterium
GGCGGGCGACGCGCACACCTGCGCGCGCCTGCACGACGCCACGGTCACCTGCTGGGGCGCCTCGGACTACGGTCAGGTCGGCGACGGCGAGCGCAAGAACCGGCTCGAGCCCGTGAAGGTCGAGGGCCTCGGTCACGTGCAGCAGCTCGCCCTCGGCTGGTCGCACACCTGCGTGCTGCGCGACGACGCCACGGTGTGGTGCTGGGGCGCGAACAGCAAGGGCCAGCTCGGCAACGGCGCGACCAAGCTCGAGACGCGGCCCACGCCAATCCTGGTGCTACCCGACCCCTGACGCAGCTCACGGCGGCGCAGCGGCGGAGTAGCTACGCTCCCGACATGGATCCCAGCCGCCGCACCGCCCTGCTCGCCATCACCACCACCGGCCTCGCGGTGCCCGGCACCGTGCTGGCGCAAGGCTCCAAGAACCCACCGGCGCCGATCGTCCCGGCGGCCTTCGGGGGCAAGCACCAGCCGAAGCCGCTGCCGTTCAAACCCGGATCCCTCAAGGGCCTCTCCGAGCAGCTGCTCGTCTCCCACCACGACAGCAACTACGCGGGTGCGATCAAGAACCTCAACCGGGTGGAGTCCGAGCTCTCGCACTGCGACAAGGACACGCCGCCGTTCGTGGTGGCCGGGCTCGAGCAGAGCGCGCTCGGGTATCGCAACTCGGTGACGATGCACGAGCTCTACTTCGGCAACCTCGGCGGCGACGGCAAGCGCACCGCCAAGATCGACAAGGCCCTCGCCGAGGCCTACGAGGGCGCGGGCCGCTGGGAGGAGCTGTTCCGCGCGACCGCGATGGGCATCGCCGGCGGCAGCGGCTGGGTCGTCCTCGCGTTCGACCTGCGCCGCGAGGTGCTGCGCTCGTACTGGTCCGGCGGCCACCCGATGCACCAGGCGCTCGCCGCGCCGATCCTCGTCCTCGACATGTACGAGCACGCCTTCGCGCTCGACTTCGGCGCCGCGGCCGCCAAGTACGTGGACGCGTTCTTCGCCAACGTCCGGTGGGACGAGGCCGAGAAGCGGCTCGAGGCGGCGAAGAAGGCCGCGATCGCGCTGCGCTGACAAAACGAGCGATGGCGCCCTCCCGGAGGAGAGGCGCCATCGTTCGTTCCGAGCTCTCAGCGAGCGACGACGTCGAGCTTGATCGTCGCGGTCACTTCGAACCCGAGCTTCACCGCGATCTCGTACTTGCCGACGGCCTTGATGGGCTCGGCGAGCTGGATCTTGCGGCGATCGACGGCGACGCCCTTCTCGGCGAGCGCGGCCTCGATCTCCTTGGCGGTGACGGCGCCGAAGAGCTTGCCCTCTTCGCCAGCCTTGCGGGTGAGCGAGATGGCGGTCTCTCCGACCTTCTTGGCGAGCTCCTCGGCGGCGACCTTGGCCTTGGCAGCCTTGGCCGCGGCCGCGCGCTGCTCGTGCTCGATCCGCGACATGTTCTTGCTGGTCGCGGCGGCGGCGAGCTGCTTCGGGAGCAGGTAGTTGCGGGCGTAGCCCGGACGGACCTTCACAACCTCGCCGGTCTTACCGAGGTTCGCGAGGTCGTGCTGGAGGATGACCGGAATCGTGGTCGGCATGGTCGTACCTCAGTGCGTCTGCGTGAAGGGCAGGAGCGCGATGTTGCGGGCCTGCTTGATGGCGAGGCACACCTTGCGCTGGTGACGGGCGCAGTTACCGCTGATGCGGCGCGGGACGATCTTGCCGCGGTCCGTGATGAACTGCTTCAGCGTCTGCGGGTCCTTGTAATCGATGATCGCAACCTTGTCCGCGCAGTACTTGCAGACGCGCTTGCGCGCGCCGCGACGGCGGAGACCGTCGTTGAGATCCGGAGTTCCATCGCGGTCCATGCCGCGGTCGTCGTTCATCATGCTCATCTTCGGTTCCCTCAGTTGGTGCCGGCCGGCGGCTCGGACGGGGCTTCGGCCTCTTCGACTTCTTCCTTGTCCGCAAGGAAGTCGTCCTCGGGCGCGCGGTGCTCGGGGCGGGGCTCGTCGACGATGAGGCCCAGCTGCTTCTCGCGGGTGAGCTGCTCCTCGGGCTCCGAGGTGAGCTCGAGGCGGCGGAACTTCGCCTCCTCGGGGTCGATGCTCACGGCGGCGATGTCGACGTTGTCGGCCGTCTGCACGGTGAGGTGCTTGATGACCGCGTCGGCGAGGCGGAGGTTGCGCTCGAGCTCCTGCACGAGGCCGCCCTTGCCGAGGTACTTCACGTAGATGTAGACGCCCTTGCGCTGCTTGGCGACTTCGTACGCGAGGCGGCGACGGCCCCACGACTCGAACTTCACCAGCTTGCCCTTCTCACGATCCACGACCTCGGCCACGCGCTGCGCGACCTTGTCGGCGGTGTCCGCGTCCACGTCGGAGCGGAGGATGTAGATGGTCTCGTATTCCCTGAGGTGTTGCGATGTCGTTGCCATTCGATTGCGTTTCCTTTCGGACTTCGGCCCACCCCGGACGCCTCCCAGGTGAGCAAGAGAGGGTGCCTACGAAGCCTTTTTCTTGGGCTTCGCGCTGCCCTCGTTCTGCGCGGCGCGAGCGCCGTGCTGAATCCACTTGGTGACCGCGTCCTTGGACTTCGTCAGGAGGTCGGGCAGCGTGGCTGCCTCGATCGAGTCGAAGTTGGAGAGGACGTAGTCCGCCACCTCGCCGCGGAACCCGGGCGGGGGACGGCCGATCCCGACGCGCACGCGGGCGAACTCGCCCCCGCACACGCCCATGATCGACCGCAGACCATTGTGACCCGCGTGACCGCCGCCCGCCTTCAGGCGCACGTCGGCGAAGGGGATGTCGAGCTCGTCGTGGATCACGAGGAGCTCGTCAGCGCTCTTGGCGTCGACGCGGAAGAAGGCGACCGCCGCCTGCACCGATTTGCCGGACTCGTTCATGAAGGTCATCGGCTGGAGCAGGACGACGTCTTCGCCCGCGATCGTGCCCTTGGACCAGAGGCCGCTGAACTTGTCGCGGAGGGTCGGGAACCCGAAGGCGGACGCCAGGTGATCGACGACCATGAAGCCGACGTTGTGCCGGTTCCGGGCATACTGCGTGCCCGGGTTGCCGAGTCCGACGACGAGCTTCATGACGCGTTCGATCCCTGATCAGGCGGCGCTCGAGGTCACTTCTTCTTCGCGGGCGCGGCGGCCTTCGCGTCCTTGGCGGGCGCGGCAGCCTTGGCGTCCTTGCCCGCGGGGGCCTTGCCCGCGGCGGCGGCCGGGGCGGCGCCCGGAGCGGCAGCGGCCTCTTCCTCGCCGCGATCCTTCTCCGGCGCGACGATCGCGACGACCGTCTGCTCGGCGGGGAGGCGCACGCGGACGCCGTCGGGCAGCTTGATCTCCTGCGCCTTCACGCCCTGGCCCATGGCGAGGCTCGTGATGTCGAGGGAGACGCTCGCCGGGATCGCCGACGGGATGCAGCGCAGCGGCAGCTTGCGGTAGATCTGGTGGAGCACGCCGCCCTGGATGATGCCGACCGGCTTGCCGGTGAGCAGGAAGGGCACGTCGACCGCGACCTCGTCCTCGAGCTTCACCTCGATGAAGTCGGCGTGGAGGAACTTGCGGCTGACCGGGTGGTGGGTGAGCTCACGCACCATGACGAGCAGGTTCTTGCCGTCACCCTCGACCGCGAGGCGGAGCACGGTGTTCAGGCCGTTCGGGCCCTGGAGGATCTTCACGAGCGCGTTCGGGTCGACCGCGACCGGGAACGCCTCGAGCGTGCGGCCGTAGGCCACGGCGGGGATCTTCCCCTCGCGACGAATGCGGTTGGCGGGACCCTTGCCGTTGGCGACGCGGCGCGATGCGGGGAGGCTGACGAATTCCATGGCTCTTTCCTTGTGCTTGTCTTCGGAAATCTTTGTTCAGACGAACAGCGAGCTCACCGAGTCGCTGTGGTGGATGCGCTTGATGGCCTCGGCGAGCAGGCTCGCGACCGAGAGCACCTTGATCTTGCCGCTGTCCTTGGCGGCCTGCGTGAGCGGGATGGAGTTGGTGACGATGAGCTCGTCGAGGACGGAGTCCTTGATGCGGTCGACGGCCGGCCCGCTGAGCACCGGGTGCGTGCAGCACGCGACGACGCGGGTGGCGCCGTACTTCTTGAGCGCGGTGGCCGCGTTGGTGAGGGTGCCCGCGGTGTCGACCATGTCGTCGACGAGGATGCACTCCTTGCCCTCGACGTCGCCGATCACGTGCATGACCTCGCTGACGTTGGCGCGCTCGCGGCGCTTGTCGACGATGGCGAGCGGGGAGTTCATGCGCTTGCTGTAGGCGCGCGCGCGCTCCACGCCGCCCGCGTCCGGCGACACGAACACGGTGTTGGAGTCGAAGTGCTTGCGCAGGTAGTCGTTGAGCATCACCGGCATCGAGTACAGGTTGTCGACCGGGATGTTGAAGAAGCCCTGGATCTGGCCCGCGTGCAGGTCCATGCAGAGCACGCGCTGCACGCCCGCGCTGACGATGAGGTCGGCGACCAGCTTGCTGGTGATGGGGGTGCGCGGCGCGACCTTGCGGTCCTGGCGGCCGTAGCCGTAGTAGGGGATGACGGCGGTGATGGAGGCGGCCGAGGCGCGGCGGAGCGCGTCGGAGATGATGAGCAGCTCCATCAGGTTGTCGTTGGCCGGGGCGCACGTGGGCTGGACGATGTACGCGTCCACGCCGCGCACGTTCTCCTTGACCTCGACCCAGACCTCGCCGTCGCTGAAGCGGGAGACGTTCATCTTGGAGAGGGGCATCTCCAGATGCGTGGCGATCTCGGACGCCAAGGTCGGGTTGCCGTTGCCGGCGAACAGGCAGACCTTCTTGAACACGAGACGCCTCCGGCCTCGTTGTTCGTACCGGGGCCCGCTCCCCCTTCGGTGGCCGGGATTGGCCGCCGCCTCAGGAGCTTCGTTGCGACCCGGTACGGTCGACGAGGGGCCGGCGTTGTAGCACCTGGGGGGAGGGTGTCAAACCGCGTCGGCGCGGCGGCGGCCCTGGGCGATCAGCAGCGCCGTCTGCACCGCACAGATCACCAGCGCCACCCCCGCGACCACCGCGCCCGGGCTCCGCGGCGAGGGCTCCGCACCCTGCTCCAGCAAGAACGCCTTGGCCGGCACCGGCTTGCCCGTGGCGTGCTCGAGCAGCGCGCGCGCGCTCTGGAACCGCACGCCCGCGTCGTCGAGCGGCACGAGGCGACCGCGCAGCGCGGTGGGCGGCACGAACCGCGAAGGATCCACGCCGGCCGGGATCGCCATCTCGACGTAGACGTCGGGTCGATCGACCAGCGGTGCGAGACGATAGACACCTGCCATCGTGGGGCGGCGGTAGTCGACGCCACCGACCATGCCCGGCACCGCCTTGAGCGTGACGAGGTGGTCCGACAGCTTCTCGAGCTCGGCCGACGAGGTGCTCGTGGCGATCTCCGTGGGCCCCGCGGGCGCCATCGCGTACTTCAGCTCGTGGCGCAGCGCGAACGCGAGCAGCGCGGCTGCCACCACCGACACGACCCGCACCACCCGCAGCGCGCGCTCCGCTGGCGCCGCGTTCGCGGAGGCGAGCTCGGCGAGCTCCTGGTCGTAGGCGTCGTCCGCGATGTGCGGGAAAGGGACGCCGGGTGCATCCGGACGCGCGGGCGCCACCGACACGGAGTCGGGTGCGGCGTCGAGCGGAGCGGTGTGGGTGGTCATGGCGTTCGAATCGACAACGGGGGCTGTCCGGAGTTCCCGAGAACTGTGCGGACGGAAGAGTTGCGGCTTGCGCTGGATCACGCGAGGGCGGCAACCTCGTCAGGGGACCGGAGCATACTACCCCGTTTTTGCGTCACGCGCGCAGATCCGATGGTATCTTGCTCCCGCCACTTAGACCTCAAGGAGAGAGTGCATGATCTCACGGAGCTTCCCTCGCGCCGGTATGTCCGCGGTTCTCGCGATCACCTTCGCAGCATCCACGGTGCCTTCGGTCGCGTTCGCCCAGGCGAAGGCGCCCGCGAAGCCGGCCGCTGCCGCGGCGAAGCCCGCTGCACCCGCGGCCAAGCCCGCCGCGGCGCCCGCCAAGCCCAAGCCGAACGACAAGAAGGCGGCCGGTGCCGCGTTCAAGGCTGGCAAGGACGCCTTCGACAAGAAGGAGTGGGCCAAGGCCAAGGAGCAGTTCTCGATCGCCGAGGAGACCCTCCCGGCCGCGGCCGCCGAGTACTACCTCGGTCGCTGCGAAGAAGAGCTCGGCAACGGCGCCGAAGCCGTCAAGTGGTTCGACAAGGCCCTCGGCGGCAAGCTCAAGGACGACCAGGCCGCCGACGCCAAGTCCCGCACCGAGGCCCTCAAGAAGAAGCCGGTCAAGGTCAAGGTCACGAGCGATCCCTCGGGCGCGACCATCCTCGTCGACGGCAAGGCCCTCACCGAGAAGACCCCGGCCGACATCGAGCTCCCCCCGGGCTCGCACAAGATCACCGTCCAGGCCGCCGGCAAGAAGGACAGCGAGCAGACCGTCGAGGTCGCCGCGTTCACGCCGGCCTCGGTCGACGCCAAGCTCGAGGCGGCCCCCGCCGCCGGCCCCGCGGAGGATCCCTTCGCGAAGAAGCCCGAGGTCAAGCCGGAGGAGAAGAAGCCGGCCGAGACCCCGAAGACCGTCACCATCCAGCCCAAGGACTACACCTGGGTCTACGTCACCGGCGGTCTCGCGATCGTGGGCCTCGGCGTCGGCACCGTGTTCGGTCTGCAGGCCATGAGCCAGAAGTCGAAGTTCGACGACGAGGTCGCCGCGGGCAACCGCGCCGGCGCGACCGACGCGCGCGACAAGGGCACCCGCAACGCGCTCATCAGCGACATGGGCTTCGGCATCGGCATCACCCTCGCGGTGACCTGCGCGGTCCTCTACTTCACGAGCCCCGACGACGGGAAGGCCGAGGAGAAGAAGGCCGCCAAGTCCACCACCACCTGGACCATCGCCCCGATCATCGGCACGACGCCGAACGGCAAGGGCATCTCCAACGCGGGCGCGGCTGCCCTCATTCGCTTCTGATCGTCGAGAGGATCCATGCGCAACGCTTCCCATTCACGCTTGCTTCGCACCGCTCTGCTCCTCGGCTTCGCCGGGGCGGCGGTGGCGCTCGGTTGTTCGCTCGTCACCGATTTCGACGAGTCGAAGATCCCCTCTGACGACACGGGCGTCGTGACCGAGACCGGTGTCGTCGACACGGGGACGGACACGGGCACGCCCACCGACGCGGGCGACACCGGCACGCCTACCGACGCGGGCGACACCGGCACGCCGACGGACGGTGGTGACACCGGCTCGCCCACCGATGGTGGCGACACGGGCTCGCCCACCGACACCGGTTCGACGGACACGGGTCCGGCCGACACGGGTCCGGCGGATACCGGCCCGGCCGACACCGGTCCGGCGGATACGGGTCCGGCGGATACCGGCCCAGCCGACACGGGCACCGCCGATTCGGGCAGCGCCGACACCAGCGACGCAGCGGGCGACTGACCCAACAGGGAGCGACCTCCAGCGCCACGGCCTGGAGGTCGCACCTCTCTGATTCTCACTGTCACGGATTGTGGAGGCCAACGTGCGGATGTCATCGCGAGTCGTGCGGGCAGGGATTGTGGTCTTCGCGCTGGGCGCGGCCACGGCGCTCGGTTGCTCGATCATCGTCGACTTCGACGAGACGAAGATCCCGTCGGAGACGGACGGCGGCGCCGACTCCACGGCGGAGACGAGCACGACCGACACCGGGACGGACACCGGCACGGACACGGGCACGCCGACGGACACCGATACGGACGGCGGCGCCGACTCGGGGACGGACGCGACCGACGGTGGCAGCGATGCGACCGACGGCGGCAGCGACGCGACGGACAGCGGCGCCGACACCACGGTGACGGACAGCGGCGCGGACACCACGACGGCGGACACGACGACGGCGGACACCGCCGACTCGGCGGCCGCGGATACCGCGGACTCGGCCACGGCGGACACCGCGGATTCGGCCAGCAGCGACGGCGCGACGGACGCGGCCAGCGACACGAGCGACGGCGCTTCCGATGCCGCCTCCGACGCGGCTTCGGACTCGAGCGGCGACACCGCCGACGGCGGCGCGGGGACGACGTTCACCGCGACGCTGACGGCCAGTCAGGAAGTCCCGGCGGTGACGAGCACTGCGACGGGAACGGCGACCTGCACGCTCGACGCCGCCGAGACGAAGATCGACTGCACCGTCACGCACACCGTGACGGGCGCCACGCAGATGCACATCCACGAGGCGTTCGCCGGCCTGTCCGGCAGCGTCGTGCACGACTTCGCTGCAGCGACGACCGGCACCACGAAGACCTTCACGCTGACGTCCACCGCCGTCGCGGCGCTGAAGGCCGGCAAGTACTACGTGAATGTCCACAGCGGGACGTTCTCCGGCGGCGAACTGCGCGGGCAGCTCCTCAAGGCGGGTCAGCGGCTCTTCGTTTCCTCGCCCTTCAAGGACACCGAGGAAGTGCCGCCGCCCAGCCCCGCGGTCACCACCGCCAATGGCAACCTCGCGTGCCTCGACGATGGCACCAACATGACCTGCAACGGGCAAGTGCTCGGACTCACGGGCACGCCGACGGCCGCCCACATCCACGAGGGTGCCTTCGGTGCGACGGGCTCTCCCATCGTGACCCTGACCCTGGGCACGACGAGCGGAGGCACGACCCCGCTCTCGGCCACGTTCGCCACCTCGGCGTTGGACGCGACCAAGCTCACCAGCGCGGGCTACTACGTGAACATCCACACCGCGACCAATCCGGGCGGAGAGGCTCGAGCCCAGCTCAAGCTGATTCCATGAAGCTGGGACTCACCCCGTTCGCGTTCGTGGCACTGCTCGCGAACTGCCGAGCGGAGGTGACGAGCGAGTCCAGCACGGAGCTCAGGGCAAGCGGACCCACCCGGCTCGCAAGGGTCGCGAACGACTGGACGACCCTCGACGAAGGGGTCGCCAGCATCGCTGTCCGGCTCGTAGGCGCCGGCCCGATCGCCGGTCGTTCGTCCGGCGGACGAACCGAGTTCCCGGAGGCACTGCCGGGCGTCGACTTCCTCCTCACGGCACGCGCTCACGGCTTCGAGGACCACCTGCGTGTCCTGAGGCCTGGAACCACGAGCGCTCGGTATCGACTCCGCCTCGACAAGGGCATCGTGGGTCTTCGCAGCATCGGACCCGTGCTCGAGCTTCTCGACGAGCGCGGGGTTCCGCGCATTCGCACGTATGCGCCGGTGCTGGTCGACGCGAAGGGCGTAGAACGCCACGGCGTCCTGGACGTGGAGGGTTGCGCCGTCGACCACGACGCGCGCCCACCCTGGGGGCGACCGGTCACGCGGACGGGCGCCACGGAGTGCACCCTCCGGATCGGCTGGGACGAGACGGGCCTCGCCCACCCCATCCTCGTCGACCCGGTGTGGACCACCACGAAGGGCGTCATGGTCGACGGACGTCAGCGGCATGCGGCCGTCCACATCGAGACCAAGGGCACCGCCTGCGTGAATGGTTGTGTCCTGGTCTTCGGTGGCTTCAAGTCTGCCGGTGGCGCGGTCGTCACGACCACGGAGCTGTACGACGAGGGCTCTGGGACATTCACCGCCGTCCCATCACCCACGAAGGACGGCTGGGCCATGGCCGGACTCGCTCCTGTCGCGGGAGGCGCGAAGGCGATGGTCTTCGGTGGCCGGGTCTACCCCGCCGGCTTGCCCTCCGCGTACACCACGCTGGCCTACGTCTATGATCCCGAGTCGTCGTCCACCCCATGGACCGCTGCGCCCAGCCTCAGCGAGGCGCGATCCGATTTCTGTGTGACCTGGGACGCCAAGAGCATCTGGGTGAGTGGCGGCATGAACGTCGTGGGTCCGAGCAACGCCGTCGATGTGTTCGACGGGACGAAGTGGAACTCCACGGCCAAGCTCTACAAGAAGCGCGCCTCCCACTTCTGCGGCCACATAGTGAACAAGGACGGCACCCATCCCTTCCTCGTCGCGGGGGGCATGGATGACGGCTACGTGGACACGGACACTGTCGAGGCCTTTGTCGAAGACTCGCCGGGCACGTGGACGCCCAAGTACTGGATCGGCAAGCTCTCGCAAGCGAAGAGCGAGGGTGGATCCGTCAACGTGTCACCCACCGTGATGCTCGCCATCGGTGGCAGGCTGGCGACCAAGGTGGAGCGACTCGCCGAGTACACGAGCACTTCGGAGACCATGCTGGGTCTTCGTCACTCTCGACCGGGTGTCGCCCCGTATCGTGGTGGCGCGCTCGTCGTCGGCGGTTCGGATGCATGGGGCGACCGCGCATCGTTGATCGACGAGTCCGGCAAGACGGTCGAGACTTATCCCGTGGTCACGCCTCGCGTGTTCGCAGCTCTCACGACGATGAAGTCGGGCGCTGTCCTGATGACGGGCGGAAGCACCCCCACTCCGCCGACCGGGCCCGCTCTCGTGCTGGCCAGCGCCGAGGTGTTCGACCTCGGGGCCAACGGCCTCGCCTGCGCAAAGGGCAGCGATTGCCTCTCGGGCTTCTGCGTCGACGGCCTCTGCTGTGACAAGGGCTGCACCGGCCAGTGTGAGGCGTGCAACCTCCCGAAGACCCTCGGCAAGTGCACCACGGTGGATGGCTCGGATGCCCCGACCGGCTACACGAAGGGGCAGGCCGTCACCGGCTTCGGGACGACCACCCGTACCCTTTGCGCCTCGTTCGACGCGCTGTGCGGATTCCGGTGCGACGGGACCACGTCCACGGCGTGCTCGGCCGCCAAGACGACCGTCGAGTGCACTCCGGGATCTTGTGCCGACGGTGTCGAGACCAAACCCGCCTTCTGCAACGGGACCGGAGAGTGCGCCGCGTCGACCAAGGCGAACTGTGGCGACTTCGCGTGTGGGCCGAAGGGCTGTGTCACCAAGTGCGCGGCCGACACGGATTGCGTGAAGGGTCGCAAGTGCACCCTGGCGACCGGCACCTGCGATCCTCCGAAGGCCACCTGCACGAACGCGACGACCTCGCAGCCCGTCGGCGGGCCCGCGAAGGACTGCACCCCCTACGCCTGCGATCCGGCCACGGGTGCCTGCCTCGGGGA
>JAEUKC010000292.1:0-4513 GCA_016794445.1 Myxococcales bacterium
ATCCACGCGAACCAGTCCTCGAGCGCCAGTCCGGGATAGGCCGCCTCTACCAAGGGGCGGCCGTTTCCATGATCCTCGGGGCCCACGAAGTAGAACGGCCACGCGTGGGGCACGGGTCCGTGCAGGGGAGCACCGACGTCCGCCAGGTCCTTCGCGGGCGTGATCACGAGGTGCTCGAGGAAAGCGCCGCGGAAGAGCTCGTCCCCCCAGCGGCGCACGTGGCTGCCACACGCGACACAATGGCCCTCGTGTCCCCCCGAGAAACCCACGCGATCGCGCAGCGGCACCTTGTCGTCGAACAGCGTGACGACCGCTTGGTGCTCGAACGTCGTGAACCCGGGCGCGGTGACCTCCTTGGTGTCGCGGGCGACCGTGGCCCGGAAGCGCGGGAACCGACACGGACAGCCGTGCTCGCGGTAGTGCGCGAACAGATCCTGCACGCTCAGCGTGAACGCCTCGATCCGCGCCTGCTCCTCGGCGCGCCGTTGATCAGTCCTCGTCGTCCTCGGCGTCGAAGAAGTCGTCGTCGGTCGCGTTCGCCGCTTGGTCATCGGTGGGCCAGTCCTCGAAGTAGTGGTTGAGGATCTTGAGCTGATCGGCCCACGCCTGCACCTGTGGGTCGTCCGTCGGCTCGATCTCCCGCACGGCGAGCAGGGCGATGTCGATGCTCTTGCGCTCGTCCTCGGTGGGGGCGCGACCGCCGCTCGACCAGCGCCACATCGCGTCGAGCTCCGTGTCGATCACCTCGACGAGACGGTTCTTGGGGTTCTGCTTGAGGACGCGCCCGGTGAAGGCCATCGCTTCGCCGAGGATCCGGTCGAAATCGGCACGCGAGTCGATCTCTCCGTAGACGCCAGCCATCTCAGCTCTCCAGGCTCGTCGTGCCGCTCATCACGGCACCGGGGTCACGTTGGTGTCCTTGCGCGGGATGAACCGCTGCTCACCGCCGCCGTCGGTCCCGTGCTTCTGGCCGGGCACCGACCAGGTGTCCTTCACCGGGGCCGCCGTCGACTGCATGTAGGGCGTCTCGGGGGGGACGTTGTAGCTCTGGGACACCTTGGGCTGGACCGGCCCGGTGCCCCAGCCACCCGGGCCCATCGTCGCGCCCTTGTCGTGGATGCCGAGCGCGTTGGGGCTCTCGCCACTGGAGTAGTACTGACCCTGCCGAGCGCCGGGCGCCTGCCACTGCGTCTGCGGAGACGGGCACGGCGGCGGCGGGCCGTAGGTGAGGGGCTTGTTGAAGTCGATGCCCTTCATGTCGGCGCGCGCGCCCTTGGCGTCGTAGCCGCCCTTCTGCTTGTAGAACCGCTTGGCGATCTTCTTGCGGGCCTTGATCTGCTCCTTGGAGTTGCCCGGTGCCGCGGCGAGGTCGCGCTCCTTCTGCGAGACACCCTTGAGGCCGGTGCCGCCGGAACCCGAGCCGCCGCCGCCGCCGCCGCCGCCGCTCGCGCCCTTGCCCTTGGAGCCCGAGCCGCCGCCGCCGCCACCACCGCCACCACCGCCGCCGCCGCCCGTGCCGCTCGCGTTGCTCGCGGTGCCGCTCGCGCCGACGGTGATCGACTTGTTGAGCATGCCGGGCGAGCCGGTGATGCCGGCCATGCCGAGCTCGATGATGACGATGGGCGCGCCCATGATGAGGAAGCAGGGGCCGCCGGTGTTGAGGCTGACGACCTCCTTCAGGGTGCCCGCCTCGTTGCCGTGGCAGCACTTGAAGCAGGAGCCCACGGTGACCACGAGCGCGCCGTTGATCTTGGTGCGCAGGCACCCGTCGACGCTCTTCTCGGCGATCGAGGCGAGCACCGGGTACGGGATGGGCAGCGGGCTCGGTGCTGCGGGCGTGAGGCAGACGCTCACCGCCAGCGGGGTCATCTGATGCCCCGACTTCTCGGTGATCACGTCCATGCTGACGGCCGTGACGTCACCCATGAGATTCCACCGAGCCTACCCGAAGACGAAGGGACGCCACAACGGTAGGTCGGCCACCGACCCCGGTGGTTACCGTGGCTTGGCGATTTCGGCGGCGAATCGCTCGGCGAGGGCCGGATTCGTGCTCATGACCTTCGCCCAGTGCATGTTGGCCTGGGCAAAAGTCATCGGGGTGATCCTGGTCTCCTCGAAGATCCGCACCGGATCGCCGCTGGCCACGATGGCCCGGGTCACCTGGACGAAGGCCTCGAAGGAGAGCGGCGCGGCCGTGGCGTTTCGGGCCTGCGCCGCCGCCTGCGCCTTCCCGAGGCGCTCCAGCAAGGGGGGAGCGAGCTCGTCCTCGCCGGTGTCCTCGTGGATCGCGGCGGAGATCTGGGCGTCGAAGGCGGCGTCGATCGCGGCCCAGCCGTCCTCGTCGAGCCCGTGGGCCGAGAGCACGGCGGACCGGTCCTCGGCCTGGGCGAGCATGGTGGCGACGTCGACCCAGCGCTCGAGATCCCATCCTTCCGGAACCTGCACCGCCGGACCCTAGCGCGCGGTAGACTCGCCGGCCATGACCGCGGGGTACGCGAGCGCGACAGAGGAGCCGTGGCCGCCTGCGTGGATGGTCGATCTCGAACAGGCCCACGCCGCGCTCCTGCGCGCGCTCGGCACGCTCGAGGCGTTCACCGCGGCGCCCCTGGTCCAGGGAGCACCGTTCGACCTCGCCGAGATCGGCGACCGCATCGTCCGCGCGCTCGGCCACCTCTACGACGCGATCGACGAGCGCGACGAGCGGCACAAGAGCGCGAGCCAGGCATACACGGAGGCCCTCGACGGTCGGGACCGGCTCGCGGCCGCGGAGAACGCCGATCTGCGGGACGTGCACGCTTCCCTCGGCGCGGCTGTGACGGCGCTGCAGTCGGCCGAGCGGCGCCTCACCTCGGTGATCGACGTCCCGCGACCACCGCCCGCGCCGATCCGCGCGAGCCGTGAGACGCCAGCGCTGCACGTCGTCCCGCGGCCCTCGCTCGTGCCGACCCCGCGCCTGGTCGGTCTGCCGCCGGTCCCGCCTCCGCTGCCGCCCGCGCTGCCCGAGCCCAAGACCCTCGCCGATCTCGCGGCGATGGCCGAGAAGATCAAGAAGCAGGCCGAGGAGATGGAGGCCGCGGCCGAGGCCAAGCGCGCGGCGTTCGGCGCCAAGAAAGAGGAGCCCCCGAAGAAGGAGGCGCCGAGCGGGTTCGTACGCGAGCTGCCCGAGCGGCAGAAGCCGGGCGCGTTCCTCGCGGCCCGCGCGCGCGACTGCCTCGAGGAGATCGCCATGATCGGGATGCAGCGGCTGCCGCTGCTCGGCGATCCGTTCCGCTCGGTCGCGTTCCTCGAGCGGCGCATGCTCACCTCGCTCGACGCCGTCGCCTCGCTCGGCCCGGTCGGCGTCGCGCGCATCGAGCCACAGCTCCTCGACGCCCCCGTGCGCGACGCGGCGCGCGCGCAGGCCGGCGCGTTCGCCCTCGGCTGCCTCGAGGGTCGCGACGCGCTCGGCGCGCTGGAGCGCGTCGCCCACGCGTACGGCTGGACGGAGGACCCGGCCATCGCGGCAGGCGTCGCCGACGGCCTCAAGCTCGCGACCAACCCGCTCCTCTCGGTCGTGCTCCGCGCCTGGCTCGCGCACCCGGCGCCACTGGTCCGCGCGACCGCGATCGACGTGCTCGGCTACCGCGGCCTCGCCTCGGCCGACGAGCTCCTGCGCTGCGCAGCCGACGTGCCCGTGGTGGCCGAAAAGGCGCTGCCCCCGCTCGGCCTGCTCTATCCGCGCGACCGCGAGCGCGACATCCAGGCGGTGCTCGACACCGCGCTCGCGAGCGAGAGCGTGCCGCTGCAAGAAGCGGCGTGGCACGCGATGATGCTGCTCGGTCATCCGCACGTGGCCCACGCGCTCCACCGCGCGGCGGGCGAGAAGGCCACCGAGAGCCGCGCGGTGATCCCGCTCGCGATCGTGAGCGACCTCGAGGACGCCCGCCACCTGTTCGCCACCGCGCAGAAGGCGCCGACCGAGCTCCTCGTGCTCGCGGTCGGGTGGGCCGGGCTCGCCGAGTCGGTGCCCTGGCTCATCACGATGGTGGCCGGCAAGAAGAAGGAGCTGAAGGTCGCCGCCGCGAACGCGCTCGATCGGATCACCGGCGCGCAGCTCTACGAGGAGATCGAGGTCGCGCCCGAGAAGCTCGACGTCGAGGAGCCGCCCGAGCCCGAGATCGATCTCGGCGGGCCGAAGCCGCAGTCGCTGGCGCGCAAGGTGAGCGACCCGCGTGACCTGCCCGGCGAGGGCGCACCCGACGCAATGGAGCTCCCCACGACCGACGCCGACCGCTGGCGCGAGTACTGGGGCGAGCACCGCGAGCGCTACCACGCGGGCACGCGGTTCCGGCGCGGCCACCCGTACACGCCGCGCGTCACCCTGTGGGAGCTCGACGGCTGGCGGGTGACGCCGTTCGAGCGGCGCATGCTCCACCGCGAGATGGTGGTGCGCACCGGCGCGGCGGTGCGCTTCGATCCGTTCGACCTCGTCGCCGTCCAGGAGGCTGCCCTGCGGCAGATGGAGGCGCCGGCC
>JAEUKC010000483.1:0-11772 GCA_016794445.1 Myxococcales bacterium
AGCTTGTTCGCCGCGTCCTGGGCCTTCTTCAGGTCGGTGGTGATGACCTGGATGATGCCGACGGGGAGGTCACCCGGGAGACCCTTGCCACAGGTCGGCGAGCCGTAGCTGCCGGTGGGGTAGTCGTCGTGGTAGGCGACCGAGAGACCGACGCTCGGGATGGCTTTGGTGAGGCCCGGGAAGATGGTCGTCGAGAGCGAGGCCTTGAGGCCGGCGACCTGACCACCCATCGAGCCCGTGGTGTCCATCGCGAAGGCGACGTCGACCTGCTTGATGTTGGTGCCGAACTTGAGGACGTCCTTGTCCGGGCTCGGCGCGCCCTTGAACGGGACGAGGAAGAAGAAGTCGCCCGTGCCCGGCTTGTCGGGCGCGCGGCGCAGCTGGACGATGGTGAGGTTGGCGGCGCCGGACTTCCCGAGCGCGCTGGCGCGGACGACGGTGGTGATGCCCTTGACGCCGCCCGGAAGGGCGTCGGTCGAGGTGAAGGTGGTGCCGGCGAACGTACCGAGGGAGGGATCGTCGACGGTCATCGCCGTGTCCGCGGTCACATCCTTGGTCGTGCCGTCGGCGCTCTTCTGCGTGACCTTGTAGGTCTGCGTGGCCCGGACCACGGGCGTGCTCGTGGTGTCGATGATGATCGTCGCGTTGATCGGGTCGAGGTCGAGGCTGTCCAGGGTCGGCCCGCCCTCGGTGCCGAGGTCGAGGATGCCCTCGTCGGTGGTGCCACCGGTGTCGGCGCCGCCGTCCTCGAGATCGCCGGTGGAGACGTCACGCGTGGCACCGCAACCGGCGGCAGCGACGGCGAACAGAGCAACGAGACTCGTGGAACGAGAGAAGCGAAGCATGGAACCTCCGTGGATACCGTGACTCACTTGGCGATCTCCTTCGGCGGAACGAGGAAGAGCACGAAGCGCTGATCGAGCTTGATGCTGCCCGGCATGCCGAGCACGTTGATGAAGGCCTTGTAGAACTGCGCCACCGGCTTGGGGGGCACGGCGATGTTCATGGCCGGGATGACCTCGAAGCACACCGGGGTGCCGACCTTCACGCCGGTGAAGGTGTCGTCGATGCCGTCGCCGTCCGTGTCCTTGGTGGAGGCCGACGGGCAGCCGGCCTTCGCGTCCCCCTCGCTCATCGCGCGGAGGGCCTTGATGAACTGCGTCGCGTCGACGGGCGGACCGCCGTCCGAGAGCGAGGGGTTGGTGGGGTCGTTGGCCGCCTGGGCGGTCACGTCGAAGATGCTACCGACGCTGATGGCCTGGATCGCCTTGACCACCTGATCGCTGACGCCCGTGCCGCCGCTGTGGAGGAAGTTGAGGCGGCAGTTGCCGCCCGGGCCGGTGGCGGGGCGCTTGGCGCCGCTCACGCCCGTGGGGCAGTCCTTGGCGCCGGCAGCGAACGCCCCCGGGGGGATGTTCGACTTGGTCGCGTCGGACAGGTCGTCGGCCTGCGCCTCGTCGTACGAGGTGATGTTGATGAACTTGGCCTTGGTGTCGGCGAAGGCCTTCTTCACGTCCGCGACGACGGGCGGCGACGTGACCGAGCTGCAGTACGGGTCGCGCGCCGCGTCGTGCCAGCTGACGTCGGTGATGAGCACGAGGACGGGAAGCGCGCCCGCACGGAAGTCGACGCCACCGACGGTGCCGGGCTTGGGCGTGTGCTTGGGCACGCTGCCACCCGACCAGTTGAGCGCGCCACCGGTGAGCATGTGCCACATGGAGGGCACCTGCGACTCGGGGCCGTCGGCGCCACCGCTGGCCGACCAGCTCACCGTCGCGGCCTGGGCCTTGGCGATGTCGGTCGTGACCACCTGGTAGACCTTGACCGGGAAGTCGATGCCCGCGCTGCCGTGCGAGCACACCGGGTAGTCCTTGTGGTCGACGATGGCCACGCCGACGCTCGGGATGACCTTCTTGAGGTTCGGGATGAGCGTGGACGAGAGGTTGGTCTGCAGGTTGGACACCGAGCCGCTCATCGAGCCGGTCGTATCCATGTTGAAGCCGACGTCGACCTGCTGGATCTTGGTGCCGAACTTGAGGACGTCCTTGTCGGGCGTGGCCGGCGCCTTGTAGGGGACCTCGAAGTAGAAGTCGCCGGTGCCGGGCGCGTCGGGCTGACGGCGCAGCTGGATGATGGTGAGGTTGGCGGCGCCGCTGCGCGAGCCCTCGTTCGCCTTCACGGTGGTGGTGGTGCCGAGGATGCCGCCCGGGAGCGCGTCGACCGAGGTGAACGTCGAGCCGGCGAAGCTGCCGAGACCAGTGTCGTCGATGGTGAAGGTGGCGGTGCCGGCGACGTCGGTCGAAGAGCCGTCCTTGTTGCGCGCGATCGCCTTGTACGTGACCGTCGCGGGCTTGGCAGGGCTCGTCGTGGTGTCGATCACGATGGTGGCGTTCGGCGGATCGAGGTCGAGGCCGTCGAGCGACGTGCTGCCCTCGGGCGCGTCGTCGCCGCCGTCGAGGGTGAAGCCGTCGCCCGTGCCGGTGTCGCCGGTCAGATCGCCCGGGCCACCGGTGTCCTTGGTGGCACCGCAACCGAACACGGAAAGGGAGAGCGCAACCGAGACGAGGGGAAAGCGCAACCGAAGCATGTAAGGACCTCCGCCCGCAGGAGTCTGACGACGTGACGACCGTGGGCGAGTCCGCGCGCAGACCCGCCGAGCATCGAGGCACCTCCGCGGGGCGGGGTTCCGTAGACCCCGTATTGTTCGAGAGAGGACGGCAAACGTCAAGCTGCCGCCCTCGCAAGCCTCAGCGGAGCACGGTCCGGGTCGGGCACTCGCCGTCGCCCTGGAAGTCGTGAAGTGTGCGCGCCTGGGCCTCGACGAAGTCGTACGCCGTGGAAATGGGCTTGCCGCCGATGGCTCCTGACAGCTTGTACAGGTCCGTCGGGAAAGCATCGGCCGCCTTCACCGCCCGGAGCTCGTCCAGCGTGGTCTGGCCGTCATGGTCCAGGTCGGCGTCGGCGATGTACTGCGCGCGGCGGCTGGTCACCTCGACTCCCTCGGTCAGGTCCGTGAAGAACCAGTGGTCGCCGTGGATGGTCGGCTTGATGCCGGCGGTGCCGCCCGCGGGCACGGCGAAGCCAGCCTTGCCGTCCTTCCCGCAGTCGTCGAAGGCCGTGCCCATCGCGAAGCCCCACTTGAAGGTGACCTTGGTCGCGGCGACGCAGTCCTTCGGGTCGCGGCTCCCCGGCTTGCACGACTTGCCGTCGGCCTTCGTCATCACGCCCTCGAAGTAGAGCGCGTAGCCCTTGCTCGTCATGAGGGCGAGGTCGGCGGCGGTGGTGGGCGGCAGCGCCTTCGCCGTCGGACCTGCCGCGGGCATGTCCTCGCCGACCTTGTCGTAGGTGATCGCGTCGACGGACTTGGCCTCGAAGGTGACGTAGCCGCCCGCGGGCGCGTTCTTGAGGTCGAGGACGTAGATCGTCGGGTCGGAGATCGTGGCGCCGCTCGTCGAGCTCCGCGCGCGGAAGTTGCCGATGGTGACGAGGAACTTCGTGTACTCGACCTTCCAGCCGTCGACGAGGTTCTCGATCTCCGTGCCTGGCTCGAGGCCCGCCGAGATCGAGTCTTCGGGGACCACGAACACCTGCACGTTGCCCTTGCCGACGGCGGCCTCGCTACCGCTGCAGGCCGCGAGGAGACCCAGGAGGAAGACCGCATGATTCTTCATGGGGCCACATTATCGCAATCTCGTTGCAAGAGCAACGTGATTTCATTTTGTCCAGACGAACGTCGGAGGCGCGAGGGCGGTCATACCGACGACCAGCGCGTCCCACCCCTGGCTCTTGGCCACGACGGTCGCGGTGGGGCCTCCGGCCGCGAGGGCGTCGAAGTCGATCTGCCCGACCCACGCGCTCGGATCGAAGCGCACGTCGAGTCGCTGGGTGTCGGCGGCGAGGATCTGCGAGAGACCACTCAGGCTGACCGCCGGCTGGGCGCGCACCACGGGCCGCACGTCGACGTCGGCCACGAAGGCGAGCACGAACCCGTCCTTGGAACGACGCGCGGAGCCCTCGAGGTGGGCCGAGTGTCCGCCGGGAGCGCCTGACTTCGGCCGGGGCGCGTCCTCGGTCGTGAGCCACGGGATCGCGTAGGCGAAGCCCAGCGACTGGACGGTGCCCGCGAAGCCGTTCACCGTACCGAGGCGCTGCGGGGTCTCCGACAGCCCGTCGATCGTGGCGGTGGCAGCCCACTCGGCGAGCGGCTCGCTGCACAGCTCGGGTGAAGCGGCTCGACTCGCGCAGAAGTTCACCGGACCGAACCCGACGCGGGCGACCGACAGCGTGACGTCCCAGTCGCCCACCCTGGTGGTGCGGGCGGCCGTGCCGACCGCGAACACGGGATGGCGGACCAGCGGCTGCCCGGTGTCGCCGCACGCGACGGCCACACACGCCGAGAAGCCGAGCGCGAAGGCCCTCACAGGTGCACCGCGAGGGAGAAGGTGACCGTGCGCGGCGCACCCGCGACGAAGTGCCGGGTCGGGATGGTCGAGGGGATCTCGCGGGTCGGCCAGCTCGACGAGTAGTGGAGCTCGCTGTCCGTCCAGCGTCGGTCGAGCACGTTGGTCACGTCCATGCCGAGCTCCACCTCGCGGAAGCGCAGCCCGAAGGACAGATCGAGGAGGGTGAACGGCTCGGCGACCTGCCCGTGGGGGAGCGGCCGCTCGCCGATCACGCTGAAGCCCGTGCCTGCCCGGCCGACCAGGCGCGCGGAGCCGGCGCCGGCGAGCGTGCCGCGGACGCCGAGATCGGCGCGGGCCACCACGGTCGGCACGAACGGCAGGCGTTGCCCCTCCTTGTAGGCGGGGTTCGGGTTGTCGGCGGTGGCGACGGGCGGTGCGTCGAGGGTCGCGTGCACGTAGGTCACGCTCACGCTCCCGAGGAAGAAGTCCCAGGGCCGCGCGACCACGTAGGCCGCGAGCCCCTCGCGCGAGGTGGGGCCGATCCGCGCGAGGGTGTTCTCGCCCGGGTCGAAGGCGAGGTCGTCCGAGAGCTTGGTGCGGTAGGCGGCGAGCGACGCGACGAGCCGCTCGCCCTCGCTCGCGAACCGCACGCCGGCCTCGTACGAGGTGACGGTCGTGTAGGGCGCGCGCTCTCCCTCGGCGAGGAGCCGCGCCTGCGGCGAGCGATACCCGACGCCGTAGGAGAGCACGGGCGTGAGCCACGGCAGGAGCGCGTACTCGATCGAGGCGCGTGGCCCTGCGGCGACGCCGAGCGCGGTGCGCCGGTAGCCCGGCACGTAGCTCACGCGGCGGAAGCTCGGGTCGCTGTTGGAGAGGCGATCGTCGACGTCGTAGAACAGCACGTCGGCGCGCACGCCGCCGGCCACCTTGAGCTTGCGGAACGCGCGCAGGTCGAGGTCGAGGTAGGCGCCGAGGTCGGTGCTCCGGATGGTGGCGTCGATGCGGCGATCCCAGGTCTGGTTGTCGGGCGGCATCAGCAGGTTCTGCTGCTGCTCGCTCGTGGCGGCGCGCAGCGAGAACCCCGGCTCGACGTGGGCCACGAGGTCCTTGGTCAGCTGGATCTTGCTGGTCCGGAACCGCGCGCTCGCACCGACGGCCGTGTCGGCGTTGCCCTGCTCGACCAGGTCACCGAGGCCGACCCGGGTCGGGTCGATGATCGCGCGCTGGGTGAAGCCCGTGTAGTTCGCGCGCAGGCGAAAATCGGTGAGCGTGACCCAGAGCGTGGTCTCGAGGTGCGCGCCGGTCTCGGTGGTCTTGTCGATCTCTAGCCCGAGCGAGACGCGCGACGCGAACGCGGACTGCGCCTGCGCGGTCGGGTATGGATAGCTGTCGAAGAACCCGACGCGGCCGGCGTCGTAGTCGTCGCGACGGAGCGCGCCTGCGAGCCCGGAGCGGGCGCCGTAGGCCGAGGCGAACACGAGCAGGCGGTAGCCCGCGGGGAGCTCGAAGCCGTACTGCGCGAGGCCCGAGCCCGAGATGCCGCCGCGGTTGCCGGGGCCGAACCCGTCGGTCGTCCGCACGGCCACGGCGCCGAAGGTGTCGTCGGACTCGTCGCGCGGCGCCCAGATGCCGACGAAGCGCTTGGTGCGGAACGTCCCGAGCGAGGTCTTCACGTGGTAGCCGCGCTCGCGAACGCCGAGTTCGAAGTGGGCGCTGCCCGCGACGGCGAAATCGCCCTGTCGCGGGTCGTACACGCCCTCGATCACGCGCAGGCGCTGCACCACCTCGGGGATGAGGAAGCCGAGGTCGGCGTAGCCCTGACCGTGCAGGTGCGAGGGCACGTTGATCGGCACCGAGCCGACCTTGAGCTCGATGTCCTGGCCGTGTTGCGCGTCGAACCCGCGGAGGAAGATGGTGCTCGCGACCGCGTCGCCCTCGACGTGGCCCACGTAGATCCCCGGGGCGGCGGCCAGCATGTCGGCGCCCGAAGCGTGCGGGGCCACGTGGAGCAGATCCTCGTCGATGCGGTAGTCGCTGGCCGAGCGCGGCGCGGGGAGCTTGTCGCCCGCGACCTTCAGGTCGACGGGCCCCGCGGACGTGGCGGGTGCCGGCGCTGCGGGCGCGGACGGCGGAGCGGAGGCGGCCTTTGCCTCGGAGGCCGAGGGCTTCGCGCCCGCCCACAGGCTCGAGCTCGCGGACGCCGACGGCTTGGCCGAGCCCGAGGCGGAGGCCGAGGCCGAGGCCGACCCCGAGGGCCCGCTCGAGAGGGTGGGCTTGAACCGCACCGCGTAGACGATCTTGGATTTGATCGCGACGCCGTCCTTGTACGCGGGCTCGAACACCAGGGTCTTGGCGTGCTCGATGGCGCGCGCGTCGAGCGCGGTGGGCGCGTCCTCCGGCAACCGCGAGAGCACCGTCACGTTCTCGACGCGACCGTCCGCCCCGAGCACGAGCTCCACCTTGATCACGACGGGGCGCCCGTCGCCCTCGGCCGGGTAGTCCGGGGGCGCGCCGTTCTTGCACACGGGGCCCACGAGATCGGCGAGGGCGCGCTCGACCACGCCGAACCCGCCCAGCGCGAGGCCGAGGCTGAAGCTGGCGGAGAGCCACGACCTGCGCATGGGGCTGCGGTCTACCGCCTCGCGGATGGTATTGCAACTCGAATGCAACGACGTTCGGGTTGCGAGTCGGCCCGCCGAGGGCTATCGTTCAGGCATGGCACGCGCGAAGTCCGGCACCCCCGTGGAGGCCCTCCGCGCCCACCTCCGCGAGGTGGGGCTGCGCGTCACCGCGCCCCGGGTCGCGGTGCTCCAGCGGCTCGAGGCCCACGGCGGCCCCGTCACCCACGGCGATCTCGCCGAGGAGCTCGCCCCCGAGGGCTGGGACCGCGCCACCATCTACCGCAACCTGATCGACCTCACCGAGGCGGGCCTCGTGCGGCGCTCGGACGTGGGGGATCACGTGTGGCGCTTCGAGCTGCTCGGCGCCGAGGGTCAGGCCCACGAGGACCGCGAGCACGCGCACTTCGTCTGCGACAGCTGCGGAGACGTGCAGTGCCTGCCCGCCGAGAGCGTGAAGCTCGACGTCGGCCGCGGCGCGCCCCGCAGCGTCCGCAAGAACGCGGTCGCCATCCAGCTCCGCGGCACCTGCGACGACTGCGAGCGCTGAGCGCTGGTTTGCTTTGGTTCGAGCTCAGTGCACGGGCATGGCGGCGCCCGCGCGGTAGAGCGCGTAGATCGCGCCCCAGGCCATCGTCAGGAACACGACGAGCAGCACGGCCGCGAGGTTGTCGAAGCGCTTGTGCGAGCGGGGCGAGATCGCGAGGCCGAGGGCCATCGCCGAGGACGAGACGCCGTTCGCGAGGTGGTAGGCGACGCCGAGGGTGCCGAGCAGGTAGACGACGAGCGTGGGCGGGTTGTGCGCCATCTCGCTGGCGATGTCGCCGAAGCGCTCGGGCTGGTGCTTGAAGAACCGCGGCGAGATGAAGGCGAGCCAGAGGTGTGCGCCGAGGAACGCGAGCACGCCGAGCGCGGAGATGCGCTGCAGCAGGAACTTGAGGTTCCCGAAGTACCCGTAGCTCGCGTTGTTCGGCTTCATGTGCCGCAGGCGGCGCAGGCCCCAGATCAGGTGGATGAAGAGCGGCACCAGCACGAGCGTGAAGGTGATGAGCTCCGAGATCGGGTGCGCGTGCTCGGTGACCGCCTTCTGCCACTGCACCTCGCCCTGGAACGCGGCGAGGTTGTTCCAGAGGTGGTTGACGACCCAGACCCCGAGCGGCGCGAGGGCCAGGATGGTGCCCAGGCGGTCGCGCACGAAGGCGCCGTGGACGTTCGACGTTGACGAGGGGTGCTCGAGGGCGGTCGACATGGCGATCCGCATATAGGAGAGCTGCCGCCGCTAGAACAGGCCTTTGATCTTCTGGACCAGGCTCTTCTTCTGGCCCTTGGCTTTCCCCGACGCCGAAGCCGACGCCGCGGCAACTGCCGACCCCGAGGGGGCGGCGGAGGACTCGGCCTTCGGGCCGTCGTCGTCCTTCTGCGGCTCGGCCTTGCCCCCCGAGCTGGAGCTGGTGCTAGCGGGCTCCGCGACCATCACCTTCTTGGGCTTCTTGGGCGGCGGAGTGGCCTCGGGCTCGTGGTCGCTCCCGCCGAGCACCAGCGCCAGCATCAGCACGAACGCGAGCGCCCCGCCGCCGATGGCGATGGGGAGCCAGGCGCGCTTGCGCGGCAGAGGCTCGACGCCCTCCCCTGCGATCGGCGCGACCACCACGAGGAAAGAGGCCTCGATGGCGTCGAGCGCGTCGAGCGCCTCTTGCGCCGTGGCGAAGCGCGCGGCGCGGTCCTTCTGGAGCAGTCGGTCGACGACGGCGTGGATCGCCGGATCGATGGGCCCCCGGGGCGAGACCAGCGGCGGGGGCGGGTCGTGGAGGTGGTGCATGACCACCTCGAGCGGTTCGCCGTCGAAGGGCGGGCGCCCGGCGAGCATCTCGTAGAGCATGACGCCGGTGGCGTAGAGATCCGCGCGGACGTCGATCACCTCCCCCATCGCCTGCTCCGGCGACATGTACGCGGGTGTGCCGTACATCGCGCCCATGCGGGTGAGCGGCTGCTCGGCGGCCGCTTCGGAGGCCGGCGCGAGCTCCTCGGTGACCTTGGCGATGCCGAAGTCGAGCACCTTCGCGATCTCGGTCTCGGGAACGAGCGCGGGGTACGACCCCGAGGCACCCGCACCACCGCTCGCCGAGCCCGCGTGGGTCAACATGACGTTCTCGGGCTTGATGTCCCGGTGGATGACGCCCTTGGAGTGGGCCGCGTGGAGCGCCGCCAACACCTGGCGCGCGAGGCCCACCGCGCGACGCTGCTCGAGGCCACCCTCCTTCTCGAGCAGCGTGCGCAGGCTCTGACCGCCCACGTACTCGAGGACGAGGAAGAACGAGCCGTCGGCCAGTCGGCCGAAATCGGTGGCCTTGGCGACGTTCGGGTGATCGATGTTGCCGGCGGCGATCGCCTCGCGCTCGAACCGCGCGATGATCTCGGGCGAGGCCACCGACTCGGGCAGCAGCACCTTGAGCGCGTAGCGCTTGCGGAGCTGGATGTGTTCGACGAGGAACACGGCGCCCATCGCGCCCTCGCCGAGGCGCTTCTCGACGCGATATCGACCCTCGAGGGTGACCCCCTCTTCGATCGGACCACCGACGTAGGTGATCTCGGGGGGACGCGGGGATTGGGGTTCGCCGGCCATGGCGCCAGACATCGAAGGGCTCACAGGGAGAACTTGACCCGACTCGTCTCTCCCACGTTGACCTTGCTCGACTGGAACATGGTCTTGCCGTTGGAGTCCGTGCAGCTCACGGTGTGCACGCCAGCGCTCAGGTCGACCGCGCCGGTCGGCGTGGCGCCCTGCGGCTTGCCGTCGATGCTGACGTTGCACCAGCCCCCGCTCGCGGAGACCATGAGCTTGCCGTTGCCGGTCGGCGGAGGGGCGACGGCGGGTTCGCCAGTCTTGGCGGGCGCCGGGCCCCCGGCGACGATCTTGTCGAGGGTGCCGTCGAGCTTCTTGGTCTCGCCGATCTCGCCGGTGACCTTCATGGTCTTGGTGACGAAGCCCGCGGCCGACACGATGATGGTGTGCGCGTCGCCGGGGGTGGCCTCGATCTTCACGGGGCTCGCGCCGAACGTGATGGCCTTGCCGTCGAGGCTCGCGTTGGCGCCCGACGGGTGGCCCGCGACCTCGATGACCACGACGCCCTTCTGCAGGGTGAAGTTCTTGGTGACCGGCTCGCCCGCCGCCAGCGTGACCTTCTCGGTCTTGCTCGCGTAGCCCTCCATGCCGACCTTGACGTCGATCTGGCCGACGGGGAGGTTGTCGAGGTTGGCTGGGGTCTTCTCGGCGATGGGTTCGCCGTTGATCCAGATGTGGGCGCCCACCGGCTCGCTCTTCACCACGAGCTTGGCCTTGGCCTTGGCCGGCTCGGCGGGCGACGCCGCGGCGGTCTCGGCCTTGGCCTCCGGCTTGGGGCGGGTCAACACGAACGCGCCCGCGCCGATGGCGGCGAGGCCGAGCACGCCGAACACGAGCCACTTCGCGCGACTGCCCTTGGCGGGCGGCGGCACGCTGCCGAGGGCGATGGCGCCGCTGCTCGTGCTGGTGACGTTGGTGGTGGAGAGCCGCCCCGACTCGGCGCCCGCCTCGGTGCGCTCGTTGTGGATGATCTCGGTGGCGATGATGTCGGCGAGCTGGCGACCCTGCATCAGGGCCTCCTTCTGCGCCGCCAGCTTCTCCTCGAAGAGCATCTTCATGAACTCGGCGGTCGCGATGCTGCTGACCGGGAGCTTCTCGTCGCGCACGAAGGCCTCGAGGTCGGCCTGCATCTCGCGCGCGGACTGGTAGCGGTTGGCGCGGTCCTTCTCGAGGGCGCGCATGACGATGTTCTCGAGGCCCGGCGGGTAGTTCGGGGAGACCCACGACGGGCGCGGGTAGTCGCGCTCGATGATGAGCTTCAGCGTCTCGAACTCGGTGGCGCCCTTGAACAGGCGCTTGCCGGTCGTGAGCTCGAACAGCATGACGCCGATGGCGAAGACGTCGCTCCGCCAGTCGATCTCCTCGCCCCGCGCCTGCTCGGGCGACATGTAGGGCACCTTGCCCTTGAGCTGCCCGCTCTTGGTGATCTCCTGGGTCTGCGCGCCGCTCTTGGCCACGCCGAAGTCGACGATCTTCACGTCGCCGGCGAAGCCCACGAGCACGTTCTGCGGGGAGATGTCGCGGTGGACGATGTTGAGCGCGGTGCCGTCGAGGTCGCGACGCTCGTGCGCATAGCTGAGCCCTGCGCACATGCCGAGGATGATGCCGATGGCGTGTTCGACCGGGAACTCGGTCACGCCCTTCTTCTTCATCTGGCGGACGATCGACCGCAGGTCTTCGCCGTGGATGTGCTCGAGCGCGATGAAGTAGGTGCCGTCGACCTGACCGACGTCGATCGTCTGGACGATGTTGGGGTGCGAGAGGGTCGCCGCGACGCGCGCCTCGTGCAGCAGCATGTCGATGAACCCACGGTCCTGGTTCATCGCGGGCAGGATGCGCTTGATGACGATGAGCTTCTCGAAGCCCGCCACCGAGCGCTGGAGCGCGAGGTAGATCTCGGCCATGCCGCCCGTCGCCATGCGACGGAGCAGCGTGTACTTGCCAAAACGGCGCGGCAGGGTTTCTTCGGCGCTCGGCCCTGCGGGGCCGGCCGGAACTTCGTTGCCGCCAGGTTCGTTCGGGACCGCCGCGCTCATCTCGACCGTCGACTCTGCACGCTAGCACCTCTCGTGTCGGACGCAGGACGGAATCGAGTCTTGGAGGTGACGTGTGGGACGAGGTGGGACGC
>JAEUKC010000363.1:0-4514 GCA_016794445.1 Myxococcales bacterium
TTTCTGGGCTCCTCAGGGGCTTTCGCGGTTGCGACGGGCGGTTCGGTAGAGCGCGGCGCCGAAAATCACGTCGAGCGCCAGCGCGACCGCCGATCCACTTGGCAACTTGCGGGCCACGATGTCGGCCGTCACGACGGCCACGAAACCGAGCTTCACGAGGGCGGTGGTCTCGACCAGCAGTAGTCCTCGGCTCATGGGCAGCCCAGCGGCGCGCAACAGACCGAGGCCGAGGGTGCCGTAGGCCACCGCGAAGAAGCGGAGGAACGTCGCGGGCTCCGTCCAGGGGAGCGCGAGGGCGGCCAGCGTCCACCGGGGCGCGAGGAGCAGGCTCGCCATCAGCCCGAGGTGCACGAGGCCGGTCGCGCGGATGACGGTCGCGGCGCCGGCGGAGAACGGGGCTTCGGACACGCGACTCAACGCAGGACGACGCCGATCGCGTCGACGATGACCATCGGCGTGCCGGCGACGAGGTTGGCGCCCTCGCCGTTGAAGTGGTCGCACTCGGCCTGGGTGAGGGCTCGCACGGTGACCTGGCCATCGATCTCGGCGACCTTGGTCTTGGCGTCCTTGGGCAGGAAGAACGCGTGATCGTGCATGGTCACGTGGGTCGGCGGCTTCGGCGACTTCGGGTCGGTGCCCTCGGGGCGCAGGTCGGCCCAGCAGCCCGCGTTCTGGCAGACCGCGACGACCTCGCCGCGGGTGCGCACGCGCTTGCCGTTCCAGTCGGCGGGCTTGGCGAGGAGCTCGGCGAGCGGGATGTACGGGGTCATCGGGTCGATCGGCTTGCCGTACGCCGTGCCCGACGCGGGGCTCACCGGCGCGGCGCTGCTCGAGACGGAGGCGCTCGGTGGAGGGGCCTCGCGGATGGGCTCGGTCCTGCAGCCGAGCGCGAACAGGACGACGAGGCCCGACAGCCAGCGCATCGCTCACTCCACGACCCCCAGCAGCTTGGCCATCGAGGCCTCGTCGGCAGGGGTGAAGGGGTACTGATCGAACTCGCCCGAGGTGACCCAGCGGAAGTCCGCGACGGCGCGGGCCTCGAGGGTCTCCGAGCGGAGCTTGCACTCGTAGAGGTGCAGGTCGACCGAGTAGTTCTCGTAGGGGTGGCTCACGAACGAGATGAGCTGACCCACCTCGACGTCGACCCCGAGGCGCTCGGTCATCTCGCGCGCGAGGGCGTGCTCGTCGGTCTCGCCCTCCTCGACCTTGCCTCCGGGGAACTCCCAGAGGAGCGGCAGGACGGCGGTCTTGCGCCGCTGGGTGATGAGGTAGCGCTCGTTCCGCTGGACGACCGCGGCGACCACGCGAATGACCTTCTTCGCGGCCTTCGTGCTCGTCGAATCGGCTGGCATCAGACGCCGACGCGGAAGAGCTGCTGGCCCATCAGGATCACGTCTCCCGAGTGGACCTCGCGCTCCTCGTTGAGTCGGACGTAGGTGCCGTTCGAGGAACCGAGATCGGTCAGGAACATGCGGCCGGCCTCGGGGGCGATCCGGCAGTGCAGGCCAGAAACGTAGCCGTCCTCCGGGAAGATCACGTCGCCGCGCTCGCGGCCCATGTGGATGCCGTGCGCGGGGATGGTGAAGGCGTTGCCGGTCGTGTCGCGACCGGTCACGAGGAGCAGGCGACCGACGATGCCGTCGGCCGGGCTCCCGAGGCGCTCGACGCCGTCGGCGCTGGGTGCGGGCGCCTGCAGGCGCTCGAAGCGGATGAGCTCCTGACCGATGCGGAAGATGTCGGTCGACTTGAGCTCGGTGGGCGTGTCACGGGCGATCTTGAGGTAGACGCCGTTGAGCGAGCTCTCGTCGCGGACGGTGATCTTGCCGCCCGTCACCTTGAAGGTGGCGTGCTTGGGCGAGA
This sequence comes from Myxococcales bacterium, assembly GCA_016794445.1. Classification (GTDB taxonomy): domain Bacteria; phylum Myxococcota_A; class Polyangia; order Polyangiales; family JADJMO01; genus JADJMO01. Next base: position 1,861 of record JAEUKC010000363.1, read on the forward strand.
GGTAGCTGTCACCACCGAACACGCCGCCGAGGTCGCGGCCGACCGTGGTGGAGCCGGCGGGCAGGTTGAACGTGCCCGCGTCGGTGCCGTCGGCGCGCAGAGCGGTGAGGGTCGCGCTGCCCGCAGCACCGGCCGCGGCGGGCGGCGGCGGGACCGAAGCGGCGGCGGCGAGGCCGGTGAGCACGGTTCCGCAGGACTGGCAGAACTTGTTGGACGGCGGGTTGGTGAAGCCGCAGGTCGGGCAGGTGACCTGCGGGCCGGTGGCCGCGGGTGCCGCCGGCGGCGCAGCGACCGCGACGGGGGCAGCGACCGGCGGCGGCGCCGGCGCAGCCACGGGTGCAGCCACCGGGGGCGCGATCGGCGCGGCAGGGACAGGGACCGGCGCTGGGCGCGGGGGCGCGGCGACGGGCGCGGGAGGCGGTGCAGCGATGGGCGCCGGCGGCGGAGCAGGCGCGGCGACGGGCGGCGGCGCGGCCACGGGTGCCGCCGGAGGCGGCGCAACCGGCGGCGCGGCCGGAGGCGGTGCCACTGGCGGGGGCGCAGCAGCAGGCGGCGCCGCAGCGGGCGCAGCCTTCATTCCATGCGGCGGAGTCTTGGGCGCGAACGCCTTGGGGGCCGCATCTCGCGGCAATTCGGCACCGCAGCCCAGGCAGAACTTGTAGTGGTCCTGGTTCTCCTTGGCGCACTTCGGGCAGGTGATCACAGAAGGCCTCCTCGCACCGCAACCGTTGCTGATCGAATCACGCACCGCGGGCGATGCACTGCAACCTCTACTCCCCCGCGTGGCTCGATTCGGGGGGCGATTATCGCCCCACTGCTCATGGGGTCAAGTGAATCGTCCTCGACGCTCGCACTCTGCTGGTAGATACGCCCTTCGCGATGACCGCCCGCCCCCACGACCAGGCCCTCCTCGACCGCGCCAAGACCCGGATCCCCGGCGGCGTGAACTCCCCCGTGCGCGCTTTCCGCGCCGTCGGCGGGGTCCCCGTCTTCGTCTCCCGGGCCGAGGGCGCTTACCTCTACGACCACGAAGGTCGGGGGCTCGTCGACTACGTCGGCTCCTGGGGGCCCATGATCCTGGGTCACGCCCACCCCGAGGTCCGCGCGGCCATCCACGCCGCCGTCGACCGTGGCACCTCGTACGGCGCGCCGACCGAGCAGGAGATCACCTTCGCCGAGGCGATCGGGGCTCTCTATCCCGCGATCGAGATGATGCGAGCGGTGTCGAGCGGCACCGAGGCCACCATGGCCGCGGCGCGCGCCGCGCGGGGCTTCACCAAGCGCGACGGCATCATCAAGGCCGAGGGCTGTTACCACGGCCACGCCGACCTGTTCCTCGTCAAGGCGGGCAGCGGGCTCGCCACGTTCGGCAACGTCGACAGCGCCGGCGTGCCCGCGGGCGCCGCCGCCGACACCGCGGTCGTCCCGTTCAACGATCTCCCCGCGATGGCGCGCGCGCTCGCCGAGCGCCCCGTGGCCGCGGTGTTCCTCGAGCCCGTGGTCGGCAACATGGGGTGCGTGCCCCCTGCCCCCGGCTACCTGGAGGGCGTGCGCGCGCTCTGCGACAAGCACGGCACGCTGTTCGTGATGGACGAGGTGATGACCGGCTGCCGCGTGCACAAGGGCGGCGCCCAGGCGCTCTACGGCGTGCGACCCGATCTGGTCACCCTCGGCAAGATCGTCGGCGGAGGCCTCCCGCTCGCCGCGTACGGCGGTCGCCGGGACGTCATGGAGGTGATCTCGCCGGTCGGTCCGGTCTACCAGGCGGGCACGCTCAGCGGCAACCCGGTGGCCGTGGCCGCGGGCCTCGCCACGCTGGCCCGGCTCGACGACGCGCTCTACGCGAAGCTCGAGTCGTTCGGTGCGCGCCTGCAAGCCGGGCTCGAGGCCATCCTGCGGGAGAAGAGCGTCCCCGGCGTCGTGCAGCGCGTGGGCTCGATGTTCACGCTGTTCTTCACCGAGAAGAAGGCCGTCCACTCCTGGGACGACGCCAAGGGCTGCGACACGGCGCGCTTCGGCCGCTTCCACGCGGCGATGCTCGACGCGGGCATCTACCTGCCGCCCTCGCAGTTCGAGGCCGCGTTCATCTCGGGCGCCCACGGCGACGCGGAGCTCGATCGCACGCTCAGCGCCGCCCGAAACGCGATCGGCGCCTGAGTCGTCGCGCGGGCGGCAGACTTGGTGGTAGCCTGCCGCGCGTGAATCGAGCTCCCAAGAAGAAGGGCAAGGCGAGCACTGCACGAGCCGGGGTCGCGAGGGCGACGCGGGCTGCACCGCTCGCCCGCGCTGGCTCGGCGGCGCGCGCACTGGCTCTCGACACCGGCAAGGAGCCGTCGCGGCGCGACTACCGTCCGCCCGCGGTGCCGCCGGTCGAGGCCGTCGGTCTCGAGGAGCGCGCGGCGTCGCTCGCCAAGCGCTCCATCAAGAAGGCCTCCAAGGTCGAGGGCCTGCACATGGCCATCTCGATGATGGACCTCACCACCCTCGAGGGGAAAGACACGCCCGGCAAGGTGCTCTCGATGTGTCGCAAGGCGATGCGTCCGAGCGAGCGCCTGACCGACGTCCCGAGCTGCGCGGCGGTGTGCGTCTACCCGAACCTCGTGCCCATCGCCAAGCGCGCGCTCGAGGGCTCCTCGGTCAAGGTGGCCTCGGTC